>NZ_JAMYTP010000041.1:0-30263 GCF_040322515.1 Mesorhizobium sp. M0136
CTGTCCTGCCGGCATCGCGGTTCTCAAGTGCTCAAAGCCCGCAGGCAGCCTGCTGCACAGGCTGCAGCCGGTAGACCTTGTCGTCGGACATTGTGTCGCCTGCCGCCGCTTTCGAGCACAGATCGACGATCGGCAGGCCGCTGTTCGGGTTGGCCAGCATCATCGTGCCGTTGGCGCCGCGGCGAAGGAAGACCTCCTTTTGCGCGATGTCGCAGGAGGCAACACCCGTCTTCGCGCTCGCCGCGCAGCGCCACTGGTCGCCCTCGCCCTGGCAGTTGTAGACCTGCGTGACCTTGGCCGATTTCTGCCGCGTGGTAACCGAAACGGCGATGTCGGCGCCGCTTGGCCAATTGGCCGGATCGCCCTCCTTGGCGAAAGACGCCAGCTCGACCGGTCCGCGGAAAACCCTGATCGACTGGGTCAGCTGATCGGGATGCGAGCCGAGATGCGCGGCGTCGTAGTCGCGTCCGTAGCAGAAGGCCTGGTCCGGCTTCAGTCGCTCGCGCAATGGCGGGCCAAGGGCCGGGTCGATCGGGTCGATGCGCGCGAACTCCGCCTTGCAGGTGGCGGCTGGCATCGGGTCGAGCCTGAAGCCGTTATCGTCCTTGCCCAGCGCCTGCCTTTCGTACTCCGCCTTGCCGAGCTCGTCTTCCGAGCCGGCGTCGAGATAGAGGTCGGGCTGCACGTCCGAGACAATCAGCCGGCCTTTGTCGTCGACCTTCAGCGAAGCCATGGTGCGATCGCAGTCCATGCCGCAGCGGATCGGGCCGGTCTTGCCGTCCTCCGACTCGTGGCTGCACCAGCCGCCGAGCCATTCAGGCGCCTCGGCGCCGCGCACCGTCGTCGCCATGAAGCCATTGTAGGAGGAATCGATGCCGGTGCTTGGCTCCTCGTTCGGCCGGCTGACCGGATCGCGGCCGTAATAGAAGAAGATGCGCGTCACCTTCTGCTGCGGATGCGACTTGAGATGCGCGGCGTCGTAGACGCGGCCGAAACAGGCGTCCTTGCCGTCGGGGCTGAGCTCGGTGAGTTTGAGCGTGTCATCGGCGAAAGCAGAGCCGGCGACGGCGGCAAGCAAGGCAACCCCGAGCCCGGCGCCCATCATGGTCCCCATTATGGTCCTCGACGTCATGCTACCCCTCCATTGCCCCGACAAGACGTGGCGTCAATTTATGCTAGGATCGCGGCCGAGGCCACGCAATTTGCGCCGGCCGGCCAAATGGGAGATGAAGCCATGCGACGCCGCGATATTTTCCGCGTCGGTCTTGCCGGAGTTGCCGGGCTTTTCGGGCTGCGCCCGATCAAGGCGGCAGCCATTGAAGTCAAGGCCGTCGAAGAGGAAAGGCAAAAGGTCGCCTATCACCTCAGCGACCTCGACAAGGTCAATTTCGTGCTCGGCAACATCAAGAACCACTTCGAAGGCACCGACGGCAATGCCGACATCGCGCTTGTCGTGCACGGCCCAGCACTTGCCGCCTTCAAGTCGAAGGGCATATCCGCCGCCATTTCCGGGCGGTTCGCCGGGCTTGTCCAGGACGGACTCAGCCCGCACGCTTGCGCCAACACCATGCACGGCATGGATATCGGCCTGGCCGACCTGCTCGACGGCTTCCATGCAGCCGACAGGGGCGGCGTCGTCAAGCTCGCCGAATTGCAACGCCAGGGCTACGCCTATCTCAGGCCATAGGGCAATTCCAGGAAAAGTGTGAAAACGGTTTTCCGTCCGGAATTGCGTCAAGACAAAGAGGGAGCGGTCGTGAAACAGTGAACCGCTCTAAACTTTTACGGACTTGAATGCGAGGACTGCGAGGGCCTACGAAGAGCAGGCAGAGTCCCCCGGAGGAATAGACGTGCCAGCCACCACCACCCTTGTCAGCCCCTCTCTGGTCATCCCCGACCTTGCCGGAAAGGCGGTGCTGGTCACCGGCGCCTCGACCGGCATCGGCGCGGCGCTTGCACTTGCCTACGCCGCGCAGAAATGCCGCGTCGCGCTGCACTACAATTCGAGCCGTACGGCTGCCGAAAACCTGGCCGCGACCATTCGCAACGGCGCAGGCGACGTGTTCCTCGCCCAGGGCGATTTCTCGATCCCTGCCGATGTCGAGCGCGTTGTCGAGGACAGTGCGCAACATTTCGGCCGGCTCGACGGCCTCGTCAACAATGCCGGCGGCATGCTCGGCCGCGTGCCCTATGCCGAGCAGACCGAGGCGCATTACGACGCGGTGATGGACCTCAACGCGCGCTCCGTGCTGACAGCTTCGCGCAAGGCGATCCCATGGCTGAAGCGGCAGGGCGGCTTCATCGTCAACACCTCCTCGATCGCCGCACGCAACGGCGCCGGTGGCGGCGCCGGCCTTTACGGCTCGGCCAAGGCCTTCGTCTCCAACGTCACGCGCGGCATGGCCAAGGAGCTGATCGGCTTCAACATCCGCGTCAACGCAGTGGCGCCCGGCACTATCGCCACCCCTTTCCACGAACGCTACTCGACCGACGACCAGATGAAA
This sequence comes from Mesorhizobium sp. M0136, assembly GCF_040322515.1. Lineage (NCBI taxonomy): Bacteria > Pseudomonadati > Pseudomonadota > Alphaproteobacteria > Hyphomicrobiales > Phyllobacteriaceae > Mesorhizobium > Mesorhizobium sp. M0136. The sequence goes on from NZ_JAMYTP010000041.1 coordinate 2,505, forward strand.
GGCATGATCGCCACCATCCCGCAGGGCCGCGCCGGCACGGCCGAGGACTGCGTCGGCGCCTATCTGTTCCTCTCCTCCGATCTGTTGAGCGGCTACATCACCGGCCAGGTGATCGAGGTCAATGGCGGGCAGTTGATGCCGTAGACGGCGAACTGCATACTCCTGGTTGCGTCATCTCAACGGAGCAAAGCGAATGTACGGACTGATCGGCAAGATGCGGGCGATGCGCGGCCAGCGTGACGCAATGATGGATATCCTGCTCGCCAGCACCGGCGCCATGCCCGGCTGCCTGAACTACATCATTGCCACCGACCCGGCCGATGCCGACGCGATCTGGGTGACCGAAGTGTGGACCGACGCCGAAAGCCACAAAGCTTCGCTGCAGCTGCCCGAAGTCCAGGCGGCAATCGCCAAGGCACGGCCGATCATCGCCGGGTTCGAGTTCCAGGTGGAGACGCATCCTGTTGGCGGGTTCGGCTTGCCGGTGAAGGCGGAATAGAGGGAGAGGCCGGCGGGACAGCGCCCCCCTCTGGCCTGCCGGCCATCTCCCCCTCAAGTGGGGAGATTGTCCGTCATCTCGGCTTTCGCCAATCGCCAAACGCCACAGGAATGAGCGGGGCCCTGGAACAGCCGATCTCCCCCCTCGTGGGGGAGATGTCCGGCAGGACAGAGGGGGGCGCGAAGGATCGCCACAGAAGCCCTAGTGCAGTCGTCACCCAAGGCCAACCCCGCAAAAAGGGTTCGCATTTTTTCGCGGCCGGTCTAAGAGCCCATCTATGGATTCTTCCCCGAACCCGCCGGCCATCGAGCACCTGGCGCGGATCCACAAGGCCTGGCAGTGGCCGGTCCTGGTGGTGGTCTCGGTGCTGTTTGCCGGCGCGCTGGAACTCGCCGCCCTGCCGGCCGCGCTCTTGATCGGACCGATGCTGGCGGCCATCGTCGCCGGCACCAACGGCGCCACGGTGCGCGTGCCGCGGGTTCTGTTCGGCTCAGCCCAGGCGATCGTCGGCTGCCTGGTCGCCAGTTCCATCTCGGCCGATATCTTTCCCGTCTTCTACAAGGAATGGCCGCTGTTCCTTGGCGTCGTGATGGCGACGGTCGCGGCATCCAGCCTGCTCGGCTGGCTGATCAGCCGCTGGCGCATCCTGCCCGGCACCACCGCGGTCTGGGGCTCGTCGCCGGGCGCCGCCACCGCCATGGTGCTGATGGCCGGTGCCTTCGGCGCCGACCAGCGCCTCGTCGCCTTCATGCTTTATCTGCGCGTCATCTGCGTCTCGATGACGGCAGCCCTGGTGGCCAAGCTCTGGGTCGACACCTCGGGCATCGAGGTGCCGGCCATCGTCTGGTTCCCACCGGTCGACCCGCAAGGCTTAGCCGCGACTTTCGGCGTGGCGCTGGTTGGCGGCCTCGCCGGCAAGATTTTCCGGCTGCCGTCGCCGTTCTTCCTCGGCACCTTCATTTTCGGCACTGTGATCCATCTTGGGCTCGGCGTGACCATGCAGTTGCCGCCCTGGCTGCTTGCCTTGAGCTATACGACGATCGGCTGGAGCATCGGCCTGAATTTCACCAGGGCCATTTTGCGCCACGCGGCCCGCGCGCTGCCGCAGATCGTCGGCTCGATCATTGCCCTGATCGGCTTTTGCGGCGGCCTCGCCTTCCTGATCAGCCGCCTGCTCGGCATCGATCCGCTGACCGCCTATCTGGCAACCAGCCCGGGCGGCATGGACAGCGTCGCCATCATCGCCGCCGCCGCGCAGCATGTCGACATCTCCTTCGTCATGGCGCTGCAATCGGCACGCTTCCTGATCGTGCTTCTGGTCGGCCCAAGCGTGGCGCGGCTGGTGGCGAGAAGCCTGCGGGAGTAAAGACCAGCTGGGCTGCGTCAGCTGATCACCAGGCTCGATATACGCTCGCCATCCAGCGTGAAGACCATATCGCCCTCGCCGTTGAAACCGTTGCCTTCGACGGCGATGCGAACCCGGCAGGTGCCGTCCGCTGCTGCGATGCCGAGGATGCTGAACCTGGACTGCACGCCGATATTGTCCGACTGGTTCCAGCGCGCAATCTGCTCGCGGCCCCGGAACGACCGGCCCCAGTCGCTCAGAAAGGCATCCGGCGTGAAACTGTCCAGGAAGGCTTCGGTGTCGCTGGCATTGGTGGCTTCGACAAAGCGGCGGATGGGATCGGGCGTGTCCATGTCTTTCCTCCTGGACCGGATTCCGGTGCTCTGGAAGGAGCGGCCGGATGGGACGATAGGGTAGTCCTCGAAGCATGACGCCGAAAATAAAAAACCCGCCTCGGGAGGCGGGTCGTTGGAGCCAATTAGCACCATACCCAGATTAGTAGCATAGCTGCCGGCACAAAGCAAGAACAAAATGTGGCTACCCCGGACAATCGCGACAGGTTTGCGCCGCCCTGCGTGAAGGGCAGCGCCGGCATCGGTCATCCGCTTGATTGATTTCTCTGGCATCGAGAAGCCCCAAGCCGACGGCGCGTGCTCCCACTTGCCTCGCTTTGCCCGCTCCTGTATGAAAACCGCCATGAGCCCGCGCGCCACCTCTTTTGCGTCCCGTCCGACCGGCATTGCCGGCCAGACCGTTCGCGCGCTTGCCTCCACCCTGCTGCCTCTCGGCCTTATCGGCGATCGCCGGGTTCGCTGAAGGAGCGCCCGGCGGTCGAATTCGCCGCGCACGCGCACGCTCCTTGGCCAGTCTGCAAATTGGCACGTCACATCAAGCGAACGAAATTCTGGTAAAGGCGCCGCTCGCCACCAATCCGCCTGAAGCTGGATCCGTGAGCCGCCGGGAGAAAAGATGATGAACGCACGAGAAGATATCCGTCTGAATGTAGAGGAAACCACCAAGCCCGCGAGGGGCATGCCGGACGCTGCCCGCAAATACCAACCCTATCCGACCGTCGGCCTTGCCGATCGCACCTGGCCTTCGAAAGTGATCGACAAGGCGCCGATCTGGTGCTCGGTCGACCTGCGCGACGGCAACCAGGCGCTGATCGATCCGATGGGCCAGGAACGCAAGGCGCGCATGTTCGCCCTGCTGCTCGACATGGGCTTCAAGGAGATCGAGATCGGCTTCCCGTCGGCCTCGCAGACCGACTTCGATTTCGCCCGCTGGTGCATCGAACAAGGCAACGTGCCCGCCGACGTCTCGCTGCAGGTGCTGGTACAGTGCCGGCCGGAACTGATCACCCGCACTTTCGAGGCGCTGAAGGGCGCCACCAACCCGATCGTCCATTTCTATAACTCGACCAGCGAGCTGCAGCGCCGCGTCGTCTTCGAGAAGGACGTCGCCGGCATCAAGCGGATCGCCACCGATGCGGCCAAGATGATCACCGACATGGCGGCGAAGGCCGGCGGCGGCTACCGTTTCGAATACTCGCCGGAGAGCTTTACCGGCACCGAGCTCGAAGTGGCGCTGGAGATCTGCAACGCGGTCACCGAGATCGTCAGGCCGACGGCGGAAAACAAGCTGATCATCAACCTGCCCTCCACGGTCGAGATGTCGACGCCCAACATCTATGCCGACCGCATCGAATGGATGTGCCGCAATCTCGACAATCGCGAGAACCTGTTGATCTCGCTGCACCCGCACAATGACCGCGGCACCGGCATCGCCACCACCGAACTCGGCCTGATGGCGGGCGCCGACCGCGTCGAAGGCACGCTGTTCGGTAACGGCGAGCGCACCGGCAATGTCGACATCGTCACGCTGGCGCTCAACATGTACACGCAAGGCGTCGATCCCAAGCTCGACTGCTCCGACATCAACCGCATGAAGGACGTCTACGAATACTCCAACCAGCTGAAGATCCCCGAGCGCCATCCCTATGTCGGCGAGCTCGTCTACACCGCTTTTTCCGGTTCGCACCAGGACGCCATCAACAAGGGCATGAAGGCGCTGCGCAAGGCCAACACGCCGCACTGGGAGGTGCCCTACCTGCCGATCGACCCGGCCGATGTCGGCCGCAGCTATGAAGCCATCATCCGCATCAACTCGCAGTCCGGCAAGGGCGGCATCGCCTATGTGCTGCATGCGGATTACGGCCTCAACCTGCCGCGCAACCTGCAGATCGAGTTCAGCCAGGCCATCCAGGCGATCACCGACGCCGAAGGCAAGGAAGTGCCGGCCAGGCGCATCTACGAGCGCTTTCTCGACACCTATGTCGACCAGCCCGGCGCGCGGCTGAAGTTCCTCGACCACCACACCTACCCCGACACCGAGGTCAAGGGCCGGCGCGTGGTCGAGGCGGTGATCCTCGACAAAGGCAAGGAGGTGACCATATCAGGCACCGGCACCGGCCCGATCGACGGCTTCGTCGATGCGCTGTCGCGCCATGTCGGGGTGCCGATGTCGGTGCTGGATTATTCCGAGCATTCCATGCAGCGCGGCTCGAATGCCTCGGCCATTTCCTATGTCGAGATGGAATATCCGGGCGGCAAGCTGTTCGGCGCCGGCATCAACACCAACATCGTCGCCGCCTCGCTCGAAGCCGTGGTTTCGGCCGCCAACCGCATCGTCGGCCGAAAGCTCGGCTAGCCGAGACTGCCAGACTCGCGCCATCGGCCCACCGGACTTTTATCCGGTGGGTACGCTATCGCACCATAAGCACACGCTTGTAAGGCGCCGCCAGCGCTATATGATTGTACCTCAACCTGTGCCGAATTCGAAGGGATCGACACTTGCAGCATACCACGCCTGCCGCCCCCGCAGTGCGCGAAACGCTGGAGCGATTGCTTGCCAGCGAAACGTTCGGACGATCCGAGCGCGCGCGCAAGCTGCTCCGCTATCTCGTCGAGCGCGAGCAGGCAGGCGAAGCCGACCGGCTCAAGGGCTTCTCCATAGCGATGGACGTCTTCGGCAAGGACGGCGATTTCGATCCGTCGACCGATGCGGTGGTGCGGGTGCAGGCCGGCAGGCTGCGCGAGCTTCTGCAGCAGTATTTCGCCAATGAGGGCGTTGCCGAACCGGTCCGCATCGCCATTCCGCGCGGCGGCTATGTTCCATCCTACGAACTCAATGCCATTCGCTTGCCGGCGGAGGTGGAGGCAAAGAGCAAGCCGCAGCCGGCGACAGAGGAGGCGACAAACGCCCCGCCCGGATCGCCGGAAGATGCCCGCAACCGGACACATCCGGCTGCATTGCTGAGCGTTCCAGCCGTCGCCCCTGCTGCACCTTCGCTGCAGCGCCATTTGCAGTTCTTCTGGCTGGCGATCGCGCTGGTCATCCTCATGCTGGGTGTGCTGATCCTTCGTCAGGGCAGCGTGGTGTTGCTGACCGGCGGCGACACGGCGGTCGAGACCGCGGTGGCGACCGCCAGCATTGCAGCGCCTCCGGTTGAAAACCTTCCCCAGGTCTACATCGCCATCAAGGCCGACAGCGACGTGGCTCGCCGTGTCGCCGCATCGCTGCGCGCCGGCCTTAGCGGCTTCGACACCATCAATTTCATCGGCCGTGATGCCGACAGCCCGCCCGATCCAGTTACCGACGCCGCCAGCTTCGTATTCGATGTCCTGCCCGGGCCGCGCAGCGGCGACATCATGCTCGAGCTGCAAAGCGTGGCAACAGGCCGCGTGCTGCTGTCACGCAACCTGACCGCCGGCGACAGCGCGAACACCGCCATCGAGGACCAGATCTCCGGCATTTTGAGCTCGGCTCTTCCCGCCTCGGGCACGATCTACAACTACATCGAGCAGAGCGGCATCCAGACCGGGCTGACGGCGTGCCTGGTGCTCAACGGCAAATATTATCTCGACCAGAACGCCCAGACGCACGAAGCCGCCTACCGCTGCCTCGAAGATCTTGCCAACGGGAAGGCGAAGTCGTCGCTCGTCTATTCGGAGCTCGCGTCCTTGCATCTTGAAGCGGTCACCGACCACTATCCCTACCCCGCCGACGCGACGATCGAAAAAGCGATGACGTTTGCCCATCGCGCCATCCAGATGGGCCCGACCAGCCCCTACGCGCACCGCGCCCTTGGTTATCTCAACTCGCGCATGGGCGATTCCGCGGAATCGATCCGCTGGATGCGCAAGGCCTATGAGCTCAATCCGTATGATCTCGCAATGGCCGCCGCCTATGGCTACGGGCTGGTTTTCGCCGGCAGGTACAGCGAGGGCACCCCGATCATCGCTCACGCGGTGGACATCGCCAGCGCCCATCCGACATGGTGGGATTACGGGCTGTTCGCCGGAGAGTTCATGATGGGCGACATGAACAAGGCGACGCTCGCCGGCGACGGCTTGCGAACGACGGAAATGAAATCGCATTATCTGGCCGCGCGGCTGATCGGTGCCAAAGCTGCCGGCCGCGAGAAGCTGGCGAGCAGGCTGCTGCAGGAACTGACCACCAAATTCCCGAAATTCGCAGCCGATCCGCGCGCAACCTTCGTCGAGCGAAGATATCCCGCCGATCTGACCAACCGGCTGGTGGAGGCCCTGCGCGCCGCCGGGCTTGGCGGCGCCAGCTGACGTCTCCCGGCGCGTGCACGACGTCAGGTGATCGCGAAGATTTTACTGGCCATCCGGACGGCCAAAGCGCAATTCAGACACAATTTGAACCGGCCAATCTGATCCCACATAGGTCTGATCGCGCATAAGACTGATCTCCGCATAGGTCTGATCTCCCGCAAAGACTGATCCTCGCATAAGACCGCCCCCGGCATCTGATCCATAAAGTTTGCATGAGCCCATCTCTTTACGCTGCCGAACGGGGCACCGGCCCGACAACCATCGCCTTGCTGCATGGTTTCGGTGGCCGCCACGACGACTGGCGCGAGGTGGCCGCGTCCCTGGCACTCGGCGCGCGGACGTTGGCCTATGATCTGCCGGGGCATGGGCTGTCGCTCGATTTTCCGGGCAGCGGTCCGGCCAGGATTGCAGCCAGTGCCGTCCTTGCGGATTTTTCCGCTCGCGGGATTAAGCGGGCCCATCTCGTCGGCCACTCGATGGGCGGCGCCGTGGCCGCCCTGATGGCATTGAACGAGCCGGAAAAAATAGCCTCGCTGACGCTGTTGGCGCCGGGCGGTTTCGGTCCTGAGATCAATGGTCCGCTGCTGCGTCGCTACGCCGCCGCTGCCGGCACGGATGAAATCCGCGCCTGTCTTGCCGCCATGTCGGGACCACAAAGCCGACCTTCGCAGCATAGGGTCGAGCTCCTCAACGAGATGCGGCAGCGTCCCGGTCAGCTACGGACACTTGTCGAGCTCGCGGCCGCCATGACCAGAGATGATCGGCAAGGCGTCATCCCAAGCGAGCGGCTTGAAACGCTGAATATGCCAATCATGGTGGTCTGGGGAACCGACGACGCGATGCTGCCCGTCAGCCAGGCGGACGGCCTGCCGAAGCATTTTCATCTGCACCACGTGCTGGAAGCCGGCCATATGCTGGTCGAGGAAGCGCCCGGCCTGGTCGTCGAGGCTGTCCGTCGCAACATGCGGCGCCGCAGCAGGCGGCTTCGTCCAGAATTGGCTGCGGCGGCGAGCTGATCCGTCCTCGCGCGGGACGGCCGCGGCGCAGGTGCTCCTTCCACCGAACCCTTGCCGGCCCGTCGATCTGGCAAGTGCATTTTGCCGGCGGCTGTGTTAATTCGGTGTTAACCAAACCCGCGAGGCAACGCCGATGAAGGACGCAGGCGAGAACATCACCCAGATCGATCAGTCGCGAAAACTGTCCGATGCCATTCGCGACGTCAAGAACGCCTTCGCCGACCGCGACGATGTCGTCGTCGACATGCGCGAAGCGCATCGCATGCGGCTCGATCTGCTTGCCGCCGAACTCGCACCGGTCTTCGGCGACGTGCCCACCGACATGGACAGTTTCGACTTCGCCGTCTCGTCCGGCCTGCAGCCACGGCTGTGGATCGACGCCGTCAGCCATGTCGCCATGGGACGCGACCGCCGCACCTACCGCTTTCTCAAGGACACGCGCATCGGCCGCGTCGTCCTCGCCGAATCGGCCGACATGAAGGTCGTTGCCGACCAGGTGACGCGCTATGTCGCCGAGCGCGTTGTCGAGCGCCAGAGAATGATGGAAGGCGGCATCGAGCAAGCCGTCGCCGGCCTCAAACGCGCCCTGGTGGCGGAGGCCGAGCCGCCGCTGCAGATCGCTGCGCGCAGCAACGGCTGGTCGGCGTTCTTCTCGGGCCTCGGCCTGATCGCCGCCGGCGCCCTGGTCGGCCTGGCGATTTCGCTCGTACTGTTCTGGGATCGCATCGTCGCGATGAAAATCAGCTTCTGAAGCGGTTCAGCGTTTCACCGAAAATGCTGAACGGCTCTATCTCTTTGTTTTGATGCAATTCCGGACGGAAAACCGCTTCACACTTTTCCTGGAATTGCTCTAGCCATCGACGCCTCGGCCTCGACGCCAAGCTCCAGCGTCTGCAGGTCGCTGGGCGGCAATGCCGGCCCGGTCAGGCCGCGGCGCGTCAGCTTGATCCGCCAATTGTCCTTTTCACCGTCGATGTCGAGCAGATTGTATTGCGCCGGCGCATGCGAACTGCCGGGGGCCTGCCCGGCGGCGGCGACCCCGACCACCGGGATTTTTGTCTTGCGGGCGCCGATGAAGAACAGCGACGGCACATGCGAATGGCCATGCAGCACAAGCTCGGCGCCGTGCCGGTGAAGAACCCTGTGGAAGCGCGAGATGCCGAACAGCCGCTTGTTCTGCGAAACGGCGCCGCGCATCGGCGGGTGGTGGATCATGATCACCCGGAACAGGCCGCGCTTGCCTGTGGCGTCGAGCATGCCGCGCAGCCGTTCCGCCTGGCCTTCCAGAAAGAAGCCGTTGGCCATGAACGGAGCCGTGGCGCGCGCCGTGGAGACGCCGATCAGCGCAACATCGCCGCGTACGCGCAGATACGGAAAGGTGTTGCGGTCGACCGGCGTATTGATGCCGTCGCCGGTCATCCACGCCGCCCACGACCGGCAGGTCTTGTCGAAGGCGCCCGGCACATAGGCGTCATGGTTTCCCGGCACGACCGACACGTCGTTGGGCGAGCCAAGCGTCTCCAGCCAGTGCTTGGCCATCTCGAGCTCACCATCGAGCGCCAGATTGACCAGGTCGCCGGTGATGGCGAGATGGTCCGGCCCGCTGGCCTTCATGTCGGCGACGATCGTGTCGATGACGGCGTCGTGCATGTGGCGGCGGCGGTTGCGCTGCCAATTGACGTAGCCGACCACGCGCTTGGAGGCGAGATCGCGATAGGTTAAATCGGGGAGCGGCCCCAGATGGACATCGGAAATATGCGCGAGCCTGAACATCTTTTCTTCATAGGCGAGGCGCGCGCCGCTTTCCACTCACGGTTTCGCGGACGATGACGACGCCGGATCCGGAGCAAGCCCTGCGCCAGACCGGATGGCCGGGCCTCAGGGCAAGGCTGTTTCACCTGTACTTCGTACTGCGGCGGCCGATGACGCTCGGCGTGCGCGGCTTGATCCACGACCGAGCCTCCAATTCGGTCTTCCTCATCCGCCACACCTATGTTCCGGGCTGGCATCTTCCGGGCGGCGGCGTTGAGCCGGGCGAGACCATGATCGAGGCGCTGGCGCGCGAACTGTCCGAGGAAGGCAACATCGCGCTGACCGGACCGCCGGTGCTGAAATCGCTGCATTTCAACCGCCGCGCCAGCCGCCGCGATCATGTCGGCCTTTATCTGGTCGAGGAGTTCAACCAGAAAGCACCCAAACTGCCCGACCGCGAGATCGCTGAGGCCGGCTTCTTTTCGCTCGATCGTCTGCCGGAGGGCACGACACCGGCAACTTTGCGGCGCATCGCGGAGATTTTTGGAAACGCCGCGGCCTCGCCCCACTGGTGACTTCACAGCAGAGAATTTTCTTGCATTTGGAACTCAAGACTTTATTTTGCGTCGAATTCAGGGGAAACAAATGCCAGCTGACAAGATTGAAGCCGTAAATATTTGGCGTTATGTTGGAATTTATATTTCTGCAACAATAGTATTGTACGTTTCATGGGTATCCTTTGTGTACCTGCTTCCATCCGTGGAAAAGAGCACGGCAACGGCCGTGAATTTAGCTATAATATTCGCATCATCTTCTTTCTCCTACTCAGCATTCATAAAACGACATGGAAGAATATTTGAGCGAAGTGAGTATTGGAAAATAGTCATTCTTTCAACAGCTGCATCGTTGTTGTTTTCAATCGTTTGCCTACTGTTCTCGGTGCTGGTCGGCGTCGCGCCGACGAGCTTGGAAGATATCCCCGCCGGAGCCTGGATACTAGTTCTGGCAATACTTGCGCTTTTTGGATTTTGCCTCAACGCGATCGGCTTCAACAAGCGACTCGGCAAAATCTTTCTGAAGGCCAGTCGCGCCAGACGGGCCCAACTCGATGCGGAGCCTTTCCAGTAACCAGCTCGCGGTCGGTGGTTTCAAGCCGCCTTCCTGAACCTGTTTCGGTCATGCGGCGCGCCATAGTCGAGCTCTGGCCCGACCGGCACGATGCGCGTCGGGTTGATCGTCTCGTGGCTGCCGTAATAATGCGACTTGATGTGGTGCAAATTCACCGTGCCGGCGACGCCCGGCACCTGGTAGAGGTCGCGCAAATAATTCGACAGGTTCGGATAGTCGGCGATGCGGCGCAGATTGCACTTGAAATGGCCGACATAGACCGGGTCGAAGCGGACCAGTGTCGTGAACAGCCGCCAGTCCGCCTCTGTGATGCGGCCGCCAACGAGATAGCGCTGCTTTGACAGGCGGTCCTCCAGCGTGTCGAGCGCCGAGAACAATTCGCCGAACGCCTCCTCGTAGGCTGTCTGCGTGGTGGCGAAGCCGGCACGGTAGACGCCATTGTTGACCGCGGGATAGACCAGCGCATTGACCGCATCGATCTCGCCGCGCAACGGTTGCGGATAGAAATCGAGCTTGGCATCGCCCCATTCGTCGAACGCCGAATTGAGCATGCGGATAATCTCGGAAGATTCGTTCGAAACGATGGTCTGCTCGCGTTTGTCCCACAGCACGGGAACGGTGACCCGGCCCGAATAGCCGGGATCGGCCCTGGTGTAGATCTGGTACAGGAAATCGAGGCCGTAGAGCGTGTCGCCGATGGCGCCGTCCGCCGCCAGGAACGTCCAGCCGTCGGCGCCCATGAAATGATGGACGACCGAGACGGAAATCACGTCCTCGAGTTTTTTGAGCACGCGAAAGATCAGCGTCCGATGCGCCCACGGACAGGCGAGCGAGACATAGAGGTGATAGCGGCCGGGCTCGGCCTTGAAGCCGCGTCTTCGCCCTTCAGCCGGGGTGCCGTCGCGGGTCACCCAGTCGCGCCACTGTGACTGCGCGCGCACGAATTTCCCGCCGCTCTCCCCGGTATCGTACCAGCGGTCCTGCCATTGGCCTTCGACTAGCAATCCCATGAAATATCCTTTCGCGTTCCTACCCGATGTAGGGCAGTAAGCGGCCCCGCGGAAATCCCCGACGCTGAACAGATCGTCAACGGCTGCGTCGTCGAGTGCGTGTCGGCTGCGCCGGCCAATTGCGGCGGCTGAAAATTGGTGCTAGCGGACATCCACATGTTTGACTTTGCCGTGATCCGGTTCGACCGACGACGAAAGAGCGCCCGCGCTTGATGAAGCGCTGACTGGCGAACGCTGCCGCTTGCAGCAAACCTTTCCTCGTATACCGGAACGCAAAGACCATGAGCCTTGCCGACGTGAAATACCTGCCGGAAACTCCGGCGCACGATCCTGAAATCGAAGCCATCAACAACGAGGCTTTCGGGCCGGGCCGTTTCGTGCTTGCCGCCTACAAGATCCGCCAAGCTGGCTCGCACGAACGCGCTTTGTCATTCGTGGCCGTCGACGGCGCAATCGTCGTCGCCTCGGTACGGATGACGCGTATCGCCGCCGGTGCCGGCCGCGCGCTGATGCTCGGGCCGCTCGCCGTGCGGCCGGCCTTCAAAAATCTCGGCATTGGCCGCAAGCTGGTGGCAATCGCGCTGGAAGCCGCCGCCAAGGCCGGCGCGCCTGCCGTGATGCTGGTCGGCGACGAACCCTATTACGGCCCGCTCGGCTTCAAGAGGCTGCCGCGCGGGCAGATCTCGATGCCGCGTCCGGTCGATCCCGATCGGCTTTTGGCGCACGAGATCATGCCGGGCGCGGTGGCAAGGCTGGTGGGCGAGGTTTGCCACGCCGACCAGGCAAGGATTGCCGAGCACATCGCCGCGATGGCGTGACCGTTCCGGCGCTGTTGCACGGTGGCTTCGCAGCATTAGTCTGGGCAGGGAGGCGAACGTCAAGATGAACCCGAACGGCCAGATTGCGATCGTCACCGGCGGCGGCTCTGGCCTTGGCGAGGCGACGGCGCGCTCTCTTGTCGTCCGTGGCGCCAGGGTTGCCGTCCTCGATCTCGGCATCGACCGGGCGGCCAAGGTGGCGGCCGACATCGGCGGCATCGCCGTCCAATGTGATGTGAGCGACGCGGAGAGCGGTGCCGCTGCTGTCGCGGAAGTGGGTGAGACGCTTGGCGAGCCGCGCATTCTGGTCAATTGCGCCGGCATCGCCATCGGCTTGAAGACGATCGGCAAGGATGGAGCGCACCCACTCGATCAATACCGCAAGGTGATCGAGGTCAATCTGATCGGCACCTTCAACATGATCCGCCTGGTCGCCGACCGGACCGCGAGGCTCGAACCGCTACAGGGCGGCGAGCGCGGCGTGATCGTCAACACCGCATCGGTCGCGGCCTATGACGGCCAGATCGGCCAGGCGGCCTATTCCGCGTCCAAGGCCGGCGTCGTCGGCATGACGCTGCCGGTGGCGCGCGATCTCGCCCGCTTTGGCATTCGCGTCTGCACCATCGCGCCCGGCATCTTCAGGACGCCGATGATGGCCGGCATGCCGCAGGAGGTGCAGGATTCGCTCGGCGCCGCAGTACCCTTCCCTTCCCGTTTGGGCGAGCCTTCGGAATACGCGGCCCTTGCCTTGCACATCGTCGAGAACCAGATGCTCAATGGCGAGACCATTCGCCTCGATGGCGCGCTCCGCATGGCGCCGAAATAAAAGCGACGGTGGTGCCTTGGACGAACCCAGGAAAGACGTGATCCGCGCGACCGACGCCGAGGCGATCAGGCTGGCAAAGACGCTGATCCGCAGCGCCCGTTTCGGCGCGCTTGCGGTGCTCGAACCAGGAACCGGTTCGCCGCTGGCCAGCCGCGTCGGCGTCGCCACCGACATCGACGGCACGCCATTGATCCTGGTCTCGATGCTGTCCGCCCACACCGGCGCTATCCTTGCCGACCCGCGCTGCTCGTTGCTCGTCGGCGAACCCGGCAAGGGCGATCCGCTGGCGCATCCGCGACTGACGCTCGTCTGCCGCGCCGTGCGGCTCGAACGCGGATCGAACGAACACGCCCGCGCCGAGCGGCGCTACCTCAACCACAATCCCAAGGCGAAGCTCTATGCCGGACTCGGCGACTTCTCGATCTTCCGGCTCGAACCGGAGCGCGCCAGCCTGAACGGCGGCTTCGGCAAGGCCTATCTGCTCGACCGCACCTATCTGGTCGCGACGGGAGCGATCGTCGAAGAGCTTGCCGTCGGCGAGCAATCGGCACTCGACCATATGAACGCCGACCATCTCGATGCGATTGCCCTCTACGCAAGTCATTTCGGCGGGGCCGAGGGCGACGGCTGGATCGTCACCGGGTTCGACGCCGACGGGATGGATCTCGTATCCGGCGACGATGTCTGTCGGGTCTTCTTCCCCGAGCCGCTGGCAGCGGCACGCGACCTCAGGCCTGTCCTGGTCGATATGGCAAAGGCCGCCCGATCGGCAAATTAATCACAGCCGCACAGTTAATCGGCTTGCATGGAAAGCAAGCCTTGAGATTTGAGCGAAATGTTCTACCTTTGCGAGTGACGCTGAATCGCTGGCGTGCATCTATAGGGAAAGTCTATGGAATCCGACGCTATTGCCCCCATAGCGGCGGATGAGCAAGAAGGCATGGGGGATCTATGGTCTCGAACAAACTAGTCGCCAACGCCGGAACCGCGGCTGCGTTTCTGACGCTGATGGGCAACGAAAAGCGTTTGTTGATCATGAGCTATCTGGCCGAGGGCGAGATGTCGGTCGGCGCCATAGCCGAGAAGGTGTCGCTTAGCCAATCCGCCCTGTCACAGCATCTGGCCAAGCTCAGGGCTTCCGACCTTGTCGAGACCCGCCGCGATCGGCAAATGATATATTATTCCTGCAAATCCGGGGCGGTGCGCGAATTGCTGCATATGCTGGACGGCATTTTCGGCGAAGGTGAACTGTCCCAGATGGCTCACCGGCTGCGTCGCGCCGGGACCTGAGCGGCCGGGGCGGAGAACGCCCCGCCAAATCCGCTTTGCTGCCAAATCCGCTTTGCTGCCAAGTCCGCCCTGCTGCCAAGTCGGCCTTGCTACTGAACACGCTCGTCGGCGGCCTGCGCAATCTCCTCCTTGAACTCGACCTTGGTGCCCGGCTGCACCATGGAGGCAAGGTCTTCGGCATCCCAATTGGTCAACCGGATGCAGCCATGCGAAAAGGTCGTGCCGATCTTGCCTGGTTCGGGCGTGCCGTGGATGCCGTAGCTTTCGATGGAGAGATCGATCCAGACCGATCCCACGGGATTGTTCGGCCCGGCAGCGATGGTAAAGGGCCGCTTGGTCTTGACCCCCTTGAAAGCGAAGTCCGGATCGTAGTGATAGGTAGGGTTGTGCACCACGCGCCTGACCTCTGCCATGCCGCTTGGCGCCGGCTTCTCCTCGCTCCCAATCGAGGCGGGGTAGACCGCCAGCCATTTGCCGGCACGGTCGAGCACACGCACCAGGCGAGCGCCCTTGTCGACCTCGATGGTGGCGACGCCGGCGGCAGGGTCGCCCCTGTCGACATCCGGCACCACCAAGGTCCTGCCGGGCTTCCTGAGGCTGGTGCCCGGATTGAGCATTCTCAGCAATTGTTCGCTGACATGGAAGCGCTCGGCCAATCTCTCCACCGCATTGCGGTAGCCGAGCCGCCGCAAGCGGGCCATCCTCTCCCAGCGGGCGGGAATACGCCGGGTGAACGGTCCACGCACATCCTTGCGCATCACCTCATAGGTCGCCAGCACCGGCTTGGCGGAGGTTGCGATGAGTTTGCTCCAGGTCTGTGGACTGAGCTTGCCATCGAGCGGAAGTCCGTTTGCCGCCTGAAACGCGGCGACAGCCTTAGCGAAGTTCTGGGAAAGGCGACCGTCGATCAGGCCCGGCGAGAAGCGGGCGCGATCCAGAAGGATCTGCGCCTTCAGCAGCATCGGATCGACACCCTTCGGTTCGCCGACAGTGAATTGGGCCTGATTGACGGTGGCCGGATCGAGCTTGGCCGCGCGGGCCACGCCGCATGCAAGGGCAAGGGTGGCGGCAAAGACGAGGAGGAGCCTGATCATCGATGTCCTCCCAGGACCGCAGCAGGAGCCCGCTTCTATGACGCGGCATGGCCCTGTGCGGTTCCCTCGCCCCATCGAAATTCTGCATTGAAGCGGCTTTGCCGAAGAGCCGTGCCGCGGGAATCAATATTCCCCGTCGCCAAAGCCCGGGCAGATTCCATCCTGGCCCGGCGCCCAGTGACTGGATGACCGTTAGAACGGCGTGCATCCATTTGGACGCTGAGATACGGTCTGAGCTTCGGATCCGGCATCATGCCTTCCGAAACCGAATCCCGATTCGTGGCCGACGCCATGGTCCGCCGAGGAAGCCATGAATCCGATCCGCATAGACGACCCGCACGATCCCCGCGTCGCAGCCTACCTCGACATCCGGGAGCGAGATCTTGCCGGCCGGCAAGGCCGTTTCGTCGCCGAAGGCAAGGTGGTGCTTGACACGCTGCTCGCCGCCCGGCGCTTCGAGGCAGAATCGGTGCTGGTACTCGAAAACCGGCTGGCCGGCCTCGATGACGTCTTGCGCAAGGCGCCTGCCGGGCTTCCGATCTATGTCGCATTCGGCGAAATCATCGACAGGATCGCCGGATTCCACATGCACCGCGGCATATTGGCGATCGGCCGCAAGGGTGCGGCCATCTCCGCCGAAGCCTTGCTTGGCGCGCTGCCCGCCCGCGCGCTGATCGTGGTGCTGGTCGGCATCGCCAATCATGACAATATGGGCTCGATCTTCCGCAATGCCGCGGCCTTTGGCGCGGATGCCGTGCTTCTCGACCCGACCTGCTGCGATCCGCTGTATCGCAAGGCAATCCGCGTCTCGGTGGGTGCGGCCTTGAAGGTCCCCTTCGCCTGCTTTGCCGATACCGCCGGCTGCACCGCAATGCTCGACCGGCAAGGCTTCAGCCAATTCGCCTTGTCGCCGCGCGGGCAGATCGACATTTGCGATGCCAAGAGAAACGAGCGGCTGGCGCTCTATCTCGGCACCGAGGGCGAAGGCCTGCCGGAAAGCCTGCTTGCCCGCCTGCAGACGCTGCGGATCGGTATGGCGCAAGGCTTCGACAGCCTGAACGTCGCCGCCGCGTCAGCCATCGCGCTGCATCATTTTTCCGGAGCCTGATGCATGTCGCGCAAAAGCGTGCAGCGGTTTCGCGATAACGACATGCATCAAACAAGAACTTAAGGCGCGTCCGATGAGGCGGTCGAACGCGACGCGCTTCAGAGCCGCCGCGCTTGCGCTTGCGGAATCTCAGTCGGTCGAAGCGGCCTTTTGCAGCGCTCGCACCCGATCGGCAAGGCTGCGTCCGCCGCTCCCCGGCCGCGTATCCTCAGCCGCTGCAAGCGCCCGGGCGATCGGCGAATCCGGCCCGTCGAGCCTTGCCGTCAAGGCCACGACTTGCGCCGCCAGATCGTTCATCTCTTCGCGCAATGCCGCGCTGGCGCTGCCGGCATCATCTCCGGCCCGTGATTTCGACGTTTCGACGGCAGCAAGATCTGTCTTCAGCCGCCTGTTCTCGCGTGCCAGCGATGTCAGCCTGGCCTCCAGCCGCTCGCGGTCGGCGTCGAGCTTGGCGGTTGTCTTTTCGATGTCGCCGTTGGCGGCCACATTGACCTGACTGCCTGGCACGCCGGCAAGACCCGCCGCAGGCGCCCTTTCAGCGCCTTTCGGCTTTTCGCGAAGGCGCACCAGTTCCTTCTCGCGGCGCTCCAGCCTGTCCTCGCGATCGGCCAGCGTGGCGACCAGGCGTTCGATTTTCTTTTCCAGGTCGCCGGTTCTTTTCTTCTCGGCCTTCAGCGCGTCCCGCAAAGCCTTGCGTTCGGCTGCCAATTCCTGGCTGCGCCTGTCCGCCTCCTTACGCTGGCCGCGCAGCAGCGAAATGTCGCTCGCCAGCTTCTGCAGCTCGGATTCGCGCGCCACCAGCTCGATCTGCCGGCTGCTGGATAAGAAACTGGCGTCGTCATACATGTGCTCCAGTTTCCGCAGTTCGAGCCCGCGCTTTTCGAGGGCGCGCTCGGTCTCTGCAAGCCGCTCCGACAGCTGCTGCAGCTGCTCATCGCGCTTGCGAAGCTCCTCGCCCCTGGTTGTAAGATCGGCGACGACCCGGTTCTTGTCCTGCCGCTCGGCCGCCAATTCCTTCAGGGCTTCGCGGTCGCGGCCGATCTCGACCAGCTGTTCGGCGGCCTTCTCGCGCAATGACTTGACGGTCATTTCAAGCCGGCGCACCGAAACCGCGAACTCGGCGCGAATGCGATCCTTGTCCGCCTGGATCTCGGCCAGCGTCAACGGCATTGAACTCTCGACGCGCTTGCGCGTCAGCGCCACCGCCCGCCGCCACACGGCCGGAGCAATCATCAGCGCCAGAAAGCCCGCGCAGAGAAAGCCGAGAACAAAGAACAGGATCGACTGGACCAAGATGACTATCCGTTGTGCATGGCAACCGCCAAAGGTCGACTTTGCCATCTTCGCATGACGGAAATCCGGCGCCACGGCAAGAGTATGCCGCGGCAAAGCTCGGGCCGCGGGATCACAGGCCCAATCGCCGTTGCTCCGTCATGCCGGTCAGAACGGATTCCAGGTCGCGCGCTGGGTGAGCTTGAGGTAGCCGAGATTGACGCCGAGACGGGCGCCGACGCCGGTACGGATCGGCACGAGCAGCACATTGTTGTTCTTCAGCACGTTGAAACCGACGCCGGCGACGACATAGGCAGAGCCGGCGACGCCGCCAAAACGGTTATAGAGGCTGCTCACATCGTCCAGATTGTAGACCAGCATCATGACGCGCGAGCCCTCGCCGCCGAAATCCCAGCCGAGCGACGGGCCTTGCCAGAACACTTTGTGATCGCCGGCATTCTTGGTGTAGAGCGTGCCTTCGCCATAGGTCAGGCCACCGATCAGCGCCCCGGACCCCTCCTCGCCGAGCAGATAGCCGTTCGGCAGGCCATAGGTGGCGAAAATCTTCTCGACGACGGTGGCGAGCCCGCCCGATGTCGCACCGAAGAATTTATGACCGGAATCGACGATCTCCTGGGCCGTGTATTCCTGCGCCCGCGCCGCCGATGCCGAAAAGGCGACAAGGCCGATGAGCGCGATCGTCATTGAGATGACACGGAAAAAAGTCCGGTCGTAGAATCGGGAAACCATGCTTCCAATCTCCGTCAGGGAGCACTTTCGCCGACGCCTCGCATCCGTACGGCTCTTTGGCGGCCGTTAAGGATGACTGTTAGGGGCAAACTATGCCGTAATCCTTTTTCAACCATTAAACTCTCACATGAAGATGGCGGTTCGAAGGCTGTTTTGCATCGACCGCGCAGCACCCTGCTGCGTGAACACACCATTTCGACAATCAAAATTTTGGATTTGTTGCTGCACGCATAAGCGCTGTGTATTCAGAATGCTTGGGAGAGAGCGTGATTCGTGTTGACAGGCGTGATCATGACCGCCCGGTCATTGTGTTGTGAAATTTGCAGGGATTTTTGCCGATGGCCGAGCTTTTCACCCTTTCCGCACCCGACCTGGCGGCGCTTTTGTGCAGCCGGGTCTGCCACGACATCATTTCGCCGGTCGGCGCCATAAACAACGGGCTTGAGCTGCTCGACGAGGGCGGCGCCGACGAAGACGCCATGAAACTGATCCGCCAAAGCGCCAAAAACGCTTCCGCCCGCCTGCAATTCGCCCGCATCGCCTTCGGCGCCGCCGGTTCCGCCGGCATGCTGATCGACACCGGGGATGCCGAGGCCGTGGCCATCGCCTTCCTGAAGAACGAGAAGCCGGAACTGGTCTGGAACGGGACCCGTGCGCTGTTGCCCAAGAACAAGGTCAAGCTGCTGCTCAATCTCATCCTCGTCGCCAACGCCGCCATTCCGCGCGGCGGCAGGCTGGCGGTCACGCTGGAGAACCTGGAGACCGAGCCGCGCTTTGCGCTCGCGGCGAGCGGCCCGATGCTGCGCGTGCCGCCCAAATTCCTGGAATTGCATTCCGGCAACAGGCCGGACGAGCCGATCGACGCGCATTCGGTGCAGCCCTATTACACGCTGCTCCTGGCCCGCGAAGCCAACATGACGATTTCGATCCACGCGACCGCCGACGAGATCGTCCTTTCCGCAGCCTGAAGTTCTCCGAAAGAGCGGGGAAAGTATTCTCTCCAAGTCCTATTTACGGCGTGGTCTTAACATCTGTGAGACGCGCTTGCAGATTGACTGCGTGAAGCATTGGGAAAGAAGATTTCACTAAAACACCTTCAGGAAAATTTTACCTAACGGCTTTTCGGCTTCTTTACCAGATCGGCCCTATGTTCCCAGGCAGATGCCACGACGCTGCCGGTTCGCCAAACGGCAAGAGGGTCCGGGAATGAAACGCTGCATGTTCGTCGATAATTCGAGCGTCATCAGGAAGGTCGCAAGGCGTATCCTGGGCGGTTCCGGCATGATGGTGATCGAGGCCGCCAGCGGCCACGAGGCGATCGAGATGTGCGCGGCCGACATGCCTGATATCATCGTCGTCGACGGCGCCTTACCGGACATGCAGGCGCAGGACCTCATCCGCCGCGTGCGCGCCATCGAAAGCCCGGTATTGCCGCAGGTTTTGATTTCGCTGGTCGAGGTCGATGTCGGGGCGATCATGCGGGCAAAACGGGCCGGCGCCCAGGGCTACCTGCTGAAGCCGTTCAACCGGCCGCAACTGCTCGAGTGCTTCCGCGCCTTGAAGGTTGCCGCCTGATCAGAGCTGTTCCATTCCGACCAAAATCGGATCGGCTCTCTCTTTGTTGTTTTGCCAGGTTCTTTTCCGAAAAACCCGGCGCCCACCTTGGGATCACGCCCCTGGTTCAGGCGCTGACGCGGATATCTTCGGGCTCACGCAGCACATAGCCGCGGCCCCAGACGGTCTCGATGTAATTCTGCCCGCCAGACGCGGCGTCAAGCTTCTTGCGCAGCTTGCAGATGAAGACGTCGATGATCTTCAGCTCCGGCTCATCCATGCCGCCATAGAGATGATTGAGGAACATTTCCTTGGTCAGCGTGGTGCCCTTGCGCAGCGAGAGCAGCTCCAGCATCTGATATTCCTTGCCGGTCAGATGCACGCGCTGGCCACCGACCTCAACGGTCTTGGCATCGAGATTGACCACCAGGTCGCCCGTCGTGATGACCGACTGGGCGTGGCCCTTGGAACGCCGCACGATGGCATGGATGCGGGCGACCAGTTCGTCCTTGTGGAAGGGCTTGGTCATGTAATCGTCGGCGCCGAAGCCGAGGCCGCGCACCTTGTCCTCGATGCCGGCCATGCCGGAGAGGATGAGGATCGGCGTCTTCACCTTGGAAAGGCGAAGCGTTCTCAAAACTTCATAGCCCGACATGTCGGGGAGATTGAGATCGAGGAGAATGATGTCGTAATCATAAAGCTTGCCTAGATCGACGCCCTCTTCGCCAAGGTCGGTCGTATAGACATTGAAACTTTCTGATTTCAGCATCAGCTCGATGCTTTGTGCGGTTGCACTGTCATCTTCTATCAGCAGAACGCGCATTTCATTCCCCTTTTCTGCTGCCGGACCATTTCACGACCCGTCCAGGACCGGAGCAGTGATTGCCCTGAGCAGAGGCTGCCATCGAATGGTTAATAAAACCTAATTCCCCGTCCGTGACGGTATCAGATTTTTTAACCCCTTTCTACACCTTGTTGAATCCAATAACGAATCACAGACCCAAACCGTTAATGCGGCACATTAATAAGCCAGACTAAGTGACTCTTCGGACTCGCTGGCCGGGTTTCGCGACGAGAAGCAGAATTTTTACCCGCCCTTAAGTCCTGAGCCGTATGATTAACAATGCCCGTAAACGAATGGTTACCGCCGGCAAAAAACTTTAGGAGTTTGTTTCCCATAGTTCCGGGAAAGCCGGTGGAAACGGGTCAGGCCTGGGCCGTGCCGGGTGAATTGGACGATATGTGCAGGTGTGCGTTTCCGGGAGTACCGAATCATGAAGTCACGTGAAAACCTCGTTCGGCTGAAGCAATTTCAGGTGAGCGAGAAGCGGCGGCAGCTGCTGCAGCTCGACATGATGATCGCCGAATTCGAGCGCATGGCCGTCGAGCTGGAACTTCAGATCGCTGCCGAAGAGAAGAAGGCCGGCATCACCGACATCAATCACTTTGCTTATCCAACCTTCGCCAAGGCGGCACGTCTACGCCGCGACAACCTTAGAAATTCGCAAAGCGACCTCGCCCAGCAGCGAAATGTCGCCGAATCATTGCTGGGCGAAGCCGAAGCGGAGCTTTCCAAGGCCGAGATGCTGGAATCGCGCGACACCAAGGCGCGCGACACGGAAGCCGGCGGCCGCAGCGCCATGATCGGCTGAAAACAAGACTTTAACGCGCGTCGCGCTTGCGCGCTATTGCTGCGCACCGAACTGTGCCCGCCTCAGGCACCCAGATCTTCTTGCTGTTCCGCCGCCCGTGCGCGCGCATTTTTGATGTCGGGCACATGCTGCTCCGACCAGGCTCTGATCTGATTGAGCAGTCCTGCCAGGTTCTCGCCAAGTTCGGTCAGCTCATATTCGACACGCGGCGGAACGACCGGGAAAACCTCACGCCGCACAAGCCCGTCGCGTTCCAGGATACGCAGCGTCTGCGTCAGCATTTTCGGCGTGATGCCTTCGAGCTTGCGCGCCAATTCGCCGTTGCGGAGCCGGCCCCGGCGCAGCGCACAAATCACCAGGTAGACCCATTTGCTGGCAAGCGTCTCGAGCACGGCGTGTGACGGGCACGACCGCCGAAAGGCGTCATAGCCGAAAGGGGAAACATCTTCACTATCCATGAGGTGCGTATATATCAAAAAGGTACATACTAGACAAGAGAATGTAACTATCCAAATGATAGTGGCACATCAAAACCAGCAGGAGAGCCTTTCCATGCGTGCCATTATTCAGAATTCCTTCGGCGGACCCGACGTCCTCGTCATTGCGGATCGCCCCGCGCCATCACCCGAGGCCGGCGAAGTGCTCGTCCGCATCGAGGCGGCCGGCATCAATCCGGTCGATGGTGCGGTGCGCGGCGGCCACTATCCGCTGCTTGGCGAGCCGCCTTTTGTCCTTGGCTGGGACGTTTCGGGAGTTGTCGAGGCGCTGGGCTCCGGCGTCTCCGGCCTCAAGGTCGGCGATGCCGTGTTCGGCATGACGCGCTTTCCCAAACAGGCGGCAGCCTACGCCGAACTCGCCGCTGTCCCGGCTGATGAGCTTGCGCCGAAACCCGAAGGCATGGATCACGCGCAAGCCGCCGCACTGCCGCTGGCCGGCCTGACGGCCTGGCAAGGCCTTGTCCGCCATGGCCGGCTCGATTCCGGCAAGCGCGTGCTGATCCACGCCGGAGCCGGCGACGTCGGCCATCTGGCGGTGCAGATCGCCAAGGCGCGCGGCGCTTACGTCGTCGCGACCGCCAGCCCGGAAAAGCTCGATTTCGTCGGCTCGCTCGGGGCCGACGAGGTGATCGACTACACAAGGGATGATTTCACCGGGAAGGCCCGCGACATCGATCTGGTTCTGGACCCGTTCGGCGGCGTGCATGCGGAGCAATCGCTGAAAGTGCTCACCGCTGGCGGCGTTCTGGTGTCGCTGCTCGATGTCAGCGATGCCACCAAGGCAAAGGCCAGGACGCGAGGCATCCGCGTCGAGCGCATGTCCGTAGTGCCCGACCGTGCCGCCCTGGTGGAGCTCGGCAAATTGATCGACGCGAAAAAGCTGGCCGTCCACGTGGCAAAGGCGTTTCCGCTCGAACAGGCCGGTGCCGCCCATGCCCTTCTCGCCACCAGGCCGATCGGCAAGGTGGTGCTGACGGTCTGAAATTGCAGATCGTCGCCCCTCGCAAACGTAAGGGCGCTGGTCAGCGCCCTTATCGGCCTAATGCCGGTATTGCTGAATGCGCGTGGTGCGCAGGCCGGCAAGGCCGTATTCGTCGATCGACGCCTGCCAGGACAGGAATTCCTCGGTGGTGAGCTTGTAGCGCTGGCATGCCTCTTCGAGGCTCAAAAGCCCGCCACGCACCGCCGCCACCACTTCCGCCTTGCGCCGGATAACCCAGCGACGTGTGTTTGTCGGCGGCAGATCGGCAATGGTAAGTGGGCTGCCGTCTGGCCCGATAACATATTTGACTCGCGGTCTAATTAGATCGGTCATCGTACTCTCTACAAAAAACTCAAAGACCCAATCGCCACCACATTACCGCCACAGCTTTAAAATTTGCCTAAGCAGACCCTAATGGTTAGGTAAGGATCATGAACGCGGCGTTAGCCTTTTCATCGGCATTTGAAACATCTGCCGGCATGCGCGTTGAACCCGGCATGAAAAATGAGCCGGCCCGGCAAAGCTGGCGCAGCCGGGACGCTTGACCTATATTCCGGCCATTGGCATTGAAGCGCCGCGCAGAACGAAAGAACCATGAACAGCCTCGATCTTCCCGGACGCCCCGAAAACACCCGCGTCGTCGTCGCCATGTCGGGCGGTGTCGATTCGTCGGTCGTTGCCGGCCTCCTGAAGCGCGAGGGCTACGATGTCGTCGGCGTCACGCTGCAGCTTTATGACCACGGCGCGGCAACGCACCGGGCCGGCTCATGCTGCGCCGGCCAGGACATCGACGATGCCCGCCGCGTCTCCGAGACGCTCGCCATCCCGCATTACGTGCTCGATTACGAGGAGCGCTTCCGCAAGGCGGTGATCGATCCGTTCGCCGAAAGCTATGTCGCCGGCGAAACGCCGATCCCTTGCGTTTCCTGCAATCAGACGGTGAAATTCGCCGATCTTCTCGCGACCGCCAAGGAACTCGGCGCCGATGCGCTGGCCACCGGCCACTACATCCGCTCCGGCGCCAATGGCGCCCATCGCGCGCTTTACCGGCCGGTCGACGCCGACCGCGACCAGAGCTATTTCCTGTTCGCCACCACCCAGCCGCAGATCGACTATCTGCGTTTTCCGCTCGGCGGCCTGTCGAAGCCTGAGGTTCGCGCCATCGCCGAGGAGATGGGCCTGACGGTTGCGGCCAAGCAGGACAGCCAGGACATCTGCTTCGTGCCGCAGGGCAAGTATTCCGACATCATCGCCAAGCTGAAGCCGGCTGCCGCCAATCCGGGCGACATCGTCCATATAGACGGGCGCGTGCTTGGCCGTCACGAGGGCATTTTGCGCTACACCGTCGGTCAGCGCCGCGGCATCGGCATCGCCTCCGGCGAGCCGCTCTACGTCGTCCATCTCGACGCCGACCGGGCTCGTGTCGTCGTCGGCCCGCGCGAGGCGCTGGAAACCCACAAGATCTTCTTGCGCAACATGAACTGGCTCGGCGATGGCCCGCTGACCGATATCCCGGCGGCCGGGCTTGAGCTTTTCGCCAAGGTGCGCTCGACGCGGCCGCCGCGCCCGGCGGTGCTGCATCACCGCGCCGGCGTCACTTCGGTGGAGCTGGTTGACGGCGAGTCGGGCATCGCCCCCGGTCAGGCCTGCGTGCTCTATTCCGACCACGGCAACGAGGCGCGCGTGTTCGGCGGCGGCTTCATCGAGCGCTCCGAGCGCGGCGCCGAAGCCGAAGCGATGCTGACGCGGCTTGCCGTCCAGCCGGCGCGGGTTCCCGCCGAATAGACGGCGTTTTCTCTTTAGGGTCTGGTGTGGGCAACGGTGCCGGCGGTCAGGATGCGCAGCACGCGGATGGCTTCCTCACCGCTGGTGCGCGGTTCGGCCCGCGTCTCGATGCAGTGGATGAAATGCTCCAGCTCGCGCGTCAGCGGCATGCCCTCGCCGACCGCCACATAGGACGGCTCGTTGGCGGTGAACGCCCATTGGCCGCTGTCCTGCCACACCGCATGGCGGTAGACGGCAAGCTTGCGCTCCCACGGCTCGACATCGTCGAACACCGCCATCGCCTTGGTGCCGACCACGGTCAGCCGCCGCTCGCGGTAAGGGTTGAGCCGCGAGGCGAACAGATGGCCGCGCAAGCCGCTGGGAAAGCGCATGTGCAGATGCGCAAAGTCGCTGAGATTGTCGAGAAGGGCAGCGCCTTCGCCGCGCACTTCGACCGGTTCGGTGCCGGTGATGGCCAGGATCATCGACAGATCGTGCGGCGCCAGATCCCACAACGCGTCGTTTTCGGTGTGGAACTTGCCGAGCCCGAGCCGATGCGAGTGGATGTAGCGGACTTCGCCGAGTTCGCCATTGTCGATCAGCGCCTTCAGCGTCTCGAAGGCGGGATGAAAGCGCAGCACGTGGCCGACCATGAAGACACGGCCATTATCGGCGGCCGCCTGCACCGAGCGCTCGGCATCGGCCACCGTCAGCGCGATCGGCTTCTCCACCAGCACGTCCTTGCCGCCGAGCACGGCGCGCACCGCCATGTCGGCATGGAACTGCGGCGGCAGCGCCATGACAATGGCGTCGACATCGTCGCGGGCAAACAGCGCCTCCGGCTCGATCGCCAGGCAATCCTGCTCGCTGGCAAAACCCTCCGCACGCGCGGGGTTGACGTCCGAAACCGCGTGCAGCGCGCCGAGCGCCTTTAGGGTGCGGATGTGGTTGCTGCCCCAGTATCCGCAACCGAGGACTGCAATGCGCGGTTTCATCAATTCATGACCATGGCTTTCGTGGCCGAGACATAGCGACGTGCCTCGCTGAACTCAACCCCGGCCTGTGCGCCCAAATGTCTGCCCGGCAAAGCTTTAGGCACCAGCAATATGCCGGCGCGGCAGCCACTTCGATGCTTGACAGGCTTGGCCTCGCAACCTTATATCCGCGCGACCTTGGCGAACGCGCCGATATGCCTGCCGATTTAAGCTGGATTTCGGGCCTTCGCCGCCCTGGCGGGGTAGCTCAGTTGGTTAGAGCACGGGAATCATAATCCTGGGGTCGGGGGTTCAAGTCCCTCTCCCGCTACCAAAAATCGAATAAGTTACTGAAATAACTAGTAAATCATGCATATGTGGTAGCGCCCCCAGACGGCTCCAGCTGGAGCAAGGTCATTTCCATTGCTGCAGAGCGCCGGACTTCGCGTCGTTGCCGTCCAGAACCCACTGACCTCGCTTGCAGACGACGTCGCTGCCACTGAACGGGCCATCGAGGCCGCGCCGGGAGATGTGATCCTCGTTGGCCACTCCTGGGGCGGAATGGTGATCACCGAGGGCGGAACGGCGGACAAGGTCAAAGCCTTGGTCTACGTTGCCGCCTTCGCCCTGCCGAAGGGCCAGTCAGTCACCAGCGCTACGGCGGGAAGTCCGCCGGCGCCTTGGACGTCGACCCCTGCAGAAGGACAGCGGCGACTTCCTGACCGTACCCCAGGAGGGGCTGGGCAAGTATTTCGCTCAGGACGCGACGCCCGAGGAGGTTGCGGTTCTCGCGGCGACGCAGCAGCCATCGGCGGCCCGTCTCTTCGACGAACGGCTGACCCGGGCGGCGTCCGAGACCAAGCCCAGTTGGTTCGTGGTTGCGAAGGCTGACGGTGCGATCCCGCCGGCGTTCGAAGAGTCGATGGCCAAGGCCATCAAAGCGCATATCACCGAGCTCGAGGGCAATCACTTGATCATGTTGACCAAACCTCGTTCGGTCGCAGACGTGATCATCGACGCTGCAAAATCGGTGCGGTAGCTGTGACGGCGATGTCTCGATAGCGGTGGCAGCGCGCCTAGTGTGCGCTGTCGCTTAGGACTGTGCGAGTGGCGCCCTCTCGTGACCATCCAGCGACGCTTGCCGCGGGTCAAACTTAGCTATCCACATGCCATTGTGCGCCAAGGCCCGACACGGTGACTTACGGGCCCCTTGCTTGCCCCTGCCGAGCACGAACGGCCTCACGTGCAGGTGATATTCCTCGATCAGGCCGGACTGGAGGGCATGGTATCGAAGCCTATCGGCAGCGCCTGGCTGAACTGGATACGGATGTCCAGCGGGATGACGGCCTCCGCTGCAACTGGTGTCGAGCACATTGATCGATGACGATACGGTTCATTTGATCTATGTGTGCCGCGAGACTGAACGATAAGGCGCTTCGGCGCCAACAGGCGAACCAACACGTACGTCCGCAATGGGCCTGATCCCGGACCTTCGCACCGAGGTCTCACATGTCCGCTCGCGTGCTGGGTACCCTAGCAGCGGACGGTCTGCTCGGCCCCATTTCTGCCGCCTCGGACCGCGTGGGTAGTGGAGAAATACGCCCGATTCCATTCATCCGCCCCCGGCTGTCGCAAAAGTTATATAGCGCAAACGATGACATAGGGGTTCTCAGTTTCATCCTGTCGGGCGCAGCATTGCCGCGGTTCGCTTGCCGACAACTATTCCTGCTGGAATTGACAGGGCCAATCTTCAGGCCTCGTCAGGCCAGAAGGCAACTCGGTCCGGGC
>NZ_JAMYTP010000042.1:0-30182 GCF_040322515.1 Mesorhizobium sp. M0136
TCATCCGCAAACCGGTGCACCAAATGCCGCGTCAGCGGCTTCGTTCAATCCCCTTCGATTCCGTCAAATCAGGAACCGCTCTAGCTGGCATGTCTCGAAAGCCAAGTCTTCAGCATAACGGCAGCCTCGGTCCGATTGCGTACCCCCAATTCACGCAGAACCGCAGCAGCGTGGATTTTCGTGGTCGCCTCCGCGATTTCCAGATCGCGCGCAATTTCCTTGTTTGAATAGCCTTCCGCCATCAGCTTGAGGACTTCCTTTTGCCTCGAGGTCAGCCTGCCAAGGTTGACGCCAGCGGTACGTCGCTGTGGGCCCTTCTCGGAGTGGGTATGCGCGTGGGTTGCTTGCGTTGCACCCGAGCGTGACAGAAGTGCGGGAACATAGATGCGCCCGGAGAGGATTTCATTGACGGCCAAAACAACCTCTTCGTCCGTCTGCGACTTTACGATGTAACCGTGAAGCCCGATCGACAGAGCCGTGAGTATTTCCGAGCGTGAATCGTTTCCGGAAACGATCGCAAATCGCGTATCCGGATAGGCGGACAGGATCCCGCCGAGCACTTCTTGATTGAACAGGCCTGGCATATTCAGATCCAGGATCGCGAGATCCACGAACGATTGCTCCGCCAGCAAACTGAGCACCGCGTCGAAACAAGACGCTTCAAATATCTCTACACCTGGAATGCCTGCGGTCAGTGCCAATCGCAAGCCGCGACGATACAAGCCGTGATCGTCGGCGATGACGATTCGATACATTGAACTACCCCAACGCGTATCTGAATGGATTGAACGGTGATGGGCCTGAAGTCGTAGCCATTCACTCGTCGATTCATCCAGCCGACGCCGCGGCACCCCCAACACCGCAAACGCCGAATTTCTAATATAATCTTAAATAACGGGAAACGCTCCTCTTTTTTTTTGCCCCTTGTGAGCGAACCCGCCGAACGTCGTCGAACATACGTTCTGGCCTTTTGGAAAGCTGACAGACCGGCTGGTCGTTCAGCACTGCCATAGATCCAAAGATATAGAACAGCAAAACGGCCGAATTGTTACCATTCGAATGCACGACGACATCCACCCCGACGGCCACATACCATCCAGATGCAATGTCCGGGTCAGGGATCGGCGGGGAAATCTCACCGGTCTTCTACGGGAAATCTCACCGGTTCTTCGGAGGGGCAAACAACGTGTTTCCCGGGTGCTGACCAAGGCAGGATAGCCGGCCCGTGACGATAGCGTTCAGGCCGAATGAACAAGGGAGGACCAGGATGAAAGCGGTGATTCAATGTGGAGGAATGGGAACACGCCTCCGCCCCTTCACTTCGGTCTTGCCGAAGCCGCTCATGCCGATCGGCGCACGGCCGGTTCTCGAGATGCTTCTGAAATGGTTGCGACGCAACGGTATTCAGGAAGTCTATATTACAACCGGGTATCTCGGCCACTTGATCCGCACCGTGTGTGGAGATGGCTCGCAGTGGAACCTGAAGATTCGATATACGCAGGAGATGGAGCCGCTTGGCACCATCGGGCCACTGTCTTTGATCAGGGATGAACTGACGGAGCCGTTTATCGTTCTCAATGGCGACGTCCTTACGGATCTAAGCCTCAGTCGATTTGTAGCAGCGCACCGTAAGCACACCGATCCGGTGACGATCGCAACAGCCTGTCGTCTGATCAAGATGGATTTCGGCGTCATCGACGAAGTCGACAATACCGTGCAGGTCTTTCGCGAGAAGCCGACCCTCTCGCATCTGGTCAGCATGGGAATTTACTGCATGAACCCGGACGTTCTGCAGTTTATCCCATCCGGCATACCCTTTGGGTTCGACGACCTGATGCTGCAGATGATGCAGAACGGCACAACCGTGCACGTGTACAAGCATGAGGGTCTCTGGCTCGATATCGGGCGCGTCGACGACTTCCAGAACGCACAGACCATTTCCTGGGAAGACCAATCGGCCTCGATCGAGGTCACCGCGACGGCTGCATGATGAAGTCACGAGCTCGGTTCCCACAATTATCAGTCTAGGAGGTTGTGATGCTCTTGGTCAGTGCCCCGATCCTGGGTGTGCCGGAAAAGACTGCTTTGACCAAGGTCATCGACAGCGGCTGGCTGACGATGGGGGAGCAGGTACGAGCCTTCGAACAAGCTTTTGCCGACGTCCATGGTGCGGAGGATTGCGTCGCGGTCGGTTCTTGTACGGCAGCGCTTCATCTCATTTTGCACGCACTTGGCATCGGACCGGGCGACGAGGTGCTGGTGCCATCCTTGACGTTCGTGGCGACCGCAAATGCGGTCCTCTATGTCGGTGCGACGCCGGTCTTCGTCGACATCGAGTCAGCCGACGTGCCGCTGATGTCGATCGTGGAAGCCGAAGCGAAATGCACGGCCCGCACCAAGGCAATCATTCTCGTCCATTTCGCCGGCTACCTCGCCGATCGGGAACAATGGCAGAGGTTCGCCCGTGCCCGGGGGCTGCATATCGTCGAGGACGCGGCCCATGCGCCGGGCTTGAAGGAGGTGGGGACATTTGGTGCCGCGGCCGCCTTCAGCTTCTACGGCAACAAGAACATGACCACGGCGGAAGGCGGGGCTGTGATCGCCAGGGATGCCGGTCTGCTCGAGACAATCCGCCAGGCGCGTGGACATGGGATGACCACCGGGACACGTCAAAGGCTGAACAGCCGCACCCCTCAGTATGATGTCACCATGCTCGGATTCAACTATCGCATGGATGAATTGCGGGCTGCGATCGGACTCGTCCAGCTGCAAAATTTGCAAGAGTGGAATGAGATCAGGCGTATCCTGGTCATGCTGTATCGCCGTCTCATAGCCAAGCATTGTCCGGCCGTGACCATCCCGTTCCACGAGCCGCGGACGTCGGCCTATCACATCATGCCTATCCTTTTGCCACGTTACGCCGACAGGCAAGACGTCATCGACGCACTGCGCGCGCAAGGGATACAAACCACTATCCACTACCCGCCGGTGCACCAGATGACGCTCTATCGTGAGCTTATCCCCGATACTCATTTGCCGCGCACCGAAGATTTTGCGCAGCGCGAGCTGACGGTACCGCTGCATCCGCAGGTCACGGCACCTTTGGTCGAAACGGTGGTTGTCGCTCTTGCCGCGGCGGTTAGCGGTTGCGCTCAGACAGGAACAGCCGCATGAATGCCCTGGACCTAGCCATTCACCGGCCTAACGTCTCAAGTGCCGCCCATGGGACTGTGAGACGAGCAATTGATCTCGTCATTGCTGCGGCCGCGGCGATCGTCTTTGCTCCGCTGATGTTGCTGATTGCCGTGGCGCTGCTGCTGGAAGGCGGTCGGCCCATCTTCTTTACGCAGACCCGCGTCGGGGCCGGTGCTCGCCCATTCCGCATGTACAAGTTCCGCAAGTTCAGCGTAAAATGCGATCCCGGTGGCTTGGCGCTGACCATGGCCGATGACAGCCGCATGACGCCGGTAGGACGGTTCCTCGCCGTCACCAAGTTCGACGAGCTGCCGCAGCTTTGGAACGTCTTCAGGGGCGAGATGGCAATCGTCGGGCCGCGCCCGGAGAGCCTTGTCTTCGCCGATTGTTTTCGCGGGGGCTTCGAGGGTATTTTACAATACAAGCCAGGCTTGCTTGGTCCAGCCCAGGTTCTCTTCCGGAATGAAGCGCATTTTTATCCGCGATCCGTGGACCCGTTACTGTTCTACCGCGAGGTCTTGTTTCCGGCCAAAGCCAGGCTTGACCTTTCCTATTATCCGCAACGCACGATCGTCTCCGATGTCATCTGGATGGTGCGCGGCCTGCTGGCGGTGCTTGGCGTCGTTTCGCCGCCGCCGATCGAAACTTGAGAGCAGGTGGGACATCGGCGCTCTCGTGGATTTGCAAAGTCAGTGCCTTACGTCATAGGGGGAACGCTTGGGTCATGGCATACAAGGGCAGGAAAGTTCTGGTTACGGGTGCCGATGGGTTCATCGGTTCGCATCTCACCGAGGCGCTCGTCCGTAGCGGTGCCGACGTCACCGCGGTGGCTCTCTACAATTCCTTCGACAGCCACGGCTGGCTGGACGATTTACCGGACACCATACGAAGCCAGTTGAACCTCATCCGCGGCGATGTTCGCGACAGCGCGTTCGTTAATCGGATCGTGCGCGGCCAGGCGGTCGTGTTTCATCTCGCCGCACTGATCGCTATCCCGTATTCGTATGCCGCCGCCCAGTCCTATGTGGAAACCAACATCCTGGGCACGGTCAACGTCCTCGAAGCGGCGCGCCAATGGGAGACTGAGCGTGTGGTGCACACCTCGACAAGCGAGGTTTATGGCACCGCGCTGACAATGCCTATCAGCGAGTCTCACCCATTGCAGGGACAGTCCCCGTATTCGGCATCCAAGATCGGTGCGGACATGATGGCGGAGTCCTACGCCAGATCGTTCGACATTCCCGTGGTTATCATGCGG
Organism: Mesorhizobium sp. M0136; assembly: GCF_040322515.1. Lineage (NCBI taxonomy): Bacteria > Pseudomonadati > Pseudomonadota > Alphaproteobacteria > Hyphomicrobiales > Phyllobacteriaceae > Mesorhizobium > Mesorhizobium sp. M0136. The sequence continues at coordinate 4,454 of NZ_JAMYTP010000042.1, forward strand.
CCCTTCAATACGTACGGCCCACGCCAAAGTGAGCGGGCCATCGTACCGACCATCATACGTCAGGCTCTCGATAAAAAATGCCCTGCGATCATGGTGGGAGACACAAGCCCGATCCGCGACCTTACTTTCGTGGAAGACACTGCGGCGGCGTTTTTGACCGCAGGTTCGGCCGAGCTCGAATTTGGCCATGCCTACAATGCCGGAAGCCAGCGCGCTGTGACGATCTCGGACATATTGGATCTGGTGATCGAGTTGAGTGGCTGCAAGAAACCAATTCACCGCGACGAGCGCCGGCTGCGGCCGCAGAATTCCGAGGTGCGTGCCTTGCTGGCCGATTCTTCGCTCCTCGAAAGCAAGACTGGATGGCGCGCCCAGACCAGCCTGCGCGAAGGCTTGGAGCGGACCATCGGATGGTGGCAAGGGCGCCTCAGCGAAGGCCGGGTGCGACACGAAATGGGCTACATGACATGACCTTTCGCCCGCGTGGGTTGGCTCCGCTGTTGATTGCGGCTGCCTTGTCGTTGGATTTGTCCACGGCCAGCGGCCGGCAAGACAGCGCGCCGACACAGTTTGTCGCGCCAGTGATGATGGATCTGCCCGATTATCTCCAACCCGCGACGGATCCAGCCTTCGGGACAGTTTTCATGCGCATCACCAAGCCTGGCGCTCTTGGCAATGGCGTCGTATGCGAGAAGAAATTTTGCAGCCACCGTTATTCCAGCTCCCAGGCGTGGAATTCAGACCAGAGCCTCCTCGTCATCACCAACGGCTGCAATGGCATGTGCTTTTTCGACGGGCACACCTATGTCCCGCTTTTCCGTCGCGCTCGATCGGCTGAATGCGAATGGCATCCGCAAAATCCCGATCTGATGATTTGCGTTCAGGACCGGAAAATTTCGACCTGGGCGCCACGGACCAATCGCGAAGACGTGCTGTTCGTGTCGCCGAATTACCATGATCTTCAGTTCGGTCCGTCCAAAGGCAATCCTAGCCGCGACGGCGATCGCATAGCAGTGCGCGCGATCCGTGGGGATGGTGCGATGGTTGCCTTTGCCTATGATCTCAAGCAGCGCCGGAAATTTCCTGACATCGATCTTGCCCAGCTTGCCGGAACGGTCAGCGCCTGCTCGATCTCCCCGCTGGGAGCGAACATCCTGTGCTTTCAGAACGTGAACGAAGACACAGAACAGCGAGCTATTTTCTCCGTCGACGGGACGTTGCGGCAGAGGTGGACGGACCATCATCGGCCCGGCCATGGCGATATGACGGTCGATGATGACGGTAGCGAAGTTTTCGTGGGCATCAGCAAATCCGACCCTGACAAATATCACGTCATCAAAAGGAGACTGATTGACGGGAAGGTCACCTCGCTTATGAAATTTGGCGAAGCGGAGCATGCGTCCGCGCGGGCACTGGACAGGAGCGGCTGGGTGTTCGTGAGCTATGGCGGCAATCCCGATGAGATATCTGCCAATCGCGACTGGGCGCCATATGCGCGAGAGGTGATCGCGCTGCGCCTCGACGGCAGCGGTGAGGTTCGACGAGTCACGCAAACCCACAACGTCCCGTCCGACTATTGGAGCGAAACCCATGCCTCGCCGTCCCCCGACGGCTCACAGGTGATCTGGTCGAGCAACTGGGGCGTGCCTGGCGGGCCAGTCTACGAATTCATCACCCGTCTCGATTGGCCGGAAGAGTCGCGGTCGAACCAGAAGGAGATTGCCGCCAATGGTCCTCGTTAATCGAATCCTTCTTGTCGTGCTCGGCATGCTAGCCGCGATGGAAACGGCCGCTGCGGCGGAAGCACGGGTTCCTTATCGACTTTCCGCCGGCGATACCGTCGAGATAGGAATTGCCTCCATCTCTGAGCGAACGCAACGTGTGGTGGTCCAGATGGACGGCACGATCGCGCTTCCCGAAGTCGGGATGGTTTCGGTTGGCGGCCTGACTCCGGCCGAACTGCAGACACGCATGCAGACGATCTTGCCAACCAAGATATTCCACCAGCGGCTGCCTGACGGGCGGGAGCAAATGATCGTCATCAAGCCGACAGACGTGACCGCCGTGGTTGCAGAGTACAGGCCGATCTATGTGACTGGCGACGTGCTCACTCCCGGACAGCAGGCCTATCGCCCGCTGATGACCGTGCGGCAGGCGATTGCCGTGTCAGGTGGCTTCAGCCTTTTGCGGTCCCGGGCAAACCAGGTTGGCCCCGATCCGGTGGATCTGCGGCGCGATTATGAGTCGCTTTGGGGGGAATACACGAGAGACTATTTTCACAGCGCCCGTCTCCGCGCCGAACTTCAGGGTAAGTCGACTTTCGACATGCAGCCACCACAAGGGTCGCCCTTGTCGGCAGGTTTTGCGTCGGCGATCGCGCAGGCCGAAGCAGAAGGGCTGAAGCTCTCGTTGGACAATTTCCAGAAAGAGCAGAGCTTTCTCGATAAAAGTGGCAAGGATGCTGCAGCACAAACCGAGACCTTGCTCGAGCGCGAGCGGGCCGAAGCGGATGGGGTGAAGGCGGACGAAGACGAACTGGCGCGCGTAAGGAAAGCGTTTGAGTCGGGAAATCTAACCAATACCCGGCTCGCCGACGTCCGGCGCGCTTTGGTGCTCTCTTCCAGCCGGGCACTCGAAACCTCGGTTGAACTTATGAGAGCACGACGTCAGCAGGACGATTTTGCCAGACAGCGCGAACGCAATGACAACCAAAGAAGGATCGGTCTGCTGACCGAGCTGAAGGATACCAACGTGCGCCTTGCCGACGTCAGCGCAAGACTTCGCGCCGCCAGCCAGAAGTTGCAGCCCACGGGAGCGGCCGCCCTGCCGTTGCCGGTTGCCGGCGAAAGGATCCAGGCCGAGGTCACGATCGTTCGCAAGCTCGGCGAAGAATGGCGGAAACAGCTTGTCCAAGAAGACACCGAGGTCATGCCGGGAGACACGATCGAGGTCAGGTTCAGCAGCGCTCTCGAAAACGCGGCGACCCGATGAACCCGCCGGGCTGCCGGTTGATAGTGTGGCAGCCCCTTACTGCCTGAAGGCCCTGGAGAACTGGTCGGTAAGAGGCTTCATCAAGTAGGACCAGACACTGCGCTCGTCGGTTCTTATGTGGACTTCGGCGGGCATGCCGGGTTTGAGTATTTTCTCTCCAGTCAGGCAGGTCGCTTCATTCTCGACGTCGATGCGAGCCGAAAAATAGGAAAGCTGGCGTTGCTGATCCTTGATCAGATCCGCTGAGACGCGCTTGACCGAGCCTTCGCAAGCAGGTGTGGTGCCGGCGTCGAACGCCGGAAAGCGGATCGACACCTGCTGTCCGGGATGAATCTCATCGATACGCGACGGAGGAATGGAAGCGTCGACAACAAGGTTGTCGGAATCGGGCACAATCATCATGAGCACCTCTCCGGCGCCAATTACGCCTCCGACGGTGTGGACCGAGGATTCTTGTACCGTGCCCGACTGCGGGGCACGAATGTCTGTCCTGCCGAGTTCGTCTTCGGCCACCACCTTGCGCTCACTGAGTTCGGTCTGCTTGGCTTCCGTTTCGCGAAGTTCGTTGGTCACGTCGCTCCGCATTTGTTCGTCGAGCTGAAGCACCTGCAGGTCCGTTTCACTGATGTGAGCCTGTACCTCCGCTATCGCCGCGACAAGGCGTCCCGATTCGCCGCGAGTCCGGGTCTTCTCCAGGCTGACATTGCTCAACCTCTCCTTGGACACCAACTTCTTTGCATAGAGAGATTCGACATCTGCAAGGTTCTTGGTCAGCAGATCCAGAGACTCGTCCGTCGCAGACTGCTGCGATTTGAGGCCATCGATCTGACGTTCCAGCTGCTTCGAGCGGCTTTGCAATTGGGCTTTCTGGCCAGCCAGCGCCGCAGCACGGCTTTCAAACAAGGCACGCTCGCCACTGACAAGTGCCGCCACTTGCGGGTCACCCATTTGAGCGCGAAGGTCGGGCGGGATCTGCATTTCCGGCAGACCCTGGCGCTCGGCCTCCAGTCGGGCCAGACGAATGGTGGCGCGATTGAGGTCCTCGGTGATTATCTGCAGGTTTGCTCGGGTCAAGGTGTTGTCCAGCCTGACCAACACGTCGCCGGCCTTCACATGATCGCCGTCCTGCGCGAAGATTCCGCCGATGGTGCCGCCGGTTTGATGCTGCACTTTTTTTATGTTGCTTTCGACCACCACAGTCGCAGGCGCAATCACCGCGCCGGCAATCTTGGTCAATCCCAACCAGAGCCCTCCGCCAAAGACCAACAGCAAGCTGGTTGCCAGGCCCAGGAGCAGATTGGCCCGGATTCCATCCGGCTCTGGCTTCGTCCCCAACGAACGGCTCTCACCGCCGGCGGCGACGTATGACGACACGGTAACAGTGGAGCGATACCTCGCATATGCTCGTCCGCACCTTTGCGCGGCGGAACGACAATTTGTTGCCAGGCCCCGGACCAGATTACCCCAGGGTAGATTGGCTCGAATGCCATCCGACTCCGGCTTCGCCCCGGTCGGCTGGCCTTCGCCGCCAACCGCAGCATATGACGACATGGTCACGTTAGACACTAAGCAATACCTCACGCATGCCCGCTTGCACCGTGCTGCAGCGGAACGACAATGTTTGGCTTGTCCGGACGCGGGAAGGGCCGGACCACATTTGCCAGAACGTCTTCGCGCGAGCCGAACGAATGGAGCATCCCGTTCGACAGGACGAGTACCTGATCGATGTTGACGAGAGCGGAGGGGCGATGCGCAACGACGATCACGATACCGCCGCGCTGACGCACAGCCAGGATTGCGCCGGCCAAAGCAGCATCGCCGTCTGCGTCCAGATTGGAATTTGGTTCGTCAAGAACGACGAGGAAGGGATCGCCGTAAAGTGCCCTGGCAAGCCCGACGAGCTGCCTCTGCCCAGCCGAAAGGGCCGCGCCGCCTTCTCCGATGCGTGTTTGAAAACCCTGCGGAAGACGCATGATCATCTTGTCCACGCCCGCAGCCTTGGCAGCTGCTAGCACGCCTTTTGCGTCGCTTTTGCCACCGAACCTCGAAATGTTATCGGCGATCGTCCCGTCGAACAGCTCAACGTCCTGTGGCAGGTAGCCAATATGAATGCCGAGCAGTTCTGAGTTCCACTGATCGAGCGAGGCGCCGTCCAATCTTACCGTGCCACGAAGCGGCTTCCACGCCCCGACCAAAGCGCGCACGAGCGTGGTCTTACCGGAGCCGCTCGGGCCGACGACTGCCAACCCTGCGCCTCTTGCCAAGCGGAAGCTTACATTGAAGATGGTTGGCTTCTGCAGGCTTGGTGGCGCGACAGTCAAATCTTCGACCGCAAGCTCCGCCTTTGGGCGCGGCAGTTCCATTGTCTCTTGCTGGCTAGCAAAGGCATCTAGCGCTGCCGCCAGCTCGGAATAGCTCTTGCGGGTTGCCAGAAACCCTCTCCAGTTTGCGATGGCCACATCGACCGGCGCTAGTGAGCGGCCCAGCAAAATGGACGATGCAATGATCACGCCGGGCGAGGCCTCGCCCCCGATCACAAGGTAGGCACCAAGCCCAAGCACACATGATTGCAAGGCCATTCGCAGCGTCTTCGACAGTGAACTCGCTGCGCCGACGACGTCCGAAAGCCGTTCCTGGTTCTTCAGATAAAGATGACTGACCTCGTTCCAGCGCCGGCTAAGCGGAGCAGACAGGCCCATCGCCTGAACGACCTCTGCATTGCGGCGGCCGGAATCCGCCAGCAGCCGCTGCGCGACGAGTGTTTCAGATGCACGAGCCGCAGGTTTGCGGCCGATGATCTCGGCAACCACCGTCAAAAAAACAACGGCGCATGCACCGAGCGTTGCCAGCACGCCAAGGGCGGGGTGCAGCAGATAGATGACCACCATATAAAATGGTATCCAGGGAGCATCGAATAAGACCGTCGGCCCCAGCCCGGAAAGAAAGCCACGTAGCTGGTCCAGATCACGAAGCGGGTGTATCCGGTTCGCATCCGGCCCGGCGACGAGGGGCAGGGAAAGCGAGGCTGCAAACGCCTTTTGCTGCAGATTTTTATGCAGGCGGCTGCCGATGCGGACCAACAGGCGAAGCCTCACGAAATCGAGGAGCCCATAGGCCGCGTAAAGTCCCAGCATCCCGACGGTAAATCCGATAAGAGTCGGCACGCTCTGCGAAGGCAGCACGCGGTCGTAGACCTGGAGCATGTAGACGGAGCCGGTCAAGGCGAGGATATTTATCAATGCGGAGAAAACGCCTACGCCGACGAGGCCGTGCACACAGCCAAACATTGCGGAGCGTAGATCGAGCGAGCGCTCTTTGGTCGACTTCATGATGCGCGCTCGTTGACGCGAAATTGCCGCGCAATCTCGTCGATTCTTTCGATGAGGGACAAACTTTAACCTTCCGGGAAGCAGCAGCTCCGCCCCGCTGCTGGAACATTACGAATTGCTTACATATGTGCCTTCTTTGATTAAAATGTAGCAAAATCGTGACGCCAGGCTGAGAATTCGGCAACTGGCTCGCCAGCCTGGGGATAACCGGGTCGAGTAAGGAGATATTCCTAATCATGACACGGCGCAGAAGCTTATGGTCATCTTTGTAGCATCAGGGCTTCAAAGCGTCTGAGGCGGGATTGGGTTTTGATTTTGTCGATCGAGAGTTAAGCGGTTTTAAGATACACTTTATCGGTGCGCCATTGTCGGCCACCAACGCCGGGTAAAACGGGAGGTGAGTGTCGTGAGCGAAGAGATCAATGTCGCCGATGCCTATGGCAGGGGCCGCAGCACCTTCATGGGACTGCAGCTGCTCGTCTCGCCCGGTGCGCTTGTTCCTCGACCGGAAACGGAACTGCTCGGCAACGCCGCTCTCGATGTTCTGAGCCAACTGAACTTGCCGGTACCTCGCGTTGTCGACATGTGCTGTGGGGCGGGCAATCTGGCGTGCGCCATCGCGCACCACGCCCCCACCGCGCGCGTGTGGGCAAGCGATCTTACCGACGGATGCGTGCAGGTCGCGCGCCGCAACGTCATCCATCTTGATTTGGAGGAGCGGGTAACGGTGCTTCAGGGCGACTTGTTCAGCGCCTTCTCCGGCCTGGAGCTTGACGGCACGATCGATGTGGTCCTTTGCAACCCGCCCTACATTTCGGAAAAACGGCTCGAGGGCGACCGTTCGCATCTGGTCGAACTCGAGCCGCGTGAAGCATTCGCAGCCGGCCCCTACGGCCTGAGCATCCACATGCGGGTGCTCAAGGAGGCGCCGCGTTATTTGCGGCGCGGAGGCATCCTGCTTTTCGAGGTCGGCCTTGGCCAAGACCGGCAGGTCATGAGTTTGCTCGAGCGTTCCAAGGTCTATGAGAGTATCCGGTCAGTCACCAATCCAGCCGGCGAGGGCCGGGTGGTTGTGGCACATACAAAGGCGCAGGCATAAGCGCCACAGTCGCGGCAGGCTTCAGACGCGCTGTCGCGGCTTAAAACAGCCGGGGATTTGAAACAGAGCTGCGGGCTTTCGGCAATCAGTTTCTCTTGCGCATAACGTATCGCGCAATTCCCTGGATGGAATCGAGGTTCTCGGGCAGCAGCTCGCTGTCTTCGACCGTGATGCCGAAGGTCTCCTCGATGAAGCCGATAACCTCGAGCACCCCCGTCGAGTCCACGATGCCCTGGTCGAGAAGCGAGGTGTCGCTCTCCAGACTGTCCGGATCGGCTATATAGAAATTCGAGGCCAGGAAAGCGCGAATTTGTTCACTGAAGGTATCGGTTCTATCCTTGGTAGATAACATTGATTTCGCCTCCGGTACAAAAGATGAATGCTGATCAACTTCGCTTTGGTGCCGACTCATGACAGGGCCGTTTTTTTGAGTTTGCCCGTGTCGGTCATCGGCAGACTGGGTACGATGACGATGGACTTCGGAACCATGAAGTTTTCCAGCCGTCTCTGGCACTCTTTCTGCAACTGCTTTTCGCCGAGCATGCTTCCCTGCTCCATCACGACAAACGCCTTCACTGCTTGCCCGAGCAGCTCGTCCGGAACGCCGATGACCGCGGCTTCCCGTACGCCGGCAATGTTCATCAACGCGTTTTCCACCTCCTTCGGCGCTATCTTCTCTCCGCGCGATTTTATGATCTCGTCGCCGCGACCGACAAAGTAGAGATAGCCCTCGGCGTCCATCCGGCAGTAGTCGCCGGTGTACAGGACCTGCTCACCCGGCAGCGGTCCGGGTTTGAGCTTTCTGGCTGTCGCCTCCGGCTTGCCCCAATAGCCCTTCATCACCGTCGCTCCGCGGATGACGAGCTGACCAACGACGCCGGGTCCGACCCGCCTGTCATGCTCGTCGACAATCCACATTTCCGTGTTGGGGATGGCGATGCCGACGCTCAACGGCTTTCGCTCCAGATCGTCCGGCGGCAGGTAGGTGCAGCGCTTGCATTCGGTAAGGCCGTACATCGAATAGATACGGGCGCCAGAAAACAGCTCCTGCAGCAGGAGAATGTGCTTGAGCGGCAGGGCGGCCGCAGTGTTGGTGACATAGCGAATGCTCGAAAAATCCTGATCCCTCAGAGACTTGAGCTCCCCGAGTGCGGCAAAGATGGTCGGTACGCCGGGAAAGCCCGTCACCCTTTCTTGCTTGATCAGCCCAAGGATCTGCGCCGGGAAGGCGAACGAGCGCTCAAGCACCAGCCGGGCGCCCGCGCCGAACGCCATGATCATCTGGTAAAGACCGTAGTCGAAGGCGAGCGGCAGGACATTGAGGATCACCTCGTCTTCGGCAAGCGCCAGGTACGAGGAAATCGAGGCGCATGCGGCGATCATGTTTCGATGCGTCAGCATCACGCCCTTGGGCTCGCCCGTCGAGCCGGACGTATAAATGATCGCAGCGAGATCGATGTCGATGCAGCGGCGCGCGGGCGGCGTGCTGCGGGCTGCCGCGACCGCAGTATCCCAGCGCACAGCATGCGGAAGTTCTTGCAGGTCGTTGCGTTCGATCGGCCCGGAGACGATCATGCGGCGCAACGATGGGCAATTCCGCGCCGGATCCCTGAAAATCGAGTGCAGGTGTTTGTCGGTGATCAGTGCCGTCGGGCGGCAATCGTTGAGCAAATAATCGAGCTTATCGCTTTTGGTGAGCGGATTGACGATGCACACCACGGCGTTGGCCTTGAGCACCGCCCAGAAAGCGACGACGGCCTCGACAGTGTTGTCGGCGAAGATCACCACTCGATCGCCACGCGCAATTCCAGCCTCGGTCAAATGGTGCGCTATGGCGTTCGAGCGCATGTCGAGATCGCCGTAGGTGACACGTTGATTGCCGCACACCAGGGCCACCTTGGCGCCGAGCCGGCTGGCAGAGTTGGTGAGATAGTCGTGCAGGAGGGGTACGGCGCCATGCATCATGCGAGCACCTCTTCACGATGCTCGCGGTCGATATCGATGCTGAGCTTGAGCGTGCGAGCCCCACTTGGACGGCTCGCGATAAATTGCCGATGGAGAAGCTGCGTCGACAGCACTCCGACCAGCGCCATATTGTCGGAGTTGGACAGGTCGCCGCCGCCGGCGCTGGCTTGGCACTTGCTCAGGAGCCGGGTTACGGATTTGGGATCGAAGACGTTCGCTTCGCGCAGCGCCGCCTCCGAAAGTGCTTCGCGAATGTAGGCCGGAGCGCCATCTGCGACGAAGCAAAGCGCGTTGGGGGCCCGGTAAGGCTGCTTCTTGCGGGTGACGATTTCCGACGGCACGATCGGTTGCGCCACACGTTTCAGCACATGCTTTTCGTCGAGCACGCGCAGCTTATAGGCGGCCGGAAGCGAATTCGCGACCCTCACGAGGTCATGGTCGAGGAACGGGAAGCGCCCTTCGACGGAATGAGCCATGAGCATCCTGTCCCCTTGTGAGGACAGCAGGTAGCCCGACATCAGCGTCTGAATCTCGATATACTGGTCCTGCGCAAGAGAGCCCCATCGCGAAAACTCCGACGGCAGGCGGGCAAGCAGCTCGGACACGGCGTTATGGCGCTCCGTTTGGGCGCGCATGTCTGGCGAAAACAGTCGCTTGATGGCGCTTGTGGTACGCCAGCGCGTGCCGTGCGCAAAACCAGGCGCGTCACAGGCGTGGATGTCGCGCCCGAAGAACTGGCGTGCCATCGCTTGCTGCTGTACCGGCGAGCGGCTGAGATAGGGATAGAGGCGCTCCAGCAAACGGGAGCGTCGCTTCGAGGCGGGCTGGCGTCCCCAGAAGCGGCGGACCTTGCCTTCGCGGAATAAATCGTAGCCGGCGAACATTTCGTCGGCCCCTTCGCCGGTCAGCACGACCTTGATGCCATGCTGGCGCACCAGTCTCGAGAGCAGGAACAGCGGCGCCGGCGCGGTTCTTAGGATTGGCCGCTCGGTATGGTAGATCACCTCAGGGAAGATGCCAGCGATATCGCTGCGCGAAACAACCACCTCATGATGGTCACTGCCGGCCACGCCGGCAATCAGGCGCTGGAAATACGTCTCGTCATATTCGGCGTCGGCAAAACGCAGCGAGAAAGTCTGGAAGCGCTCGCCCGCGAAGCGTCTCCCCAGCGTGGCGACCAGTGAGCTGTCGAGCCCGCCGGACAAATAGCAGCCAACCGGCACGTCGGCGCGTACTATCCTGAGCGCCGTCGCGGCCTCCAGGGCGCTGCGCACTTCCTCCACCGCGTCATCAAGCGAGCCGCTGAATTCATCATCGCCAGGCCCGTCAACCTCTGGATAAGCAGGCTTCCAAAAAGCCCGCTCGCGAACGACGCCGCGGTCATAAATGCGGACATGCCCAGGCGTGAGTTCGCTTACTCCTCCAAACACGCCTTGTGGCGGCGCGACAGTCCAAAGAGTAAAAGTCTGATCGATGCCGGCTGGATCGAACACGCGGGGTATGTCCGCATCGGCCGCGAAAATGGCCTTCACCTCGCTGGCGAAGTAAAGCCGTCCGCCATGCTCGCAAAAGTGCAGCGGGCAGATGCCGAACCGATCCCGCGACAAGACGAGACGACCAGCCACGGAGTCCCAGATGGCGACTGCCCACTGCCCATTCATTCGCTCGAAGGCGGCCTCGCCCCAGGCATGATAGGCATGGACGATGACCTCGGTGTCGCTGCGTGTGCGGAAGCGATAGCCGAGCGCGGCCAGGTCTTGTCGCAGCTCGACGTAATTGAAGATTTCGCCGTTGAAGACGATCCACATCGTGTCGCCCGCGCCGGCGAGTGGCTGCTGGCCGCTCGCGAGATCGATGACGGACAGGCGGGCATGCGCCAATCCCGCACGTCTGTCCCGGTAAAGGCCGCGCTCGTCCGGGCCGCGATGCGCCAGCGCGCCCACCATCTGCATCAGCGCATCCCGGGAAGGGGGAGCCGCGGCGCCGCTCAGCGACACAATTCCGGCGATGCCGCACATCGCCTAGCCCTCGCCCATTGAAGAGGACACCAACGGCCGCGCGTGAAGATAACGTGCGGCGCGCCGCTTGCTATCGATATCCTTGAAGACTTTCTGGACCTGCGCCACGGTGAGGCCGGTTGCCTCAGCGACCTCTTCGTTGGCTATCCCGTGGTTCAAGCCGTAGAGGCACAGATCCATCAAATAATAAGGCAGCGCGAAGTAGAACTCCTCCTGACTCTGCGGCATCGAGAAGGTGTCCGTGGTGGGCGGTCTTCGCCGGACCTCTTCCTCCACCCCAAGATATTCGGCCAATTGATAGACCTGGGTCTTGTAGAGGTGGACGATTGGCATCAGGTCGGCAATTCCGTCGCCTTGCTTGACGAAGAAGCCCTGGTCGTACTCCAGGCGGTTCGGCGTGCCCGCTACCGCGTAGTTGAGGCGGTCGGCATGGTAGTATTCGGTCATCTTGCGCAGGCGCTGCTTGTAATTGGTTGCCGCGACGATCTGCAGATAGGCTGCCGACGGCAGACGCACCGTGTCGGTCCTGCCCTCGGGATCCTGAACCGTGAGGCGAGTGATGTTGAGACCGTTGCTCTCGAGAACCGAGGCGAGCACCAGCTTGCATTTCCAGCCGTCCCCATATTCGGGAACGACAGTCTTGATTGCTTCGGTCTGCCGTCTGTAGGCGCCGATCGCTTCGAGGGCCGGCGTTATATCCTCCAGGACCGTATCGATACCAAGCTGCGCGGCGACGGTGCGGCCGAGCCTTAGCGAGTCGCCGGAGGAATGGCGCTCCGGCATGAATATCCCGAGGACCTTGTCTTTTCCAAAGGCGCGAACACATAACGCCGCGACGACTGAGCTGTCGATGCCGCCTGAGAGGCCGACAACCACCCCTCGACGTCGCAGCGTGCCAAAGACCTGCTGGCGCAAGATCTGGACGATGCGATCGACTTCCGCGCCAGCGTCGAGCACCAGGGCGTCTTTGCCGAATGTTGAGATCAGGTCGATGGCTTGTACTCCAGTTTGCGAGACTCGGTTGGCGAATAGGTTTGCGCCACCGCTTTCTCGATAAGGGGACGGTTGGTGGCGAGGTGAGGCTCTATGACCAGGTCGATATGGGTGCCGACGATCGGAATCACGTCCAGATGGGCGAAAACGCGATCCCAGCCGATGGCCAGAGTCATTCCGGGTCGAGCACAGCGAAACAGGGTGCCGGTGATCGGCAGCGCCGGCTTCGGCTCTGTCAGCCACTGGAAGAAAGCCCGTGCCCGCAAAACCTCCTGCAGTTCCAGTTTGGTTCTAAAGCTCGTCGCATTGAATTGTCCCTGAGCGTAGCGATCGAGAAACCGGACCAGTTGCGCCTCTCGCCGCATTTTCACGGCGACTTTCGCGAGGGCGCGGCAAGCCATCCGGGAAGCGGATACGCGGTTGGTCCGGATTCGATTGAATGTGCGCGTAAACGTCTCCAAGTAGGCGCTTCGCTCGCCGATGAGGCTGGTGTCGAGGATGCCGAGGAACTTTACAGTTCGCCCCGCGGCCAGCAGCCGCGCCGCAACTTCGAAAGCAACAGCCCCGCCGAGCGAATGGCCAAGAAGTCGTATGTTACCCGAAGGTTGAGTGCGGCGGATCTGCTCGACGGCGGCATCGGCCATGTCGGCGAGGCTGTTTTGCCCGCGCAGTATCAGAGCCAGGGCCGGATACCTGATCGGGGCAACGCGGGTGACCTTGCCCATCGCTGCTGCAAAGGCAGCAAGGCTCGGGCCATAGCCGACCGACCCCGGGAACAGAAAAAGAATGGGAGGGTCGTGCTTCTCGGCGCGCGCGCTTTGGTCGCCTGCCTGTGCAGACACGACCGCCTTGACCATTTCGTCCAGGCTCATCCCGACGGTGAAGGCCTCAAGACCGAGTTCCTGCCCGATAGCGCTTTCGATTTCCATGACGCAGTGCAGCAGCTTCAGTGAATCTCCTCCGGCGTCATCCCAGCGCCCTGCCGCCACCCGCGTATTAAGAATGCTGGTCCATGCCCGCTGGACGACCTGCTGCGCCGTCAGCTTGCCTCGCGGCTCGAGCGGACGCTCGATCGCTGCCGTCTCTCTGGCTGAAAGATCCATGTCTGCAAGTGTCGTGATGTCGACTTTGCCGCTCGGCAGACGCGGCATCTCGGCGATCGTGTGCAACCGCAGGGGACGCAGCGGTGGCGGCAGATTGGACCTGACAAGCTGGCGAAGCTCGTCTGAAAAGGCCGCTTCGGCCGAGCGCCGAGGAACAACAAAGGCGACAAGCTCATTCGCCGCAGCCACGATTGCCACAGCATCCGCAACAGAGGGTGCGCAACGCAGCACCCGTTCGAGTTCGGCTGGCTCGACGCGTCGACCATTGATCTTTACCTGGCGCCCCTTGCGACCGACGATGTGCAGTAGGCCTTGGTCATCAAGTCGAACGAGGTCACCCGTCGCAAAAATCCGAAGGCTTGGATCGTCCGGGTCTGATGTTGCCTGCACAACCGCCCCGTCCTCCCAATGGCCAAGCAAGACATAGGGGCTCCTGATCAGAAGCTCTCCGCGGTGGCCCGGTTGAACGCGGCGGCCCGCTTTGTCGACAATTGCAAAGGTGATGCCAGGCAGTAGCCAGCCAACTGGAACCGAATCTCCATGCTCCGGCCAGTCTCGCGGCAGGAACCATTGCGAGCCCGTGGTCTCGGTCGACGAGTAACCGATCTGGATGAGGCACGTATCGGAGACGGCCTTGCGCAGCAGGGCGATGTCGCTCCACGGCACCTTCTCGCCACCGATCCGAGCGACTCTGAGTGAATGAAACGCTTCCGCAGGTCCGTCTGCCATGAGCGCGCGAAGCAGTGCCGGCACCAGATAGGTGATTGTCACGCCCGCGGATCGCACCAGACGTTGCACGGCGCGCAAGCCGACCGCTTCGACTTCGACCAGATGCAAGGTGGCGCCGGTGAGGAGAGCCGCAAGAATCTCCCGGCACCCGGCGATTGTGGCGGGTCCGGTCAATGGCAGGAAAACATCATCCGAGTTTATGTGGCATGCATCGACATATTGCTGGACCCGGCACAGCAAGCTGCGCTGGCTGTTAACGATGCCTTTGGGCCGGCCCGTGCTTCCTGACGTATAAAGCACGATGGCGGGCGCATCGACCGAGGCGGAATAAGACTGAGGCACTTGCCCACCCTGCGAGGCCGCACTGGTCGACACATCGATCCAACTGACCCGGTGAGGCAAACCGTCGGGTCGGACATTGCCCTCGCCCAGAATAGCTGAGAGTCGCGCCCCGGCCACGATTTCAAGAATCCGCGAACCAGGATCTCGTGCGTTGAGCGGCACCGAAGGGCGCCCAGCCGCCATGCTTGCCAGCATGGCGATGGGATACCAGGCTGAGTTGGCCTGAAGAATCCCTATCGCCTGTCCATCTGGGACGGCCGCCGCGATCTGGCAGGACAGCGTCTCGACTGACCGGAGAAGCTGGGAATAGGTCAGACGATTGGCGCCGTCGCTGATCGCAAGCTTGTCGGGGTACTGACGGACGATATTTCTCAGGTGCTCGAAGGCCGCAATGTTGGTGAAATCGGCACCCAATCTTTGAAATAGGCGCAGTACGGGACCACCCTGATCCAGTGCGTATTGTGGGACACTTGACCAATTATCGGAGGTCGTTGTCTGACAATCCACCGCTAGATCCTGATCCGCGACTTCTGATCCCAAATATGCCGAAGACATGAGTTGCCTACGCTAAGATTAGGGTCACTTATCGCCCCCCGCCCCGATCTTTTCATCGATCATTCTGATGATGCCCTTCGCCTGTTTCGCAAGCCGCGGGCCGAGCCAATCATGCCGAGCTCGCTGGCTGCCGTGGTGCGCATGACACGGCAAGCACTGGCGTTTGTGCCAAGTTGGCAACACCTGTTGGACACATGCCAAGGCGGGATCGAAGACCAAGGTGGGTTGAAGACGGAATTGCCGCTACGCAGGCATATTGCCTATTCTGTGTTTCTCCCGGGCGATACAGGCGATGCTTCGGTGTCGGCATAGCTGCCGGGGACGAAACAATATGCATAGATCTGTCCCCGGTTTTCGTCGGTCACGCGAATCCAATCCTTTTCCCACGTTCGGAAGGTAATACGCCCGCCCGTCATCATAGCTGCGGCTCTGAACGGACTCGGCGCGTTGACAACGCGCACCGATATAACATCGTCGCCGTCCATACGCTCGACGAGATACGTCTGCATGAAAGCCTCCCCATGCCCCCTAGATCACCCGCACTTTAACGACGGCTAATCAATTCGGTTGCAACGTGTTTTGCGAAACTTGGAGGCGATAGTTTCCATACCCACCGGCGCCGGGGGTCCCTCCCACTCCGTATCCGTCAGATTTTTCAGCGACGGGAAGCCAGTACAGGTGAAGGCAGGCTGATTCCGGCCATGCCGGCCTTCACGACCACTGCGCCGTGTCGACGATCCGTTGGAGCAGAAGGCCTGGTGCTGCAACGTCAATCGTATTTGGCCAGGAAGCGCCCGACGGCGGCGAGGCAGTCGTGCTTTTCCTCGACATGCGGCATGTGGCTGGAATTCGGGAAGACCAGGCCTTCGACGCGCGGGATAAGATCCAGAAAGGGCTGGACGCAGGCCTCGGCCGCTTCGTCGTAGAAGCCGCGGAAAACCAGGGTCGGCGCCTCGATCCGATGCAGGCGGTCGACGATGGTCCAGTCCCGCATCGTGCCGATGACGTGGAACTCATTGGGACCATTCATGGTGTGATAGACGGTCGGATCTTCCTCGATTGCCGCAAATGTCCGGGCGACCATTACACCGCGGCGCTGCGTTCCGCCGTGCCGATACCCGGCATCGACCGGGCGCGGCGCGGCCGACTGGTGCTCAAGGGTGACCTGCCCAGCCCGATGAACCCACCCTCGGGGTGCCGGTTCCACACCCGTTGCCCAGCTGCCAACCCGACCTGCCGCAGCGAGCGCCCGCTTCTCCAAAGCATCGGCGAGGGCCACCTGGTCGCCTGCCATCATCCAGCCGACGGCTGACGAGGAGAATTCTCGTTCAACGATATCCGGACCGTCAGCCGTAATCGTTGCTTCGGCGAGAATAGAGGCCGATCTGGACGCCGCACGATCCGGCGCTATGTTGCGCTTCGGCGGCCGGGCATCGCGGATGCCTAATACTAAAGTAACTGTTCTCGCGTTGCCGAGCGATGCTACGATTTGAGGACGGCGGCCGTACAGCGCTGCGTGATTTTGCGCCGGAGAGGATGGAATGTGGGAGGCCACTCTTCGTGTCGCAGCAGGCAGCCGCCGACATGTTGCTCGGTTGTCGACCATAAGGGAGGAAGTCACCAATGAAGATATCGTACCTGGTCTCGGCCGCGCTTCTTGCAGCGACTGCAATGCCTGCCGCAGCCGCCGAGATTTCCGACGGCAAGGTCAAGATCGGCATTCTCAACGACCAGTCGGGCGTCTACGCCGATTTCGGCGGCAAGTGGTCGGTCGAGGCCGCCAAGATGGCGGTCGAGGATTTCGGCGGCAAGGTGCAAGGTGCGCCGGTCGAGATCGTCAGCGCCGACCACCAGAACAAGCCGGACATCGCCTCCAACATTGCGCGGCAGTGGTATGACACCGAACAGGTCGATTCCATCATGGAACTCACCACCTCCTCGGTGGCGCTCGCCGTCCAGGGGATTTCCAAGGAAAAGAAGAAAATTGATATCGTCACCGGCGCCGCGACCACCGAGCTAACCGGTAAACAGTGCTCGCCCTATGGCTTCCACTGGGCCTACGACACGCATTCGCAGGCAGTGGGGACCGGTGGCGCTCTCGTCCAGCAAGGCGGCGACAGCTGGTTCT
This sequence comes from Mesorhizobium sp. M0136, assembly GCF_040322515.1. Taxonomy (NCBI): domain Bacteria; kingdom Pseudomonadati; phylum Pseudomonadota; class Alphaproteobacteria; order Hyphomicrobiales; family Phyllobacteriaceae; genus Mesorhizobium; species Mesorhizobium sp. M0136. The sequence continues at coordinate 21,706 of NZ_JAMYTP010000042.1, forward strand.
TCGTCACCGTCGATTATGCATTCGGATATTCGCTCAAGGAGCAGACCGCAAAGTTCGTCGAGAGCCATGGCGGGAAGGTGGTTGGCGAGGTGCGTTACCCGCTCGGCTCGACCGACTATTCATCCTTCCTGCTGCAGGCGCAATCGTCGGGCGCCAAGGTCATCGGCCTGGCGAATGCCGGCCTCGACACCTCCAATTCGATCAAGCAGGCGGCCGAATTCGGTATCGTGCAGGGCGGTCAGCGGCTTGCAGCACTTCTGTTCACGCTGGCCGAGGTGCATGGGCTCGGTCTCGAGGCGGCGCAAGGCGTGGTGCTGACCGAAGGCTTCTACTGGGATCGCGACGACAAGAGCCGCGAGTTCGCCCAGCGGTTCTTCAAGCGCACCAACCGCATGCCGAATATGATCCAGGCCGCCACCTATTCAGCCGTGACACAGTATTTGAAGGCGATCGACAAAGCCGGCACCGATGGAACCGAGGCGGTCGCCAAGGAATTGCATTCGATGCCGGTGAACGACGTCTTTGCGGCGAGCGGCAAAGTGCAGTCCGACGGCAACATGGTTCACGACATGTATCTTTATCAGGTCAAGTCGCCGAGTGAGAGCACCAAGGAGTGGGACTACTACAAACCCCTGGCCACGATCCCCGGTAACGAGGCGTTCCTGAGCGCCAAAGAGAGCGGCTGTCCCACGGCCGGCGAGTGATTGGCGGACCGATGGCGCCGCCTGAACCGGATCGGCCGCGGGTAGTGCTTTCCGCCCGCGGTTTGCGGCGTGACTTCGCCGGCTTTGTTGCGGTCAGGAATGTCGATCTCGACCTCTACCACGGCAATATCCACGCGCTGATCGGACCCAACGGCGCCGGCAAGACCACCGTGTTCAACCTGCTCACCAAGTTCCTGCCGCCGACCAGCGGCAGGATCGAACTGCTCGGCCACGACATCACCCGCACCTCGCCGGCCAAGGTCGCGCGGATGGGCCTGGTGCGCTCGTTCCAGATATCGGCAGTGTTTCCGCATCTCAGCGTGCTCGACAATGTGCGCGTTGCATTGCAGCGACCGGGCGGGCTCAGCGTTCAGTTCTGGCGCTCGCTGTCGGCGCTCGATAGATTGACGCCGCGCGCCGAGGAGCTTTTGCGGTCTGTCGGTCTCGACGATGCCAAGAACAGGCCCGCCGCCGATCTCTCCTATGGCAGGAAACGTGTGCTCGAGATCGCCACGACGCTGGCGCTCGAGCCGAAAGTGCTGCTGCTCGACGAGCCGATGGCCGGCATGGGGCATGAGGATGTGCGCACGGTTTCCGACATCATCCGCTCCGTCGCCAGGGATCGCGCCGTGCTGATGGTCGAGCACAATCTGACAGTAGTGGCCGATCTTTGCGACTGGATAACCGTCATGCAGCGCGGCGAAATCCTTGCCGCCGGCGACTACCCCACGGTCAGCCGCGACGAGCGGGTGAGGGTCGCCTATATGGGCACCGCCGATGACTGACGCCGCGCCGCTTCTTGCAGTCCGCGACCTCAACGCCTGGTATGGCGAGAGCCATGCGCTGCACGGCGTCGATCTGGAGGTCTTTCCAGGTGAAACTGTGACGTTGCTGGGCCGCAACGGCGTCGGCAAGACCACGACATTGCGCGCCATCATCGGGCTGATCCGCCAGCGGACCGGCCAGATTTTTTTCGACGGCAAGGATCTGATGCGCCTGCCATTGCACCGGACCGCGCAGCAAGGCATCGGCCTGGTGCCGGAGGAACGCGGCATCTTCGCGACGCTAACCGTGGACGAGAATCTGGTGCTGCCCCCGATCGTCGCCGAAGGCGGCATGAGCGTGGAGGAAATATTCGATCTTTTCCCCAATCTGAAGGAGCGCCGCAACAGCCCCGGCACCAGGCTCTCGGGCGGCGAGCAGCAGATGCTGGCGATCGCGCGCATGCTCAGAACCGGCGTGAAAATGCTGCTTCTCGATGAGCCGACCGAGGGCCTGGCTCCGGTCATCGTGCAGCGCATCGGCGATCTGCTGGCGACGATGAAAAAGCGCGGTATGACGATCCTGCTGGTCGAGCAGAATTTCCGCTTTGCCAGCCGCGTCACCGACCGTTTCTACCTGATGGAGCACGGCAAGGTCGTGGCGGCCTTTCCGGTCGGCGAACTGCCGGATCGCATGACGCTGCTGCATGAAGTGCTGGGTGTATGATGACGCCATGACGATGATCTTCGGAATACCCGTTCAGGCATTCCTCGGCCAATTGCTGGTCGGCCTCATCAACGGCTCGTTCTACGCAATGTTGAGCCTGGGCCTTGCTGTCATATTCGGCCTGTTGCGCGTCATCAATTTCGCTCACGGCGCGCTCTATATGCTCGGCGCCTTCATCGGCTATCTGCTTCTCACCCGGTTCGGCATCGGCTACTGGCCGGCTCTGATCCTGTCGCCGCTGATCGTCGGCGGCTTCGGCGTCGTGGTCGAGCGCCTGGCGCTGTCGAGGCTTTACGACATCGACCCGCTCTACGGGCTGCTTTTCACCTTTGGCCTCGCGCTCGTGCTCGAAGGGGTATTCCGTTACTACTATGGCGTATCGGGAAGTCCTTATTCCGTGCCGCCGCTGCTCTCCGGCGGCACCAATCTCGGCTTCATGTTCCTGCCCAATTATCGCGGCTGGGTGGTGGTCGCCTCGATGATCGTCTGTTTCGGCACTTGGGCGCTGATCGAGAAGACCAGGCTGGGCTCCTATCTGCGCGCGGCAACGGAGAACCCCGGCCTGGTGCAGGCTTTCGGCGTCAACGTGCCGTTGCTGCTGACCCTCACCTACGGCCTCGGCGCCGCTCTTGCCGGGCTTGCGGGGGTTCTCGCCGCGCCGATCTATCAGGTGAGCCCGCTGATGGGATCTGACCTCATCATCGTCGTTTTTGCCGTTGTCGTGGTCGGCGGCATGGGATCGATCCTCGGGGCGATCGTCACTGGTTACATGCTTGGCCTCGCCGAGGGCTTGACCAAGGTTTTCTATCCCGAAGCCTCCAATCTGGTGGTCTTCGTCATCATGGCCATCGTGCTTCTGGTCCGGCCAGCCGGCCTGTTCGGAAGGGATGCCTGAGATGGCCGAACTGACACTTCGCGAGACGCGTGCCAAGAATTCCGCACGGCTTGAATGGGCGCTGGTCGGGCTCGGCATCCTGGCGCTGCTGGCGGCGCCTTTCTTCGTCTATCCGATCTTCCTGATGAAGATGCTGTGCTTTGCGCTGTTTGCCTGCGCGTTCAACCTTCTGCTCGGCTACACCGGCCTATTGTCCTTCGGCCATGCGACGTTCTTCGGCGGGGCGGCCTATTTCACCGCCTACGCGGTCAAGGTCTGGGGCTGGCCGCCGGAAGCGGGCATCCTGCTCGGCGTCCTGGGTGCGGCCCTGCTCGGCCTTGTGATGGGCTTCTTTGCCATCCGCCGGCAAGGCATTTATTTCGCCATGATCACGCTGGCGCTGTCGCAGATGTTCTTCTTCTTCTGCGTGCAGGCACCGTTCACCGGAGGTGAGGACGGCATCCAGGGCGTGCCGCGTGGTAGGCTGCTTGGAATGCTCGACCTGAACGTCTCGATCAACATCTATTATTTCGTGCTGGCAGTCTTCCTGATCGGCGTGTTCGCCATCTGGCGCATCATCAACTCGCCTTTCGGCATGATCCTGCGTTCCATCCGGGAAAACGAGAGCCGGGCCATTTCGCTGGGCTATTCCGTCGCCAACTACAAGCTGGCGGCTTTCGTCATGTCGGCGACATTGGCCGGGCTGGCCGGCGCGCTCAAGGCGATCGTTTTTCAGTTTGCCACGCTCACCGACGTCACCTGGCAGATGTCGGGCGAGGTGATCCTGATGACGCTCCTCGGCGGCATCGGCACCATGGTCGGGCCGATCATCGGGGCCAGTCTGGTCGTCGGCCTGGAAAACACACTCGCCACCTCGAGTTTTCCGGTGACCATCGCCACCGGCCTGACCTTCATGGTCTGCGTGCTGGTTTTCCGGCGCGGTATTGTCGGTGAGGTTTATGCGCGGTTTCTCGGGCCAAAGGGTGACGCGAAAGACTGAACGGCTCAGTTCCGCCTCGCTACGCGATGCGTAAGCCTTGCGCGTCGAGAAGCACGCAGCCCAGCGGATCGAAGCAGACATCGACCATTTCGCCTTCACGCAGCGGCTGGCCGTCGATCAGCGTGTTGGCGCGCACCAGCGTGCCGGCGCCGATGTCGATCTCGTAGACCGCATTGCCGCCCAGATAGGAGGTCGAGACTATCCGTCCCGCCAGCCTGTTGGCAGCACCGACGGTACCGACGGTAAGCTTCTGCGGGCGAACGACGACGGTGACCGCGCTGCCGGTCGCGAGCGCCTTCGGCGCGGCCGCCTTTACGACATGGCCGCTGGCCAGCGCGATCGTCGCCATCTTGCCGTCCATCACAGTCACGCTGCCAGGCAGCATGTTGGCCTTGCCAAGGAAATTGGCGACGAATGCGGTGGCCGGCTGATCATAGACCTGCGCGGGGGAGCCGATCTGCTCGATCAGGCCGGCATTCATGACGACGATGTGGTCGGACATCGACAAAGCTTCTTCCTGGTCGTGCGTCACGAAGATAGCGGTGATGCCCGTCTCCCTCTGGATTTTCTTGATCTCGACGCGCATGTCCTCGCGCATGTTGGCGTCGAGTGCCGACAAGGGCTCGTCCAGCAGCAGCACTTCCGGCTCGAAGACGATGGCGCGGGCCAGTGCGATGCGTTGCTGCTGGCCGCCAGAGAGCTGTGATGGCAGCTTTGTCTCACTGCCGGGCAGCCGCACCATATCCAGCGCCTTCTTGACCCGGCGCACGATTTCCGGTTTCGGCACATTTCGATATTTCAGGCCGAATGCGACGTTGTCGAAGACGTTCTTGTGCGGAAAGAGCGCGTAGTTCTGGAACACCAGACCAATGTTGCGCTTGTAGATCGGGATGTCGTCGACCCGCTTTCCGCCGATCGAGATCTGGCCGCTGGAGATGTCGACCAGGCCCGCGATCGATCGCAGGATCGTCGTCTTGCCGCAGCCGGACGGCCCGAGCAAGGTGACGAAACTACCCTTGCGGATCGCCAATGAAAAATCGCGCACAGCGGCGAACTTGCCGTAAAAAATATCGATGTCGCGGAACTCGACCGCAGGCTTTCCTGTCGGCTGCCTCTCGCCTTGGGCGAGCGGGTCGCCAGCGGCCCCGGCCGAAGCCGGCCGGGGCTGCTGGTCGTGGCTGTTGTCGTCATGCACCTTTCGACACCCTGTCCCATTGCTTGGTCCAGGCGTCCTCGTTCTTCGCCCAGTAGAGCGGATCGGCGAAGGTCAGCGACTTCATCGATCCGGTCGGGTCGAAGGCCGGAAGTGCCGCGATCTTGTCGGTCAGCTTCACCTTGGTCGGGTCAAGCGATGGCGGATAGTTCTGGCCCTCGGCGACGGCGATCGACGTTGCCGGATCCAGCATGAAGTTGATCAGTTCCTCGCATTCGGCCATGGGCGAACCCTTGAGCACCAGCATGTCCTCCATCCATGCGTATGAGCCGGCAGGGTCGAGATAGCCGATCGGCTGGCCCTGCTGCTGCAGGGCGGCGACACGTCCTGACCAGGCGTCGGTGACGACGATCTCGTTTCGCGACAGGAGGTCCATCAGTTCCGCGCCGGAACTCCAGAACTTCTTGGCCAGGTCGCGGGTCTCGCGAACCTTGGCCCAGATGGCATCCATGTCCTGGATGTTGTTGGGGTCCTGTTTCGTCTGCAGCGCCGCATACCAGACGCGCGTCGTCATATCGGCGTAGCCGCCGATCTTGCCGGCATATTTCTTGTCGGTAAGCAGGTTGGCGCCCTTTTCCTTTGCTTCATCCGGCGAAATGACCTTGTTGTTGTAGGCGATGCCAGTGGTGCCGTAATCATATGGCACTGCCGACAGCTTCGGCGTGATCTTGCGGAACGGCTCGATCATGGCGGTCAGCACATTCGCCATGTTCGGGATGTTCGCCTCGTTGATCTCCGAATTGAAACCGCCATTGACGTATTTGATGTAGTAGTTGACGCCGGAAGAATGGACGATCTGGAAGTCGCCCGGCTTCGACGTCTTGATCTTGGTGATGATCTCGTTCTCGTCGCCGAAGGTGCCCTGGACGACCTTGACCTTGGACTTGGCGGTGTAGGGCTGGAACGCGTACTTATCGATCGCTTCCTGCACCACGCCGCCCCATCCGTCGAAGCGCACTTCCGAAACCGCGGCCAGCGCCCGTCCCATCCAAGGCATGGAAAGCCCGGTGGCGGCGGCAGCGGCGGCCGTCAGCGTCAGGAATGATCGCCGGCTGATGTCGCCATCGGCATAGCGTTCGTTGAGCCGTTCCAGTCGTTTGGTGGTTGTCACTTTCATTTCCGTTCTCCCATTTTCATTTTCACTTGCCTGCCTTGAACCAGGTGAGGCTTTGCAGGATGAGCCCGCCAGCCAAGGGAATGCCGACCGTCAAAAGGATCATGACGGTTCCGAGCGCGTTCACCTCGGGGCTGATCGAGATCTTCAGCATCGAAAGGATTTGCGTCGGCATGGTCTCGACGCCCGCCGGCCGCCAGAACAGGCTGGCCGAAGTGTTGTCGAACGAAATCGTGAAAGCGAGCAGGACGCTGGCAAGCACTGCGGGAATGAGCAGCGGCAGCGTAATCTCGCGGAATGTCGACACACGCGGCGCCCCGAGCGACAGCGCCGCCTCCTCATAGGAACGCTTTATGCCGACCATGCGCGCCTGGACGATCAGCACCACGTAGGGGAGCGTGAGCAGAATGTGGCCGAGCACCAGCAGCGTCATGCTGCGCGGCTGGTCGACGGCTTTGATCATGACCAGCAGGCCGACGCCGAGTATCGTTTCAGGGACCAGCGCGGGAAGAATGGCAAGCGTGTTGATCGCCTGCTTGCCACGAAACTCGAAGCGCACCAGCGCCAATGCCGCCATGATGCCGAGCAGCGTCGTCACCGTCGCCGTTACCAGGGCAATCCACATCGATGTCCGGAAGGCGTCGAGAACCGGCTCGTTGGTGAGCAGCTTTTCGTACCACCGCAGGCTGAAGCCGGTGAGGGGAAAGCCGCCGAACATCGAGGCGTTGAAGGAAAGCACGACCGTGGCGAGGATCGGCGCAAACATGAAGACGTAGACGCACACCGTGACCACGCCGGTCAGCCGCCAGGCCCATCTGCCTTCGCGATCGGGATGATCCGCTCTCATGCGCTGAGGCCCTTCATGATCTGCGATAGGCCCATATAGCGGCTGTAGGCGGCAGCGGCGGCGCCGAGCAGGACGAACAGGACGATGGAAAGCGTGGCGCCCATCGGCCAATTGAGCTGGCCCATAATGGTATCGTAGATCAGGTTGCCGAACAGCGCATCGCGGCTACCGCCGAGCAGCTGCGGCGTCACATAGGAACCGGCCGCCAGCACGAAGCAGAGCAGCAGCCCGGCGCCCAGCCCCGGCATCGATAGTGGCAGGGTCACTTCGCGGAACGCCTGCGCGCTGGTACAGCCCATCGAGCGGGCGGCGGCGATCAGCGTGCGGTCGATGCTTTCCAGGCTGACATAGACGTTCAGGATCATGTAGGGCAGCAGAAAATGCAACAGCCCCATGATGACGGCGCCCTCGGTGTAGAGCATCGGCAACGGCTCGTTGATGACGCCCAGCCTGATGAGCGCCACGTTGATCAGCCCCTGTTCGCCGAGGATGTGGATCCACGAGAACGTCCGGATGGTGAAGCTGATCCAGAACGGCACGATGAGCAGCAGCAACAGCAGCCATTTGTGCCTGAAGGTCGTGGCCCAGATGAAATAGGCCGGGAAATAGCCAAGGATCGCGCAGATCACCGCGGTGATGGCGCCGACGCGAACGGTCTTCCAAAGAAAGCTGTGATAGTAGCTGTCGGTGAGGAATTCCTTCCAGTTGTCGAAGGTCAGCACCGCCGACTCAACTCCGGCGGTGACGAAGGTGAAAAACGTGTAGACCGTCATCATCGCGATCGGCAGCAGCAGAAGCAGGGTAAGCAGTATAAGCACAGGCGCGACGAGGACCCAGGCCAGTCGCTGATCGTATAATTTCCACCCTTTGGTCACGACCCGTCCACACCAATTTATGTGCAAGCCGCCATCACCGGGGCTCGGCTCGGCACTAGATTGGGCGATCGGCGTTCAGGTGTCCACTCTGCATGTGACTCCAGCACAAACTCTGTGCAGGGCCACCAGTTGACCCTCGCCCTGCCGGATTTCAACAAATTGCCCGGCGTTCCGCCTGCGCATTGATTAAATCAGCTATCTCGATATACAGGGTAAATTTCGGATATGGATTTCGCATGGGCCGGGCAATTTCATGAGTCGCAATTTTCTGGTGATTGAACCTGAGGAAGGCATTGCCGTGCTCAAAGGGCTTGCCTCCTCGGCGCGCATCTCGATGCTGAAACTGCTGCATGAAAAGGGGC
>NZ_JAMYTP010000043.1:0-29413 GCF_040322515.1 Mesorhizobium sp. M0136
GGCCGATGCTTCGCCGCAGGCTTCGGAGGCGCTGCCGTCACCACCGCCGGCACGAACATGGATTCCAATATTGCTGCCTCCCCCATCGGCCGGCGAGCAGCCCGACGCCAAGTGAACAATTGCTGCGGGGAAAGCCCATACCGGCGTGCCACAGCACAAACCGTCTCGCCCGCCTCGTAGCTCTCCGCCACTATCCGGGCCTTCTCCTCCGGCGGCCACTCACGCCGCCGACCCGAACCAGTGAAGATCTCCAGCCGACGGACCGGCTCCTCGTCCCTGGACTTAAGCGTAAACTCTGAAATCGTCATATGTCGAAGCCCTCAAAGGCCTCGAACATCGTCCCTTACATCCACGCGCGAAAGGTGCCGCCGGGACAGCGCTTACTTCTCATCCATCGGCGTTGCTTACAAACTTGGTGCGGACGTGCTCGTTCTCTTCCACAAGCAGGATACTGGCGATTGAACCTACGACTATCGACAAAATGGAGCGTTGAGCCTGCGAAACGGAAGTGGCGATAGAGCAACCGTCTGGGCTCAGTCGCTCGCTACTTAATTGCTTGTGAATCGTTCTTCACCAAGCAGTCTGCCGCCTCGATCAGACGCCGTTGCGCACGTATCCTGCTGCACAGCGCGATATTCTGGGCCAGCATTTCTTCTGTGCGTCTAAGCGCGAGCTCAGTCCGATTGATGCGCTCCCTGGCATCGGCCATCGCGCGTCCGTGGGATTCCATTGTGTTGATCATGATTTGCTAACTCATGACGGACCGAATCGTTCCTCATGCCGACCGCCTCATCCTTGCTCGGGACGGTTCCCCTCGCCCCGCCTTCAAAGCATGTCCAGAACCAGATGCCGGCGCCGTAGTCGTAGGAGCCAGAGGTGGTGACGGCTTCAGACGCCAGGCGGATGACATAGGCGAACATTGTCAGTTCGGCGATCATCTGGTCAGCCGGTATATACGGCTTGATCGTGATCGGATTGACCGGCCTGCCCTCGGCGATCATCGTTCCCATGACCTCGTAGAGGTCGCCGGGGAGCTTTTCGCTGAAATGTTCGGCTTCAGGAATCCGGCCACGCGCCAGTAGCATTCGTTCGAATTCAGGATGGCGCCGAGCAATGCGGCCTCGGCCTCGATGGCGTCAGGGAGCGGTTGTTTGAAGTCGCGGGGATGCGCGTTCATGCAACCACCGCCAGGTCTTCGCGTTTAACCGCCTTCAACCATGGCGAGGGAGAAAAATGATCGCGTTCATCCCGATTACAATCTACCTGAATGGCAAGTCGACGGTGGTCGCATCGATAGCCGACGCTGCGATGGCACTCGAGGAACCATGGCCATATAAGGCCAAACCGCGACGGCTCGAAGCGGTCCGAATGATCAAAGAATGCATGGCGGGTCATTGCAACCAACAAGCTGCGATAGATGCCTTCAAGGCGGCCGCAGCAGAACAGGGCCTTCTTAAGCAAAGGCCTCCGCTCGTGGGTCTGAAATGACTTGGCGGAATTGTTGAAGAGCTGATCTGAAGTCATGCCGCCCTCGCCATTTTGAACCGCTGGCAGGCCTCGCCAGCCATCGCTATGCCGACGGCTTCCGCGGCATCCGCATTCTTCACGTCGATCTTCAGAACCCGGCAGCGCTCGACGGCGGTGCGCTTCCACATGGCGCGGTCGAAACCAGGCGAGCGTCCCATGCCGAGGAAATGCTTTCGCCACGTCGACGATGGGATGGTTTCCCATGGAATGCCGTAGCTGCCGCCGATGATTGCCACGGCGGCGCAGACCAGCCCCTCGAGCTGCAAGGCGTTCGGGTTGAGTCCACAGGGTTGGTAAGCGTCTGGCGGGTCTTCTTGAATGAGACGACGTTGCACATCGGCTGCTCGATCGCCACGAAGTCGGGCCGGTTGCCCTTTATCATGTCGCGAAGCTGGCGACCGAGCGATTCCGCCTTCTCCTCGGCGTTCTCGCCGATGGCTTTGATGAGACCGTCTTGATCGAGGAGAGTGAGGAACCGGGCTCATAGCAGGCGAAGCCAGTTACAGTGGCGATGTCGAGGCCGAGGATAATCATGACGTCCTCGCCAACGGATCAAAACGCCCGGTCTCCTGCGCGGTATGGCCGATCCGCTGCTCGCACCGACCTTGCGCCGGATTGACGCGGATCCAGGTCGCAGCATGACGGTGGAAACACTCGCGCGGGATGCTGCCATGTCCCGTTCGACCTTCTTCGATCGTTTCCGGAGGGAGGTTGGCCTGGCCCCGATGGAATACGCGACCGGCTGGCGCATGGCGCTGGCGAAGGAATTCCTTCGCAAGGATGTTGCCACGGCGGAGATTGCGCAACGCGTCGGCTATGGCTCGGCAAGCGCCTTCAGCGTCGCGTTCAGTCGGCATGTGGGAATACCGCCCAGCGCCTATTCGCGGGTAAACACCGCTGGGTAACGCCGGCCCGATTGCAAAATGTGGAGCAGGCTGCTTTGGCCCCTCACTTGCCGATGTAGGCCGCCAGTTCATCGGGCGTTCCGTTGGGAAAAGCCTGCTTCAGAAAATCCAGGAAGGCAGATACACGCGCGCTCAACAGACGCCGCGACGGGTAAAGCGCCCACAGCGCGTTCTCGGAACCCTCGATATCACCCCAGTGCAGCAAAGTGCCGTCGGCCAGGTCGTGACTCACCAGCGAAATCGGCATACGAGCAGCGCCTACGCCGGTTCGCACGGCATCCCGAACCATGATGAGGGACGACAGTGCGAGAATGGGCTCGATCCCGATCGTCGCGGATCCTTCTGAAGTCACGACGTTCCAGGTCTGCCGATCGCTGGCCCCACGCACGACACCTGGCACCGAGAGATCTGCGGCCGGCCGGGGCAGATCGGGGCTTGCCACGACGACCAGGCGATCATGCAGAAAGGCTCGGCCGACAAGACTTTCATCTGGGTCCGGATTGACCCGGATGACCAGATCATAACCTTCCTCGATCATGTCCACGGCTCGGTCCTCTGTCGTGACTTCCAACCGCACGTCGGGATATTTCAATGCAAAGCCCGCCGCGATCCTGCCCATGGCTGTCTGCGAAAACAGCAGCGGCGCGCTGATCCGTAACCTGCCGCGCGGCTTGTCCCCGCCCGCCGCGATCGTGGCCGCCGTTTCGTCGAGCTCCGTCAGCAGAGAGGCTGTCCGCTCATGAAGGGCGCGTCCTTCCTCAGTGAGTTTGAGGTGGTTGCCGACGTCCCGCAGCAGCATTCTTGCGGTCGCGGAAAAGCGGTTTGGCACGAACGCACGGCCGGCCGCGATCATCCTGACCCACGGCCATTTCGACCATGTGGGAACGGTTCTAGACCTCGCGAACAAGTGGGACGTCCCTGTCTTCGCGCATCCACTCGAGCGCCCCTATTTGGACGGAACCGCATCCTATCCGCCACCCGATCCCTGGGTCCGGGGTGGACTGATGGCGCTGCTTTCGCCGCTTTTTCCACGCGGGCCAATTGATCTTGGCAACCGTTTGGAACTCTTACCTGCCGACGGATCGATCCCCGGAATGCCCGGATGGCGACGGTTACACACACCCGGGCACGCCCCTGGGCATATCTCGCTCTGGCGCGAGAAGGACCGTTCGCTGATCGTCGGGGACGCTTTCATCACCACCGGTCAGGAGTCAGTCTATGAGGTCGCCGTCCAGCGTCTCGAGATGCACGGTCCGCCGCGCTACTTCACGCCGGACTGGGATGCCGCGGAAAGATCCGTGAAGCACCTGGCTGCCCTGAACCCGCAGATGGTCATCAGTGGACACGGTGCGGCTGCTGCGGGAGTGGGAATGCGTCACGCTCTTGACAGCCTGGCTGTTTAGGGTGTTCGCCGTCCCGCCGAAATTGAAATTTGTGCGCGAGCCGGCGGCAGTCCAAGGTAGCTGAGGCTAATCGAGCCGCCGTCGTTCTGAAGTATGGTCAAGTTGGGCAGACTCTATCTCTCGAGCCGGTAGAGTTACCCGTCGGGTCGCGCGCCCCATCGTCGCCGACAAACTCTGACAAGCGGAACAAACCCGGGAGGCGCCGGGTTAGGGCGTTCGATCGGCGCAGGGCGACTGCGGCCAAGCGCCCCGAAGTTCTGCGTCAGGAGAAGACGTCAGATGGAAAACGAGTACCCCGAAGGACGCGTCCTCTCCGCCGGCGAGCCGACCGGCAAGAAGTTGTTCGAGCCCACACGCGTCGCCATCCGCCAAGACTTGGCTTCGGTTCGCTCATCGGCCAAAACCGTGGAGGAGACCAAATGGCAAATCTGGGAAGATTGGCGATCGCGATGCTTGGGGTTCTGGCATACCAAAATCGCGACAAGCTCTGTGAATCGATTCCGGGAGCGGGGTATCTTAACCCAAACGACCCGCAACGCAGAATTCTGGCTCAGATAACGAATGGCGTGTCGAGGGCTGACCTTGGTGAGATCCTCGACCGGTTCAGGGAGGTGGGGGCAGGATCGAAGGTCGACTCGTGGGTTGGCAGCGGGCCAAACCAACCGATCGAGCCAAGGGACGTCGAAGCGGCAATGGACGAAGGTACACTCACGTCCATTTTGATGCACACGTGTCTTTCGCGCGAGGAGCTAATCAGAAGGATTGCGCGGGATCTACCCGAGACGGTCAACGAGATGACGCCGAATGGTGAATGGCCGCCTGAGCCGACACAAGGCTTGGATAAGTCGACCCTGCTCGAGGATGTATCCCAGACTAGCCTACTCTAGCCCTCATCGCCGAGCCCAGCAGAGAAGGTGGCGTATGTATTTGTGCTCACCACGAAGGTGCTTGATCCGCAACTTCACGCCGGCTCGACCCACTGGGTCGCTGGTCGCTTCTTGACGCCCTCCGGAGCGGCCGGCATGGTCCTTTACCCGTTTCCATAGCCGTTCCTTCATGTCGGGGGCCGCTCCGATATGGGATGTCGGCGCGCTTGGAAACGATCCCCTCCAGCCCCGCCTGGTCGGCGAGATAGAAGATGGCCTTCGGATCGCCGGGTACCACCTCGCTGAACTATTCGGCTGGATGATGCCGAACAGGATTTCGCGGCGCGCCTTGCAGCCGACATCGCGTAGATCGTGGCCGTCGAGATGCATGATGTCGAAGGCGCCGAGGATCATGGCGTAGGGGTCGCTGTGAACGGCCTTCTGCAGCGCGTCGAAGTCGGGCAGCGGCCCCTGCCTCATTGGTGACGACCGCCTCGCCCTCGAAGATCGCGTTCTTGACCTCGAGCCCGCTCGCCTTCGACGAGGCCGGTATATTTGCTCGTCCAGTTGGCGCCGGACTTGCTGAAGACGCGGATGTCGTCGGGGCCGTTGATGATTAGCTGGGTGCGGTAGCCGTCGAGCTTGATCTCGTGAACCCAGTGTTCGCCCTCGGGTGGCTTTGGGACCAGCTTGGGCTCGATCGGCGGAATGAACTCGAGGCGGCCCCTGCTACTCCTTGGTTTACGCACGGAATGGAGTCTAGGCCCGATCGCACTGGCGCCTAGGGGAACGTACGATGATCATTTTGTTAAATTAGCAATGATGCATGAACGGGCGTATAGTCCAGCCCAGCCGGGGCGAACGCTCTCAGCCGGTAGGTGCAGCGGCCAAATCGTCGTCTCCCAAATGCCGTCGGGCTATCCCAACAGGTTATGACGGATGACGACTTGAGACGGGATAAGCACAATCCGCCAACTATGAGGGGCAAAAACCGGGGCATTTGGAGTTCTGTCCAATTTGCGGGCAGACATTCGATAAGCGAAACCTTGTCGAAGTGCTGCATCATCACCTTCCCGAGCATGAGCCGTTCGCGATGGATAGGTGACGCACATAGAAGCCGCCCCGGTTTTCTCGCCGCACGTGCCAGGACGGAATTTCGAACTGAACCGCATAGCGCGGGGGGGCACGCGAGCCACTTGTCCGATCACCCGCTCAGAAATTTCTCTCAAACATTCCCGAGGAACAAGTCCGGCCCCTAGATGGTTCGGTCGTATGCAGCATGCAGGTTCGGCCATGGTTGAGGTCGACAAAAGGAAGCAGAAGGTTATCGCCGACCTTATACGACGGTGGATCACGTCAGAAGCCATCCGTGACTACCTCCGCAAGGCGCTAAACCTTCCGGTAGAAGAGGGGCTGCCGGACGAGCATAAGTCTTTGCTTGACGAAATTGATCAGGCCGACAGAGAGTGAGCACGTGTCAGCTGTGAACTTCCCGGGATGTTTGGTTAAAAACGTGCGCGGCCAGACTCATCGCCCTGATCGGCTTAGAGTTACTTCCGTAAGGGAGTGCTCTCATGCTGCCGTTGCCCCACGCCGTCGATCCAAAGATAGTTGCTGAGGCGGCGTCCTCGATCAGTTCGGCTATTAGCGTGCGGACCGTAAGTCGCGTAATCGGGGTACGTTGCGTTAGGGAGCCTTTAGTTCGTCGCAATTCAACACTGTTTGTCATGCAGAACGAAGGTTGGCAGTAGACGAGAGCCTCCGCAGAACCCGCTTTCTCGGTTAGTGAGGCAATGATGCCGATAACGCCCGCCGCTTGGCGTTGGATTCTGTTAATCTAAGTCCCATGATTTGCGGCCTCGGACGGATCAGACCGAGGCCCGCTTCTCTAGGAACAATCTCGCAGTTCGGCAGTTCTCTTTTGTCACAAAGGAGATTTGAAAATGTCAGAGTCGCGAGAATGGCTGGTGCAATGGCTTCGGGACGCTCATGCCATGGAGGAGCAGGCCGAAACAATGTTGAACGGGCAGCTAAGCCGCATTGAGAACTACCCCGAGCTCAGCGACCGAATGCGCCTGCACCTAGATGAAACGAGACAGCAGGCTGCTCGGCTGAAAGCCTGTCTCGACCGGATGGATGAGGGTTCGTCCACAATGAAAGATGCTGGCGGAAAGGTGACTGCCATGGCGCAGTCGTTGAGCGGCTTCTTTGCCGCCGACGAGGTGATGAAGGGTTCCCTCGCGAGCTATACGTTCGAACACATGGAAATCGCCTCCTACACGATCCTCATTGCCGCCGCCGAATCCCTGGGCGAAACCGAGGTCGTGCGAGCTTGCGAAGACAACCTCCGAGAGGAGGTCTCGATGGCGGAATGGCTAAAAGACCATCTTCCGTCGACAACCGAGGAGTTCCTCGCGAGGGCCGAGACCGAAAGCGACACTGCTAAGCGCTGATCTGCTGCACCTGGCTGAGCGGTGCCTGGCGTCGGACGCGCAGCCCGTCACTCCAGTCGGGCACGTCGCCTCGAACAAAGGGGGTCGTCGGCTCCCTGTATTCGCCCTGCGCCAAGTTAGCATCACGGGACCACTCAATAGCCGCGGCATGTTTACTCGCAAGAGCGTTCGCGGTCCTTACTGCCCGATCTTCCGACTGCTGCTCTGCTGGACCGAAGTCAGCTGAAGGTGCCCGGTCTCGTCGACGAACGCGTTGGCAACAATGAGTTGGGTGCCTTCTGCTGCGGTAGGATGCTCTCGCATGCTGGCTGCCTTCCTCTGCCGCGAACCTGTTCGGTGTCGCTGCGACCATCTTCGGCGGTGCCATCCCCTGCTAACTCACGACTCAAAGTAGCGGCCGCTAGAGCCAGCCCACGCTCCAGGGGCAGCGTTGGCGACGAGAGGGGCATTGACTAGAGCACGTCCTGTGATCGATGAATCGATTGTGATGTGACGGCTGCGTTTTGTGCTGATTCAACATCCACTTCGATGGAGGTGGACGATGGGAAGAGCATTGAGCGGTGATCTTCGGTCGCGGGTCTTGAAGGCTTCGGACGACGGCATGTCGGCGCGGCAAGCGGCGGCGCGGTTCGGCGTGGGAGTGTCAAGCGCGATCCGCTGGATTGCGCGGGCGAAGATCGGCGAACTGGCGCCACGCCCGCAGGGCCGCCGCCGCGCCTCCAGCCTCGATGCGCATGAAGCCTTCATCGTCGGGCTGATCGAGGAGCGCAAGGACATCACGCTGAACGAGATGGTGGAGCGGCTCGTCGCCGAGCAGTCAGTGCGGATCAGCCGCAGCGCCTTGAGCGCCTGGCTTCGCGGTCACGGCTGGACATTCAAAAAACGTATGGCCCGCCCGTCTGCAAGAGGATTTTACGGTGTTCTGATCAGTCTGCGTCAACGTATACGGTCTCATGGGTTAGCCCCATGGCCAAGATGGAAATCCGCGCGTTCAACAGCGCCCAGACTATTCGGGCGTTCTTGTTCGCCAGCGCCACGATCACCAACATCGGCGGTTTGCGCTCGAGCATCCGGCCGAGCCAGGATCCTTTAGGCACCCCTTTGCGCTTGGCCCACCGCACCACGGCGCTCGCTGCGATAATAAGGAGCCGCCTCAGTGTGCGCTCTCCCATCCGAGATGTTCGGCCCAGTCGTTCCTTGCCGCCCGTAGAGCGCTGAACCGGCGTTAATCCGACCCAGGCAGCGAAGTCACGGCCCGATCGGAACGTCTCCGCTGGCCGCGCGAGCGCCTCTATGGCGGTGGCGATCAGGGGGCCGATCCCAGGCACGCTCATCAGACGCCGAGTCGCGTCGTCGGCTTTGGCGCGGGCAGAGATCTCCGTATCCAGCGCGGCGATTTGGTTCTGCAGATGGCGCAACCCCTCGGCGAGGAGGGCAAGGCAGGAGCGAGCAGCTTCCGGCACACTCGATGTGGGATCCTCGATTTGAGCGATGAGGCGTCCGATATGGAAAGGTCCTTGCGGCGCGATCAGGCCGTATTCGGAAAGATGGCCGCGGATCGCGTTGATGAGTTGAGTGCGCCGGCCGACCAGGATATCACGGGTCCGGAAGATCACGGCGGAGGCCTGCTTGGCTTCGCTTTTCACAGCCACGAAGCGCATGGTCGGACGCTGCGCCGCCTCGCAGATCGCCTCCGCATCGGACATCTCGTTCTTCTGCCGTTTGACGAAAGGCTTCACATAGGCGGGTGCGATCAGCCGCACGGTGTGGCCGAGCTTCCCGATCTCCCGACCCCAGTAGTGGGCACCCGGGCATGCCTCCATTGCCACCAAACACGGTGGTTGGGCGGCAAAGAAAGCCAGCACCTGGTCGCGCCGCAGCTTCCTGCGGAAGATGACCGCTCCGGCAGAGCTCGCTCCGTGTGCTTGAAAGACATTCTTGGCCAGATCCAGGCCGATGGTGCTAACTTCCGTCATAGGCGCCTCCTTTAAGTGGCTGAGAACACCTCCACTCTGGCACATCGATGCGGTCGGGGGCGTCCACCCCATCACTGGAAGACCACGACCTTCACCGGAGCGCTGCGGCTGACGGGCATGACTGCGCCCTTCGTCTACGACGGCGCCATGAACGGCAACATGTTCCTGGCCTATGTCGAGCAGGTGCTGGTCCCTACATTGTCGGAGGGCGACGTAGTCGTCATGGACAACCTGCCCGCCCACAAGGCCGCAGGCGTGCGCGACGCGATTGAGGCCGCAGGCGCGAGCCTGCTCTACTTGCCGCCCTACAGTCCCGACTTCAATCCGATTGAGAACGCCTTCGCCAAACTCAAGGCGCTGCTGCGAGCAAAGGCCGAGAGAACCATCAAGGCTCTCTGGGACGCGGTCGGCGCGGTCGTCGACCTCTTCACCCCAGCCGAATGCGCCAACTACTTCAAAGCCGCAGGATATGAACCGGATTAAACAGGACGTGCTCTAGTTCTCTAGCCCCACCATGGGCAGCTATGGCCTCGTTGGTCACAAGCTTCCAGTCGGCAGGATCAAGTTGCTGTTCCTGCGATCTCCGCTTTGTCCCATGGCTATTGTTCTCTCTGTGGCTGCCTAGCGGCACGCGTTGGAAGACGTAAGCTCGACACCGAATGGAAGCTCAGCAATGCCCGGGGCTGGGCAGCTTCTATATTCAATGCTGGTCTGCAAAAGCAAGCGCAGGTTCCAGCCGCGTGACCTGAAGGGAACCTTCGGGACATTGAGCCGGAACTCGTGGGGAATGAGCTGCGAGCGATGCGGAGGTTTCCATCATCAAGGCGACTGCATGGCCGGCCCGTGGGCAATTTAAGCACTGGGTCCGCCGTTTTACGTGGCGCGCGCTAACCCATTCACTTTCTTGGCGGCCCCGAAGCGGCGTCGGCGAGCGCCTGGGTTGCGAGTTTTGCTTTGATGTCGCGCGCCATCCGCAGATGCTCGAGCACAGTCGGCAAAGTATCTGAGGCGAAATGCTGAAGGTCGGCATCCTGGCCTGACCCGATCTCCCATTCGAGCAGTTGCACAGTCTTCTGGTGATCGGTGATCTGGCCGCTGATATAGGCGAGGTCGAACGCTGCCCCTTCGAGCTTTTCGAGCTTGGCGCGCAGCTGCTTGTGCTCGTCGTCGAGCCCTTGCTGCAGTGGGATCTTGTCGGTCTCGGCAAGCGATTTCAGTTTCTCGTTTGCCGCTGAGTGATCGTCGACCATGCGGCTGGCAAATTCCTTGATGGCGGAATGGCCGGATTTTTTCGCAAGATTACCGAAATCGACTTCTGCCGTGCCGCCGGCGGCGGCGAGCTGCGCGAACAGCCGGTCCTGGTAATTCGTCTGATGCGGCATGGGCTGGCCCGGCGAGTCCATCAACGTGTCCGGGGCGTTACCGGCCGGATTTCCGATCTGCGCAAAGAGCGGGGATACCAAGAGAGGCGATGCGCAGAGTGCCGTCAGGCCCAAGGTCGTTGCAAGAACACGCATGAAAACCTCCACCGAAGATGTGCCGACCGGTCGGCCTGCCGCGTGTCAAAGCGCGAGCATATAGGCGACGAGATCATCCTTCTCGTCCTGGGTGAGCTTGACGCCGAGTACCAGGTTGAAAAACTCCACCGTATCGGCCAGCGTCATCAGGCGGCCGTCATGCAGATAGGGTGGCGTGTCCTTGATGCCGCGCAGCGTAAACGTCTTGATCGGCCCGTCGGGCAGTTCCACCATGTCGTTGACGGTCCGCCCGGGTTTGTAGAAGCGCTCCAGTTTCAAATCGTGCATGTTGTTGTCCATGAACGATGTTTGTGGGTCATGGCATGCCGAGCAGCGGCCCTTGCCCATGAACACCCGCTCGCCCGCCAGTTCTTTTTCGCTGGCCATGGCGGGATCGAGCTTTCCGAACGCATCGAGCTTCGGCGCCGGCGGAAAGTCGATGATGTTCTGCATCTGCGCCATCATCGCCACCTGATTGGTGCGGTCTGGCAGGTTGACGCCCTTCCTGGTGGCGCTGACATGGTCGCCATTGAAATAGGCGGTGCGCTGCTCGAATTCGGTGAAATCCTCGACCGAACGCAACGACCGTTTCGATCCATGAATTTGCTGATTGAACAGGCCGCGCAGGCTGGTCGAATCGAGGCGGAAGCGCGCTGCCTGCGGCCTGATATCGGGCGTTAGATGAAAGGCGGCATTGGTGTTGAAATTGGCGTGACAATCGAGGCAGGCTACTCCCATGCTTTGCCCAGCCACCTTGCGGTCCTCGGTTTGGTTGAATTCCTCCTGCGGGAACGGCGTCAACAAAAGCCGCAGACCCTCCATCTGCACCGGCGTGATGATGCCGTTCATGATTTCGTAGTAGTTGCGGATAGTCAGCAGCTCGCCGCGCGACACGTCGCCAAGCTCCGGATGAGTGGTCAGGAATATCGGTGACGGGAATTCCGGGGTGAGGTAATCGGGAAGATCGAAGTCGACGTCGAAGCGCCTCAGGTCGCGTCCTTCCTGCCGGCCGACCTCGCGGATCTCCTCTTCCGGAAAGACCTGGCCTCCGGCCGCCTGTTTGACATGTGGCAGCGGCAGGAAGCCGTCAGGCAGCAGATCGCGGTCGCGGATCTCGCCAGGGCTCATCTCCGCCAGGCCCTGCCAGGTTTGGTCCTTTGCCAGCTTCACGCGGACGCCCTCCTGGACCGGCTTGGTGCCGCCGGACATTTTCACGCCCGGCATGGGACGGTCCGAAAGGTCGTATCGCGCGTCCAGCAAGGCCTTCTGGCGCGCCATCACGCGTGGCTTCTCTGCCTCATCGTCGGCCTTGACTGCCGAGAACGGACGGGCCGGCAGCGGCCGGTAAGTGAGATCGGGCGGCAGCGGATCCGATAAGGCGCTGAGGCTGGCGGCAACAACGACAAGCGCGCACGGAACGCCCGCATTCCACACTCTGCGCATTTTTCCCTCCTGGCTGGATTTACGCCGAACCACACCGCGCGCGATTTGTTCCCCGCGGGAAAAAGCACAAGTTTCGGGTCGGGTATCTTGGGACGGGTGCGATAATTCGTGACTTATGACCTCTGCCCGCCAATTGAGATTTGGTCGAAACTACCCAAGAATCTACGCCAGTTTCTCCCCGGTGGGACCAGCAGCTTGGAGCGGGGAGGGCCGCTAGGCGTGACTAGCGAGCCTTAGGGTGCTCGCCTTCGAGCGAACTCGTGCGCTCAAGCAAATGGGAACGAGCCATGCGAACGAAGTACGTGGCGTGCTGCCCAGTATCCAGCCACAAGGCGCCCCGCAATCGGTCAATGCATCTGGCA
The DNA here is from genome assembly GCF_040322515.1 of Mesorhizobium sp. M0136. Classification (NCBI taxonomy): domain Bacteria; kingdom Pseudomonadati; phylum Pseudomonadota; class Alphaproteobacteria; order Hyphomicrobiales; family Phyllobacteriaceae; genus Mesorhizobium; species Mesorhizobium sp. M0136. The sequence goes on from NZ_JAMYTP010000043.1 coordinate 12,453, forward strand.
CGGCACTGCACTTGATGTCTGAGCTTGGGCGGCGCGGCTAACCTATGTATTCGCCTCTGTCCTCAGCTTTTGCGCCGCTTGGACACTTCTTCCCCCGACATTGGCTTCCCTGGTACGGTATTTTCGCCAATGCCAGACTTGGCTGCAAATCATAAAGAAGGCCTGCAGCGACAAGCACCAAAAGCGTGCCGAGCGCGGCCACCTGCCACAGACCAAGCCCGCACGCCACGCCAATTGCGCCAGACAGCCACAGGCCCGCACCGGTCGTCAGCCCGTGGATCTCGCCTCTCGAAAACAAGATCGATCCGGCAGCAAGGAAAGCGACGCCAGTGGTGACCGCTTCGACGACGCCAATCGGATCGACCTTTACGGAATCCTGCAGAAATATCGACGCGTGAACGATTTCCATCGTCAGAATGCCGAACGTAGCCGCTGCCACGCAGAGCACAATATGCGTCCGAAGCCCTGCAGGCCGATTCGCCATTCGCGTTCGAAACCGATCGCAGCACCGAAGATCGACGCCAATAGAAGCCTCGCCGCAATGACTGGAAACGGGACGTATGTCGGATGGCCGAATTCTTGGAGAAGTTGTTGCATGAGTAGCCCAGGTTGCCCGACACAACGTGATCGGGATGGCCCGGTTCCCCAAGCGCTGCGGGTGCCGCAGCTGTGCGCTGTTTTGACATTTCGACCTTGGGGTGTCGGATTATTTGCATGCAAACGACATTTGCGACGCTATCCTCCCCTTCCTCAACGTACCATTCTGGGAGGAATGCATGGCTGCGAATGAGCAACATTCCGTTGAAATCGTGAGGGCGAAAGAGTGGTCGGTTCGCGTGACGGTCAATGGTACGACTACCACGGTTCCTTTTACAGCTGAGAGCTACGCGCGCTCGTTTGCAGACGGTCAGGCGTTCCGGCTGGGCGTTCAGGTCGCGGAGCTCAAAAGGTCGGCTTAGCAGCGGGGTTTGTCCCAACGTCACGGCGCCCCGATCAGCCCACGTATCTCCGACAGCGTGGGTCACAGGGTGCCGCCAGGCGCCGGGGGCCTGAGGAGCCCGGATAGCGAGCCCAACTCGCAACCTGCATCGTGGCGTACCGTCGAATCGCTGAAGAAAGTCGCGGAGCCAGCGCTTTAATTAGTGGCTTCGGCTGCGGCCACAGGCTAGTTCGTCGCGTCCGGCAGGTCACTCAGGAGTACGCTGGCACGAGTCTCGTATCGCGTAAAGGCAACGCCATAGTGAAACGCAGGCCGTCTGGATCGTAATGCAGTTCGATCTTTGCATTGCACTGCACTGTAACCACCCTTTCGAGCAATGTCGTTCCAAAGCCTCGTCGAGTCGGCGGCTGCACAATGGGGCCGTCCCGCTCCTAAGCCAATGAAGATGCAGGATCTGCTCACCTGCGGAATCTGGTATCCACCATTGCACTTCAAGGCGGCCTTGCGGGCGCGAGAGGGCGCCGAATTTTGCCGAGTTGGAGGCAAGTTCATGAAACGCCATGCCGACAGGTATCGCAATGTCCGCGACGAGGGCCACATTCGGACCATGCAGTGATATTCGCGGCTCGCCATGGATCTCGTAGTGCCTCAGTTCCGCCTCAAGCAACTTCTGTAAAGAGGCCGTCTGCCAATAGTCGTCTGTAAGCATTGAGTGCGTGTCGGCAAGCGACACGATTCTTGCGGAGAAATCACGCACGAAGCTGTCGACGCTATCGCTGGACCGGGCCGTCGCTCCCATCATCGCTCTCACGTTGGCCAGGGTGTTTTTGACCCGGTGATGAAGCTCGCGGATCAAGAGCTTTTGACGATCTGCGACCTCCTGTTTCTGTTCAAGGTGGGACTTGACCTCGAGCTGGCGTGCACGGGCACGCAACGCCGACCGCACCGAATTGGCCAGGCTTGAGGCCAGGAAAGGCCTTTCGAGAACGATGAGATACCGATCCAGAAACGCAAGACGCTTGTCGAATTCCGTTCCCCGCATTGCCAGAAGAACTACTGGAAAATCAGACCACGCAGGTTGGTTTTGCAGCCAGGCGGCGAATTGGCTCCGGTCGGAATTGATGAGCGCTTCTTCGGCGACGACGAGGCAGTGTGCGCTGTCGAGAAGCCGCAAAACCTCATCCAGATTTGCACAGATGCGTGTGCCGATCCCGTGTTTTGCCAGAATCGAGGCGGCTAGCTGAGCGTCTCGACCAACCGGGGCGAGCACGAGTATGACAGGTTCTTTCGGCGTCATGGCTTTTTGTCAGCGAGCAGATCGCTTTGTTTGCCCTCAAAAAAGGGCACGCCTGTAAGTATTCCCCTGAATTGGTCGAGCGGCTCGCCGACAGCTATGCCCTGGCTGCTGACCATGAATTCACGAATAGTGTCCTCATGAGGGCCAACTCGCCTCTTCACCACCGAAATCGCTCGTCGGATGCGACCGCCACTTTCGAAAAACCTCAGCAACATCACTGCATCAGACAGATAGGTCATGTCGATTGGCGCCGCCGTCTGGCCGATCAGCCCGTGATTGGCGAGCAGCAGGATCGTCACGACGCCCTTCTGGTTGAGGTAGGTGAGAATTTCATGCATCTGCAGCACAAGGTGCTGCTCTTCGGACATCGAATTCAGATACCCTGTGAGGCTGTCGATCACTACGATCCGGGCATCAAGCCGCTCGACTGCGATCTTGATCTTTGATGACAATTCGCCGGGTGAAAGATCGGCCGGGTCGATCTGTTCGAGCAGGAGCATTCCGTCTTGCAGGAAGGCCTTGAGATCCATACCGACGCCGGCTGCACGTCCCAGGAAAATGCGATCAGTTTCATCGAACAGCAGAACCAGGACGCGCTCACCGCGCTGAAGCGCTGCATGACAGTAGGAGCAGGCTATGGTGGACTTCCCCACACCCGAAGGGCCGATCAACAGCGTGCTTGTGCCCCGATCGAGGCCACCGCCGAGCAGAGTGTCCACGGCATTTCCGCTTAAGGCCGGCGAGCCGTGTTCGGCTTCAGGGTGCTCGGCGGCGACCAGTCGCGGAAAGACCGTGACCCCGCCCGGCCGGATGACAAAGTCGTGGTAACCGCCACGTATTTGCACCCCACGCATCTTTATCACCCGCAGGCGCCGCCGCTCGCCACCATAGATCGGGGTCAGTTGCTCCATGCGGATGACCCCATGGCTGATCGAATGCAGGTTGAGGTCATCCTGCTCGGCCGTGAGGTCGTCGAGTAACAACACCGTCGCATGGTTGAGCAGAAAGAAGCTTTTCAGCGCCAGGACCTGCCTGCGGTAGCGTAGCGAGCCCTGCGAGAGCAGCCGGATTTCGGACAGAGAATCGAACACGACGCGCTGTGGCTTAATACGGTCGATCTCAGCCAAGGCCGCCTGCACGGTCTCCCCGAGTTCCAGGTCAGAAGAATGCACGAGCGTCTGCAACTGGGAGGGATCAAGGCTGAGTTCTGGAGGAACGAGTTCCAGAATTTCAATCCCGTCCAGAGTCCAGCCGTGCCTGCTTGCCACGGATATAAGCTCGCGCTTGCTTTCGGATAGCGTAATGTAGAGGCATTTCTCGCCTTGCGAGGCCCCCTTGATAAGGAACTGAAGTCCGAGCGTGGTCTTGCCTGAGCCAGGCCTTCCCTCAACGAGGTGTGACCGAAATTTGGCATAACCCCCGCGCAAAACATAGTCGAGGCCTTCTACCCCGGTCGCTAATGGTGAGGCGTCATCTTCGTTCACGTTGCCCCTCATGTAGGTTGCTGAACAGCTTAACGATTGTCAGTTTTGATGGTTCCAGAAGGCCGAAAGGCGCTGGAAGAGCCTCCTCTACAAGCTGCTCACGACGCCGTTCATGTCGGTGAGCTGATTGGTGCTGGGCCCCCACTGCAAAGGTTCCCCTTTGCTCGGAAGGAGGCCGATAGTTAAATTCGTACAGCAACGATGGCAGACCGGAGGCGTTCGTAGGCCATGTATTTTGGATTCGGCAGCAGGTGATTTGGATGGACCGGTCTCTTTGCAACCGATCGGCTTCCAGCAGACGTGCCGCTCCCAGCTTCGGGGGTTGGATCGGAATAGAGGATGTCCATCGGCAATTGTTGTCTCGAGCACTCGCAGTCGCCGGAGAGCACTTGAACGTATAAGTGCAAACTTGCGATAACAACCAAAGTAGGTCCACAAATCTTGTCTTCAGTTTTGTCGTCAGACGTGCTCATCCGCAAAATTCGAAGAATCGCTGATATCAGCGACGATGACGCCGCGGTCCTGCGGGGCATGTCGACTCAGGAAAAGGATGTCGCAGCCAATCAGGATATCGTATCGGAAGGCGATAGCCCCACAAATTCGTTTGTGGTTCTGGACGGCCTGGTGTGTTCGTCCAAGTATACTGGTCAGGGAAGACGGCAGATCACCAGCTTCTTTGTCGCAGGAGATATTCCCGATCTGCATGGCCTGCATCTTTCTGTCATGGATTGCAGCTTCTCGAGCCTGACGCCAAGCAGACTAGGCTTCATCCGGCATAGCGTTCTTCGCCCAATTTGCGAACAGCATCCGCGTATCGCGACGGCGTTCTGGCGATCGACCCTGATCGACGCCTCCATCTACCGGGAATGGGTCACCAATGTGGGGCGACGCGAGGCCTACGCCCGCACAGCCCACATCCTATGCGAGCTTATCGTGCGTTTGCGGTCTGTCGGACGCATCGAGGACTACGTAGCGGACCTCCCCCTCACGCAGGCCGCTCTTGGCGATGCTCTCGGCTTGTCGACTGTTCACGTGAACCGCACCCTTCAGGAACTGCGCGGCGACGGCCTGATTGCCACCTCAGGCACAAGGCTGCGTGCTCTCGACTGGCCCCGCCTGGTCCGAGCAGGAGACTTCGATCCGACGTACCTGCACCAAAGGGACATTGCTTAGCTTTTGATTAGGATGCCGATCGCATGCGACGATATTTTTTTGACAGCGGCGATGCTGAGCATCTTGTTGAAGACGACATGGGCGTGGAATGCGAAGGGATCGCGGCAGCCCGCCAAGCAGCTGTCGACGGTCTGATAGACTTGGCGCGGGAAGCACTGGGAGGTTCGGAGCAGCAACAGCTGTTGGTGGATATTCGTGACGAGAGCGGGCGAAAGATCCTGAGGCTCAGCTTGATTCTCAAAATCGAGAAGCTTGAACTCAGCGCTTCGAGATGAGTCTGGGAATGGTGCATTTTGCTCAACAGAGACGGGCGACTGGTTCGCTCGGGGCGTCGTTGTCTGTCCAACTACAGGCGCCATCATATCGGCGGCAATGGTCTGACTGCTACAATGTGGCCAGCCTGCAAAACCCTCGGGGTTAACGAATGTGAATGCTTGAGCCCATGCCCCAGGGCAAGGTGGCGGGAGGTGCCTGTAGGTGCCCGCTGGATCAGGCCCAGTCGCAATCTCTCCGCGAAGCCTGTTTCTCGAGTTGTTCAACAGAGCCCAAGCAAGGCTCTGAGGGAGGCCGATTTTGTCACACAGGGGCGATACCTTGGCTCAGCAGGGCGCTGGTGAACTTTCCATCGTCGAGTTCATTCCCGCATTGCGCGCTTTCGCCCGCGCTTTTTGCCAGGCCCGGGAAGATGCCGACGATCTGGTGCAGGAAACGTTGACCAAAGGGCTGGCCAACATCGACAAGTTCGAGCCCGGAACGCGAATGAAGTCATGGCTCTTCACGATCATGCGGAACACCTATTATACGCGCTTCAGGGCTGCCACGAGGGAAGCACCAGGTATCGTTGACTGCGCCTCGCTTGCACCCGTTTCGCAGCCTGCACAGGAGTGGTCGCTGCAAAGCAAGGAGGTCCACCGGGCAATTCAAAGCTTGCCAAAATCTCAGAGCGAAGTGCTGATGCTAGTGGGGGTGCTTGGTGTCAGCTACGAAGAGACTGCCGTGATATGCGGTTGCGCCGTTGGAACGGTCAAAAGCCGGCTCACTCGCGCACGGGCAGGCGTGCTAGAGTTTCTAGGCGAAAAATTAGCACAGGAGCTGACAGAAAAACGCGATTACCTGCGCGATGCGCGATCGGCTTCAACAATGGCCGGCAACGCCTGACTATAGAGGGCCGGCTAGGAGGGGTTGCGGTGACCGATACTCATTGGAACTAGTGTTGCCCCAGGGTCCTCCCACGAGAACGCGGGCGCGCCTTGCGGCCGTTCTGTCCTGGGATGGGAAGGTGAGATGTGGATAGAAAGACCTCAAATGCTGGAGAAGCTGAACAGCTCGAGCAATTTGAGCGCGCTTCTGCGAAACAGCGCGAACTCGCAACCGGAGGAGAGGGCGACACACCGCCAGCTGCCGCAGTCGCTGCGGCGTTGATCAGTGTTTTGGAGACCGGTCGAAACCGCGACATTTTCCATGTCGCGAGTTGCGAACGAGATGCAGCTGACATCACGCAGGCATTGCGCCACTTTCTCCCAGGAGCTGAGATACTGTATATGCCGCCCTGGGATTGCCTGCCCTTCGACAGGGTGTGGCCCACTCGCGCCACCATGGGGCGGCGGGTTAGCGTCCTGCAAGCTATTGCGGCCCTTCCAAAAGGTCCCCGCATCACAGTTACTTCGGTCGAATCTGCCCTGCAGCGGGTACCTCCCCCCTCGCTAATCGACCAGGGTTTCGCCACCCTGCAGATCGGACAGAAGATGGACCTGGGGGCACTTCGGGTGTTGGCTGAGAGAACAGGCTATGTTGTCGACGATCAAGTCGATGAACCTGGCGAGATAGCCGTCCGCGGCGATCTTGTCGATATTTTCCCTGCCGACCGTGACGACCCAGTACGTGTTGTGCTGGGTCCTGGGGGCGCCATCTCTGAACTCAAGACATATGACCCAGTCACTCAACGAAGCGAGCGATCTCTGCACAATGTCGTGGTTGGCCCGGCATCGGAGCTCATCGTGGAAGCCGGCAACGAGTTCGACCGCGCAGCGATGCGCACAGTCCCCATGGAGGAACGCCTGGTCTCGCTCCATTCCGACTTGCCAGCGCTTTTCGATGTCGCGTCGACAGCCTCCATCTGCTTCCTGGCTGGACTGGAAGAGATCGGGCTTGCTCGCGTGTTGGACCTCATTGAGGATGCGTGGCGCGGCAGACACCAAGTATCAGCGACGGCGGGGTTGGCCGCGAAACGATTTTATTTGTCGCGCGAAGAGTGGAATAGCGCGCTGCGGGATCGCCAGTGCTTGAGACTTACTCTGCCGGTCGGTCGAATTCCCAAATTCTACCACCTGCCGCGAGCTGGGCGCGAATTCGCCGCGTTCGCCGAGGCACGCGCAAGTTCGGGGTTTAGTGTGGTGGTGACAGGCGATGCTTCGGAACTGCGCCGAGCAGACCGGCTGATCGAGCATCAGCTCGGTCACAAGATGGAGCCAGTCGCCGACTGGCCGCAAATCCTCTCGGTCAAAAGGGGCTCTCTTCTCAAGGCGGAGTTCTATCTTACGGAGGGCTTTGTCGATCCGCTGTCCCGAATTGCAGTTGTTGCGGCAGCGGACATATTCGGTCCCTCATGGACTGCAAACGCAGGGTCCGGCAGCGGCATAGTCGAACCCGACCTGCGGGTCGGCGATCTAGTTGTCCATGAAGACCACGGCCTGGGCGTCCTTGCCGCCATCGAACAAATTGAAGTGGCTGGCCTGCAACAGGATGTCGTGAAGGTTGAATATCATGGTGGCGCTTCCTTGCTGGTTCCAGTGGAGGAGTTCGGCCGAATATGGCGCTACGGATCCGAGCCAGATGCAGTGGCCTTGGACCGACTAGACAGCGAAGGTTGGAACAAGCGACGCCAGTCTGTGGCCCGCGAGATCGAGAAGGTGGCCAGGCGGCTGGTTACCATGGCGAAGGCCAGGTCCCGCCAGTCCGCCGAAATGATCAAGCCGTCGCGTGCCGACCTTGCGCGCTTCGCGGCGCGATTTCCGTACGCCGAAACCCTCGACCAGACCGCCGCAATCCGAGCCGTAATGAACGACCTGTCGTCGGGCAAGAGGATGAACCGGCTGGTCTGCGGCGACGTCGGCTTTGGAAAGACGGAGGTGGCGCTTCGGGCGTGTGCTGCCGCAGCATTCTGCGGCAAGCAGGTTGCTGTCGTTGCGCCCACCACGGTGCTCGCGCGCCAGCACTACGAGACGTTCTGCCGTCGATTCGCAGGATTCAACATCGAGGTTGCTCACCTGTCCAGGGTGGTCGGATCGACAGAGACAAGGAAAGTTAAGGACGGTCTGAGAAGCGGTAACATTGCAATCGTCGTCGGGACCCACGCTGTTGCGGCCAAGGGGGTGGCCCTTAGCAATCTGGGGCTGCTCGTAATTGACGAAGAGCATCGGTTCGGGGCCAAGCTGAAGGAATCACTTCGAGGCCTGGCGCCATGCCTCCACACCTTGACGATGAGCGCTACCCCGATACCCCGCACCCTTCAATTGGCGATGGCGGGCGTGCAGGAAGTCAGCGTTCTGAATACACCGCCTGCCAAGCGGCGTCCGGTTCGCACCATCTTGGCTCCTTTCGATGCCGGTTCGGCCAAGGCTGCTCTGTTACGTGAATACCGTCGCGGGGGACAAAGCTTCTTTGTAGTTCCCCGGATAGACGACATCGGGACTGTCTTCAGACAACTGGGCAGGCTGGTTCCGCAGCTCTTGGTGAAGATCGCGCATGGCGAAATGAAAGCGCGTGAGTTGGACGAGATCGTGGTTCGCTTCGCCGCTGGCGAAGGTGACATTTTGCTGGCCACCGACATCATCGAAAGCGGACTTGATATACCGCAGGCGAACACCATTCTGGTTTGGCGGGCGGACCGTTTCGGACTTGCACAGCTCCACCAGCTTCGAGGGCGCGTAGGCAGAGGCAGACTGCAGGGCTTTGCGTTTCTGTTGACCGAGCCCGGTAAGGAATTAGCTGAAGCCACGAGGAGCCGACTTTCGGCTCTTGTGGCGCTCGACCGGCTTGGCTCTGGCCTGACCATCAGCCAAAGGGACCTCGACCTGCGCGGCGCAGGCGATCTTTTCGGCGAGGAACAGGCCGGCCACATAAAGCGGATCGGCGTAGGACTCTACCAAAAATTGCTCGAGCGTGCCTCGTCGGTTGCTCGTGGCGGCCCGTCGTCTGACACACAACTTCCGGACATCAATTTGCAAGCCGGAGGGTCATTCCCAGGAAGCTATGTGCCGGAGCCAGCGATACGCCTCAGCCTGTATTCGCGGTTGTTCCGTATGAGCACACATTCGGATCTGAATGCATTTGCCGACGAATTGGAGGATCGCTTCGGAGGCATTCCGAGCGAAGTGGCGACGCTGCTGGAGGTAACCCGACTGCGAATGGATGCAGCGCAGTTGGGCTTGAGCCAAGTCGACGTAGGACCCGAAGCGATTGCGATCACCTTTCGCACAAAACCCTCCGCGTCGGTCTGGGAGAACCTTAAAGGGGTGAATGGGTTCGAATTTCGGCGAGGCCGCTTGATCTTCAGGCCGCCAACTAAAACAGGCACTGGACAGCTGGACGTTCTACGAAGCCTGATCGGTTCCATTCGTTCCGCGCACGCACCAGGATAACTAGTGGCGAGACCGATTGCGGGTCAAAGCACGACCCGCAATGGCCCTAGTAGCGGTCCAAGAAGGCCAGAATCAGTCTTGCTGGATATGATCAAAGTCCACGGCGAGACCATGCCTGACCGCACGGTCGGCCACCATGTTCGCAAGCTCCCGGTCCGAGATTGAAGCCATCCCAACGACCTGCCTTAGCGCTCTCAAGGCGAGCCCTGTCGACATGACTCTATCACGCCGGCTGCGTATGCCGACATAGTGTTCCACTAGATCTTCAAGCTGTCGCACCTCGGGCCTCCACATCTGCTCTTCCAGGCCACTATGCTGAGGTTTGTGGCGTATGCATTCACATTCGTTAAGGGACTAAGACAAACGCGCCTGGCAGCCCACCGAATGCCAGGGCATGCTGGTTGCTTGCGTGTCATATGTCACAGCGTCGCGCGCTGAATGATCGTTCGCTCAGCTGTCGCGCAGATCTGCGCATCTACCGACTTTCACTCCACTTACCCGAACTTGCGCGACTGGCCACTCTCTCCTGACGCCGTCCCTTCGATGCGGGTATTTTTTGGGATTGTCTCTCAGCCCGTTCTTCATCTCTCCAAGAGGCAGGATGGCACCTCCCACGCACCCGGACGAAGTCTGTACGGGGCACGCAATTTGTAGGAAGTGGTCGGGAACAGGAAAGATGGTTGACCGTTCCAGCTGAATGGAAAATCGTCATGCGTCAAAGCCCGACACGATTTTGGTTGTTAGTGCTGACGTGACCACTCGTTCGGCCACGGCGGACTACCTTCGACATTGTGGCTACCGAGTTATCGAGGCAAAAGATGCCCTTGCTGCTCAAGAGGCGGTGGGGCATTCCGGCTTCTACGTAGATACCATTTTATCGGACGTTGATCTGCCAGGCGGGACGAATGGGTTTCAGCTTGCCGCGTGGGTTCGGCAGAATAGAGAAGACATCAAGGTGGTGCTGTCATCGGCCGTGGAACGAACCGCCAAAGCAGCCGGTGACCTCTGCCAGGATGGCCCTCGAATCGCCAAGCCGTATGACTTGGCAATTCTTCTGGCCCGCATCAGGAGATTGAACAGCTTGCCTTTTAGAGATCTCGACCAAAGTTCCTAAGCTTGTCAGCTTCGACACCAGACAGCAACCCTGCAGGCAGACGATCCTCATACCGGAAGTTCCGCAATGGAGCGCAGCCGAGATGCTCAGGCGGTCGCTGTGACGCGGCGGGTTGAAGTCAGCGGTCAACCGGCCGTCGCTCAACCTGTTGGCTGCCGCAGAGCCGTGGCGAAGGAACAACAAGAGACTGGGCCAGTTAGACCATGCATGCGTCGATACAATGAAACAGGAGATGACAATGGCGACGAAGAAAGGCTCTCAAGGTGGCTCCAAAGGTTTGGAAGACCTTTTCCATGACGGGTTGAAAGACATTTACTACGCTGAACGCAAGATTCTGACCGCGCTCCGGAAAATGGCAAAGGGGGCGGAGTCAGAAGAGCTGAAGGTGGCGTTCGAAAAACATCGTGACGAGACAGAGGGTCAGATTGAGCGCCTGCAGCAAGTTTTCGACGCCTTTGGCAAGAGAGCCCAAGGGAAAACGTGCCCGGCGATCGACGGCATCATCGAAGAAGGACAGGAGATTTTGGAGGAATTCGAGGAGGCTCCGGCATTGGACGCGGGTCTCGTGGCTGCAGCCCAGTCCGTGGAACACTATGAAATAGCGCGCTACGGGACTCTTGTCACATGGGCCGGCTTACTTGGTCTGAAAGACGCCGTCCCGCTACTCGAACAGACGCTCAAGGAAGAAAAAGCAACCGATGAGGCGCTCACCCGACTGGGCGAAACAGGGGTCAACGAACGGGCGATGCAACAGGCGGCATAACTTCGGATCGAATCGAGGCCACCGCGGCCCGGACAGACGGATTGGACCTTGGTTGGATCCAGAGGCACACATACGCAGCAGCCGCCGCGCCGTCGACGTGGCGGTGGCCGACCGGTTCCGACTAGGCGACCGGAACTGACAATGGGGGACTGCGAATGCGATTACTGCCCACGCCTTGGGCGACAGGATGTTGGTATGAACGAGGATACCGCTCGTCGGCCCACGGCAGGCTCTTCGGGGTTCGACAGCTTTTTCATGGCTGGTTTCGAGTGTTCCTCCCACAGGCGCGCCGACGGGGCCCGTCTTGATCTGATACGCGCGACCTCACATGACATCCATGCACATGGCGACTATCGCCGTTGTGCCGAGCTTGGGCTTCGCACGATCCGTGACGGCTTGCGCTGGCACCTGATTGAAACCGCGCCCGGAGTCTTCGACTGGTCGAGTTGGACGTCGGCGATCGAAGCAGCCCAGGCGGCCGGGGTGCAGATTATCTGGGATATCTTCCACTATGGCTCGCCAGACCATATCGACCAAGGTGGCCCGGGGTTTATCAAGGCCTACGTCCGTTTCGCCGCGGAAGCTGTTCGGGTTCATCGCTCCGCTACCGGGGTGGCTCCCCTGGTGTGCCCGATCAACGAGATTTCGTTTTTTGCATGGGCGGTAGAGGTCGGCTACTTCCCCCGCGTCGGGCCGAACAAGCGTGGATGGTTCAAACGACACCTTGTCAGGGCAGCGGTCGCCGGCGTGAGGGCCATGCGGGAGGCGGAACCCGGCTGCAGGTTCATCTGGGCTGAACCGCTGATCCATATTGCTCCTCGTGACCGTACTCACCCCGAGCGGCGGCGCGCCGAAAATGCTCGCCAGGGGCAATTCGAGGCGTATGACATGCTGATCGGGCGCATGGAACCGGAGTTGGGCGGTAGCGAGGACGTTGTGGACGTCATTGGCCTCAACTTCTATCCGCACAACCAATGGTACTTGAATGGCCCAACGATACCGATGGGGCACCACGAATACCGTGCACTTTCGGAAATGCTGGTCGAGGTCGCCGAGCGATACAAGAAGCCGATGTTCATCGCCGAGACCGGCGCCGAAGGTTCAGGCCGGCCAGCCTGGCTTCACTACGTTTGCGACGAAGTGCGCGATGCGACGAGCCTCGGTGCACCTGTTAAGGGTATATGCCTGTACCCGGTGACGGCCTACCCAGGTTGGGACAATTCGCGCCACGCCGAAGTCGGCTTGTTCTCCACCATTCATGCGGACGGCTCGCGCACTGTTCGCAAGCCACTTGCGGACGAGTTGGAGCGCCAGCGCCAATCGTTCTTGGCATTTGAGAAACAACAAGCAAGCGCGCTATAGCCTCGCTGATACCAACAGTGCGCGCTTTTCAGCTGCATCAACAGCACAGCATATTCTAGAGCTGTTCGCCGAGAAACATCGTTGGCCCCTTTGGCCGTGGGTCGCCCGAACGCCGGTCAGGCCGGCGCATCATTCACTCGGCCGCCTCGCGCTGCGTCGACGTGACGAGCATCCCGCTTGCCGGCAGGCGTGTCTGAATGCGCCCGAACGTAGCCAATGCCTGGCCGACGACCTGATCCATATTGTAATAGCGATATGTTGCAAGACGTCCGACGAACCAGACCTCCGGGCAGGCCGCGGCCAAGGCTTCATAGCGCTTGTATAACGCCTCGTTTTCGGCCCGCGGCACCGGGTAATAAGGATCTCCGATGTCCGAGGGGTATTCGTAGGTGAGGCTGGTCTTCGGACTCTGTTGAGCGGTCAGATGCTTGTACTCGGTGATCCGTGTGTATTTTTCCGTCTGCGGATAGTTGACGACGGCGACCGGTTGAAACTGCTCGCAATCAAGCGTCGTGTGCTCAAAGCGCAGCGAACGGTAGGGCAAGCGACCAAGCTTCCAGTCGAAATACTCGTCGATCGGACCGGTATAGATCATCCGCTGGAAGGGGATCTTGTCGCGAATTTCGCGGTAGTCGGTCTGCAGCATGATCTTGATCTTGGGACTATCCAGCATGCGCTGGAACATGCGCGTATACCCGCCTGCCGGCATTCTCTGGAAGCTGTCGCCAAAATAGCGATCGTCGCGATCGGTCCGGGTTGGGACTCGCGCCGTCACCGACTTGCTCAGCTGGGAAGGGTCGACACCCCACTGCTTCCTCGTGTAGCCGCGGAAGAATTTCTCGTAGAGCTCTCTGCCGACAGTGCTGACCACGACGTCTTCAGCGGTGCGGACTTCTTTGACCGTTTCGCGCCGGGAAGCGAAGAAGTCCTGCAGCTGCTCGGACGTTAACTCAAGGCCGTAGAGGCGGTTTATGGTGTCGAGATTGATCGGTATCGGCAGCAGCTTTCCATCGACAAGCGACAGCACGCGATGTTCGTAAGGCCGCCATTCGGTGAATTGCGACAGATAGTCGACGATCGATTGGGCGTTGGTGTGAAAGATGTGAGGCCCGTAACGGTGAATTAGGATTCCGGCCTCGTCGTAGCAGTCATAGGCATTGCCGCCGACGTGATTTCGTCGGTCTATGATCAGGACGCTTTCCTGCCGTTGCGATGCGATACGCTCGGCCAGCACACTGCCGGCGAAACCGGCCCCTACGATCAACCAGTCGAACACGCTCACGCCCTCCTCAGGAATGGGACGACGCTCTTCATCGCAAGGGCGCGCTCGATGTGGGCAGCCATCGCGCTCCAGGTCTTCTCCCAGGACATGTCGGCGAGGTAGGCGTCGGCCTTCTTGACCAGGAAATCGCGGGGGTGGGCCAGGATCGACCGAAGCTTGGCCTCGATATCCTCCGCCTCGACAATCTCGACAAGGCCTTCGACGCCGTAGGTACGCACAACGTCGACGATCGCCGTGGACAACACCGGCAGTCCTGCCGCAAGAAACTCGGGAGTCTTGGTCGGGCTGATGTAGCGGGTCGCTTCGTTGAGCGCGAACGGCATCCAGCCGGCACTCCAATGCCTGAGATAGTTCGGCAGGTCTGCATACGACTTGCCGCCCAGCCAATGCAGGTTGCCAGCCGTGGGAAGGCTCGCCCGATCGATCTTGACGACAGGGCCGAGCATGACGAATTGCACGTCCGGCATTGCCGCAGCCGTCTGCGCTACCAATTCGACGTCGAGCCGTTCGTCGATGACCCCGAAGTACCCCACCCTCGGGTGAGGTATGTCGGCCTGATCGAACGGGTCTTCACCTGGCGCCCTAGCCTGATGGAAATGGGTAACGTCGATGCTGCTCGGGAAGGGAAAGATCGCCCGATGCAAGCTGCGCTTGGCCTCGTAGAGGCTCTGCCCGCCCGTGAAGACGACATCGGCACGTTGCAACAGCGCCTTTTCCAACTGCGTCAACTCTGCGGGAGCGTCTTTGAACGCGGAGAGTTCATCCATGCAGTCGTAGACGCAGACGTCACAGGCGAGATGATCGCTGAAGCGTAGCGCCATGGGCGTGTAATACCAGGTCGTCAATCGGTCATGCGGCGTGGAGGCGAGGATCTGATCGACGAACCTGCGCTGGATCGCGTCCGCCCTGGTCGCGGACGTACCAACTGGGATCAGCGGCGTCACTATTCTGATTTTGGGGGTAAGATCGTGCACCCGCATCGAAGGGTGGCGCCTCTCATCGAAGATCGGCTCTTCGAAGTAAATTAGCTGTTGCTGTTTTGACGCCAGGGTCAGAATGTGTTGTGGTCTCTGATATACGAAGTTCCATCGGAGGTGTGAAAAGCAAATTAAAATAGACTGTTGTACAGGGATTTTTCGTGTTTTGGCCCGGCCCGCCGCCATTTCCATGTAGATTATCCTTCGATATAGTTACAAAATGCCTCGACTAACAAAAGTCAATCGAGGCAGCTTTGACATGAAGTTCGCAGCCTTCTATATAACTTCCATCCCAGTAAGTTGTTCCACAGCTGCAAACTGTTCAGGCGAGACCAGCCGTCCGCTCCACTTGCGATGGCTCAACAGAGAAGGGGCGAGCCGGCCGCCCCCATTCGATCCACATGATGAAGCCCCTCGCGTCAGGTCGGGCTCCCCAAATGTGGCCCTTTGCCACAGAGCGGTTCAAATCCTTCAATCGTTCAACAACCGTTCATGGGCGGAGTTATAAATGAGGCCTGCGAATCGACTCATTCGAGTCGCGCAGGTGGTTCATTGGGTTGGGCCCGCGAGGAATCGAGGGATGGCTGGCGAATGAAGATCGACTTTGAAACCAACGTCTTTCCATTGTTTCACCCGCAGGCCGTGGATGACCTGAAGGACCCCTGTCCCGTCTTCGACGGCACGCTCTGGCACGTCTTCGGCTCCAGCGGCACGGTCACGACCGAAAGCTGGAAAATACTCCATGCCACGGCGCCGGATCTCTATGGACCCTGGACAGAGCACGAGCCGATCGTCTTGCCGATTTCCGGATCGGGCGTTGCGGCACCCGGCGTCATTCATGAGTGCGGCGTCTTCCACATGTTTATCCAGACCGAATTCATGAAGTCCGGCGGACGTTGCGAGCACGCGGTGTCCAATGACGGCTTTCATTGGGTGGTGCTCAATGCGGCGATATTGTCGCTGCCCGACACCGATGAAGACGGCATCTACGATCCCCACCCCGCAATCATCGGAGGCAAGCGCTACATCGTCTATTCAGGCATGCCCAAATTCACCAGGGTGCCTCAGCCTGATGTCTATCTGGCGCGCAGCCAATCCGATTCCTGGTTCGGGCCATGGAAACGTCTCGGCAAGATACTCGATCATCTCGACGTGCCGCATCACAATGCGCGCGAGCACCCAGATTACGAATGGGGGATCGAAGGCGCCCAGATCGTCGAACTGCCGGACGGTCGCGTGCTTCTCAACGCCACCTGCTTCCTCCCCGAAGGTCCGCGCGGCAGCCGGCAGCGCGTCTTCTTCGCCATCGCCGATGACGTCAAGGGTCCCTACGTTTCCGTTGGCCCCGTTCTCGACCCTGGTGAGCCCGGCGAGAATGGCCATTCGACGGTGATGATCGACGGCCGGCAACTGACCTTGTTCTACCAGAGCAGGCGTGAGGCGACGAACCATCGCTGGCGGTTCGGGGTGGCAAAGTGTGACCTGGATCGGCAAATACTTTCGAGAGTTGCCTAGATGGAAAGTTCCGGCATTTGCCGGAACGGAGGATGAAACGCTCTGGCGGTTGGTGGGAGGGATCGCTTTGTACCGGTGATAGAGGGTAGTAGGTGATACGCAGCCTGTCGGCGAAGGTTGCGACGGGGCATCTATACACGTCAGGCAAGCCGGTCGCCTCATATACGACGTTGCCAGCTGCAAGCCTGGCAATGACCTGTGATTGAGCGCAGCAACACGGCCAGTCGATTCACGCGGTTTTGATCCTGAGCAGGATGTCCTGATCGTAATTTCCAAAGCCCTTGCCAAAAATGTTGATCCCGCCGGGGCGCTCGGCGTCGTCCTTGACACCGATACGGACGCGGATTGAATGATGGCTCTTCAGATCGAGTGCGGCGAGGCCGGTTTCGGAAATCCTGAGACCGTCGACATAGG
>NZ_JAMYTP010000044.1:0-26759 GCF_040322515.1 Mesorhizobium sp. M0136
CAGCGAAGCCGACGTCCGAAATACGGGTGCCAACGGTAATGGACCTCGACCTCCTGCCCAACATGGGCAGAATGACCCCGAGATGGCGATGCCGCGCAGGGCTCGCTCGGCTGCATTGTTGGATAGGCAGATCCGCCCATCGTCGAGGAACCGGGTGAAGGATGACCAGCGGCGCAGCATGTAGTTGAAGGCCTTGGTCAGGTCGTGCCCGCGCGAGAGCTTGTCGCGCGTCTTGATCATCCAGCGCTCGAGCTCGGTGACCAGCGGCGCGCTCCGCTCTTGGCGCACCGCGTGGCGTTGGGCCGGCGACAGGCCGTTGATCGCGCGCTCGATATCGAACAGGGCATCGATGCGCTTCACGGCATCGACCGCCAGCGGATAGACCAGGTTGGGCTTCTCGCCGTGCGCCTTCTTGCGCGCCGCCGCTTCGACATCGGCCAGCTCAAACACTTTGCGCCGGCTGTGGGCCCAGCAGCTGGCCTCCAGAACAGGCGCCGGCTGACGACCCGTCGCATAGAGATCGCCATAACCACCAAAGGCATCGGCCTGCAGAATGCCGCTCCAGCCGGCGAGATGCGCCGCGGGATGTTCGCCTCGGCGATCGCGGGAATAGTAGAACACTGCCGCCGGCGGATCGGCGCCGCCGAACGGTCGGTCATCGCGCACATAGGTCCATAATCGGCCGGTATCGGTCTTGCCCTTGGCCAGGACCGGCACCGTCGTGTCGTCGCCGTGCAGACGCGAAGCGGCCAGCACATGGGCTTCGAGCTGCTTGAACAGCGGCATCAGCGCCGCGGCGCCGGCGCCGCCCTGGTCGGCGAGCGTCGACAGGCTGAGCGGCACGCCTTCGCGGGCATAGCGTTCGGCCTGGCGGTTAAGCGGCTGATGCTGGCCGAACTTCTCGAACAGGATCATCGCCAGCAGGCCGGGACCGGCCCAGCCGCGCGGGGTGGCGTGGAAGGGCGCCGGAGCCTGGCTGATCGCCTCGCAGTCGCGGCAGGTGAACTTCTCCCGCACGTGCTGGATCACCTTCCATTGCCGCGGCACCACCTCCAGCGTCTCGGTGATATCCTCACCCAGCCTGCGCAGCCGATGACCGCCGCAGCAATGGCAAGCGGCCGGCGCCGGCTCGACCACGCGTTCGCGCGGCAGATGCTCGGGAAATGGCTGGCGCGCCGGTCGCTTGCGCATGTAAGGCGCCACCTCGGTGGTCCGGGCCGCGGCCTGTTCGGCGGCGATCTCGTCTTCCGTCGCGGTGCTCTCGAGTTCCTCGAAGGTGAGTTCCATCTGGTCGTGCAGGCGGGCTGAGCGTTCAGAACTCTGACCATGCAGCGCCCGCTGCAGCTTCCGGATCGTCAGATGCTGATGCGCGATCAGCGCCGCATCATCCGATGCCTTGGCCCTGGCGACCGCCAGTTCGGCCTCGACCAGTGCAGCGCGTGCGGCCTCGTCTTCGGCTCTGGCCAGCGCCGCGGTCAGCGCTGCTCTCAGCGCGCCAATATCGTCCGGAACAGCATCCTGGGCGGTGGCAACCATGCCCTGGAGTGAATCATAAAACGCGTCCGCTGACTCGCGGAAAATGGCGCAAACTCAAAGAAAAACTCAGCCCGCGCGCTGCGGGCGGAACGTGTGAAGCGGGTTGCGCCAATCGATCCCGTCGAGCATGTAGGCGAGCTGCGCCGGTGATATGGAAACCGTGCCGTCCGCCGGCGACGGCCATAGAAACCGGCCCTTCTCGAGCCGTTTTGCATATAGCGACATGCCGAGCCCATCATGCCAGATAATCTTGATCAGGTTGCCGTTGCGGCCGCGGAAGACATAAAGATCGCCGGCATGCGGATCCCGGCCCAACGTCTCCTGAACCTGCAGAGCGAGGCCTTGCATCCCGCGACGCATATCGGTCCGGCCGACCGCCAACCAGATCCGCACCTGGCTCGGAACCGGGATCATGAAATGCCCAGCGCCTTCACCATCGCCGCCGCCAGTGTTGGCGGCGTGGTCAGCGGAATCCGCAGCCGCACCTTGCCGGCGACCTCCAGCTCGATCACCGCTGGGGATGCCGCCGGCCGCGAAACGGCGACAGGCTCATCGGGAGCCACGACAACTTCGGCAAAGCCCGTCTCGCGGGCTCTCATCGTGCGGCGCCACTTGTAGATCAGGCTGGTCGCGACATCGTACTGACGGGCCACCGCCGCCACTGTGGCCCCGGGCGCGAATGCCGCCGCCAGTATCCGGCACTGATCCGCTTCACTCCAACGACGCCGCCGCTCCGGCCCGGTCAACAACGTCATATGGCTCATGCTGTGCTGCTAACTTCGCTCGTAAGGACGACCTTAAGAGCGCAGCCTCGCTACCGTGCCATCCTCTCGCAAGGCGGCCTTCGCCGGAGGGTATCTTTCGAAGTCCACTATTCCGTCCTTGGCCAGCATCGCCAAGCGCTCATCTGAACCGCGAAGACGGATCGGATCAGATCCGTGGGCGACACAGATTGCCGGCACGTCAGCCTCGAAATCGCACATTAATCGCTCGATGATTGCGGCTCGCACGCGGTCGTCGTCTGTGAGGCGATGGCCCTCCGATGTCGCCAGTCGGCCAGCTGCGATGTGCCGGATGTAGAAATCCCGTGTAACTTCGTTTTGAACGTACCCCTGGCCGATGCGGCCGATAGCCGACGCGCCGAAACCGATCAGGGTTCTGCAGGTATCGGCAGAGTAGCCCAACGAGTTACGTCGCAGGCGACCTGTTTCCTGTGCCAGCGCGAGCTCGTCGTGCGGCAAGGCGAAATGGTCGAGCCCGATCTCCCGGTAGCCGGCGGCAACCAGCGTCACGGCGACAGCCGCATGCTGTGCAGCGCGGGCAGCGCTGTGGGGAAGAAATTCCGCCTCGATGAGGCGCTGGTTCTTTATTTGGGATGGGATATGCGAGTAGCCGAACAAGGCAAGCCGGTCGGGGCGCATGGCGACCGCTGCCCTCGCCGTCTCGACCCACGACACCACCGCGGCAGGCGTCCCATGGTGATAACAAACCACCTTGCCGCTGAGCTCGCCTGTGTCTTTGCGTTATGCCAGTCCGTTCCGCTTAGATGTCTTGGCTGTTCCCGACGAGACCTCACGCGCACCGTTTTATTCCCACCATCCCCCCGTCAGCTCCGCCTGGGAAATTCTGCCAGCTTGCCGGATCCGACGAGATAATGCAGCGCTGGGACGGACTTTGCTCGCCAGCTAGCGACCGTGGTGATCTCTGCCAAAAGGACGAGGCCATGAACGCGATCGGCGCTAACGGTGGCGGTTTGTATAAGCCTTGGGGTGGGAACTGGGCCTTCTATGCTGGCGCCACATACAAGCTCAACGAGACAACTTCGTTCTACCTTCGGCTCTCCCGGTGACCAGCTCTCAGTAGCGTCGCGGCAAACGTTGCCTATTGGCTTCTTTTCGATTTCACAGCTACGGCCACTCCAAACTCAGCAGTCGGCAAGATGGAAGGCTCCAACGGGAACTGCCCAATGCGAACAAGAAGAGCAGTGTCGGCAGTAATCCTGCGCCTCGAACGCTCATCCTAACGCCGTGAAGCGTTGAGCTCCGAGGTTGAGCAGACCAAGCCCGCAACACGCTCCAAGAGAACGGCGCATAGAAGCCATACGAGATTGCAGCCTAGCCTCGGGGCCGGACGTTGTTTCATATCAGACGGTGGGGATGAAGCCTGCCATCCAGCACCCGGTCAGTTTCAGGTCAAACTTGAACTCCCAGTCGGGTCAGAACGCGATCAACTGGCAGTCCGGGCACTTAAAAATGACAAATGGATCGCCTGCTTTTGGGCCATCCATGGGGAATTCGGGCGCGAGAGAACAAGCTCACACAGCATAAGCGAAGCTCCAGGCGAATGTTGCGCTGGCCGAGGCAGAACCATGTTTAAAGCTGCCTGTTTTCCACCTCGAACCTGTCTGAGTCCGGCCGATCGTCATGGATCGGCCAAAGCATCGGCCAGATGGCTCCCTCAATTACGGTTTGTGCATAGTTGTCGGTGCGATAGGCCTGCCGAACATCGGCCATGATCATCATCGGCAGCATCGATTTGTGTCCAAGCCTGGCAGCGGTGGCAGTGCCGATGCGGCCCTCGTCCAGCAGCAACCGCAACGCCCCCAGTCGCCGCCCTCCGGCGACGACTTCGAACTTGGCTCCCTTCGGCGCCTTGCGGGTCACAAGGTTATGGATGAGGCCATGGGCCTCGATGGTGGCGGCCAGTTCGGCCCTACCTGCGAGCGGGATAGTGATTTCAGCGGTATTCATCGACTTGCTCGTTGTTGATTTCAGGGATTGACCTGAAGGGTTCAGGTCCCCTGAACCCCTGCCTCGCGGCGAGTAGCGGGGAGCGAGGGGGGCAAGTCCCGGGGGCGGAGGGGTCTCCCCGGTCTGCACCTAGCGAAGCGGAGGAAGATGGGGGAACCCGCCCGCGGCGGCTTGCTGGGGAGAGAGGGCCGCGCGCCTCTCTTCCCGCTACATAGGAAAGGTGCCGCTAGGCACATCCATGTCGGCGCAGCCGTGCCGCGAAGCGGCCCAAGAGAGAAGAGCGTACAAAACGGAAGCACCGAAATGCCCGCCAGCGGGACCAAGTCAGATCGGTGCAGGAGAAAGACCGTGGCCCTGAGACCGGCTCAACAGGGCGGCCGTAGGAGCATCAGCAACGCGCCGCCGTCAGGCGGGATGCGGAACGGACGGCCCCCGGCGAAGGGCGCCGTTCTCTTTGAGCTGCGACCCTGGTGAGCGCCTTCGTGCCTAAAGCTGTGCCGTCGGGCTAAGCTTCAGCTTAAGATCGTTCTGAAAAGCCGAACATGGTTCGTCGAGGTAACCCTTGAGGGAAGGATCCTTGTCGGGTTCCCTGTTTTTCGACAAAATCGCCCTGCAGAATTTATATTGCGATTTGGCGGCATCGCACTGCTGGGTGTCCGCCTTATAGCAAGCGTGGACCAAAACGGCTCCCACGTAATCATGCTCGACGTTGTTGGAAGAAAGGTGGGTCTGAATGTCTTGGAGAATGGCAACTCCATGGGACATCCCATCTGCTCCGGAGTAGGTCATTACGAGTTGACCGGGTCGTTCAAAGCCGCTTACCGAGCCGCTCCCTGCAACGTTCTCGTAGGTGCCAGACAAATCCGGGGCCGACGTGAATGTCACCTTGAAGGGGTGCCCCAGGCCGACGGGGGTGACATCCGTAAAGTCGGGACCGTAGTACACCGAGAGATACCACTCGCCCTCTGTAAGAGCGTTGGGGGCTTGCCCGAGCCCAAGGCGCTGCATGCTCTTGTCGATGACAGTCCGAAGGACGTTGGACGTGCCCTGCTGGATGCCTTCGCCGAAGCCGGTCCAGATGAAGGCGCCTACGGCCAACACAGCCACACCCAGCAGGCCGAACCTCGCACCTGTTGACTTCGTTTCACGCCCTGGCTCGATTTCCGGCTGGTCCTGCATCCGCCCCTCGCAACGCTCGTCGGGAACAACTTGGGACCCGATTATGGGCCCCAAGGGATCGGTCAGCAGGCTTCCAGATGAACTTTCTTCTTCATGTGCATTCCTCCTCGACTCAAGGGCACTTGCCGTGCGGAGCCGAACACACGCAGTATGGAGATGATAACCCGATTGCGGCTTTCAAGTGTCCTCGCATCCCCCGAGGGCGCCACCTGATCTCTCGGGCAACCTTGTTCGGCGCCGCAGTTATTGAGGCGGTCGGCTTGGAAGCAGTTCCTTATGGCCCTCATGCATAAACCAGAGCACCCGTTTGAGATGACTGCGAAGGGCCTTACGGGCGCGGATTGGCTCTTTGACCGGATCGATACCCAGTACATCCAGCGCCATCTCCTCTTCGCTGGCACTGTCGACGCAAGCGTCCATGAGCTTCAAATAGAGCTCGAAATGCTTGTCATCATATGCGGTTAGGCTTTCCGACCAGGGGACTTCCGTTGCAATGGTTGGATCAGGCGTTGGGCGCGATCTGCTTTTCATCCATGTCTCGCTTTGGCGATGAACCAGGCCCCCGTTCCGATTCAGAATATCTCCATCTAGCGCACTTTCAACAGTTCTCGGCCTTCTTTCGGACAGTGCCCAATCGTTGCATATGGTCGTGGGTTCCAAATTGGCACGCGGCTGCTCGCGACCAATACATCCTCAACTTGGCGAGGCCATGTAACGCCCGGCTGAACCAGAATGGCGCGGCTAACGCATCGCCGATTGGATCGAACCTCTTATTTTAGCTTCGCGATAATCTTGTCTGGATGCTTGCAAGCGTCCATCATGCCGCCGTACATAAGCTTAAGGATCTCGCCCATCACCGTACGAGCAGCAAACATTTCCAAACTCGATCTTGCAACTTGAGGCTTTGCGTTACTGCATAGCTGCATTGCACAAAGTGTGTTTGCGCATTGCACAACTTTTAGCCATTAAGCTTACAGCTGATGCACGCGATGGTTTCCTCCCATTCCATCGTATCAGCTGTTCCCCTCTGAAGGTTTTGACTTTACATACCTCGGTTTTCCGATGGCCCTTTTTTTGGCGGTCGCCACGTCGTTAATTGGAACGCGGCTCGATCGCCGGTTCAGCCATCAGGCTTTGGAACCCGTTCTGCCCGGCACCCCTCCCGACAACAGTCTGACCTTCGCCAGCCTTCTACGGGCAAGCATTCGCGCCAAAAGTTCAAAGCCGCGTCCGTAACATTCGACGATGAAAGCCAATGTCATCAGGTCAAGCAGAAACTCGTCGATCGCATGTGTGAGCGCATCAGACTTTTGTCCGAACTGAAGGAGCAGGGCGCGCGCGTCTTCGATCGCGGCCTGGCAATCGTCTGCATCTATCAGGGAACTGATCCTGTCAAAGATCTGCAAGCGTCCTCACTTTTCGGAAGCCACACTCAGCATCGGAACAGGGTAACGTTTCGCGAAAAATCGCTCGGCAGCGCGTCGAACGAGCATGATGCCTCAAATGACATGTGAATTCCGGCTCACCAACATGTCGTCGAAGGCGAGTGAGCCGGCCCATGTCTCGTCTCGGCCGCCAGACCACTGGTCAGGAGGAACTGTGGCCACATTCGTCGGAGACAAATGGGTCCATCTATTCTTCCAGCCGCCACGGTTCAGCCTAGATTACATGGGAAGCGACAATAACGGAAAGCAAAGGATCGCAAAATGAGTAGGGTGGCTGGATCAAACGAAGATTTGGCTGCACCAACGAACTTTGGGCCACTTCTGCAGCCCACTTTTCGCTCGATCTGGCTCGCCACGCAGGTTTCAAGCCTCGGCTGGTTGATGCAGACTGTCGCCATCAGCTGGCTGATGGCAACGATCTCGACTTCCGATCTGATGGTTGCGTTGGTTCAGGCTTCATCGAACCTGCCCGCCTTCGTCTTGTCTGTCTTCGCCGGGGCTCTCGCTGACAATTTCAGCCGGCGCCGGGTCATGTTCGCCGGTCGGTGCCTTATGGTGACTGCCTCCGCGATGCTGACCGCATCGGTGGCGCTGGGCTTTGTCAGTCCGTGGATGATCCTCGGCTTCAGCTTCTTGATCGCAAGCGGCGGTGCTCTCAATGATCCGGCCTGGCAAGCGTCGGTTGGCGATATTGTGGATCGACGAGATGTTCCCGCTGCCGTCACCCTGCTTTCTGTTGGATTCAATACCGTCCGGACTGTGGGCCCGGCGCTCGGCGGCATTGTAGTTGCCTCGTTTGGCCTTATGGCGGCATTCGCGGTGACCACGCTCACCTATTTCGTACCCTTGGCCACTATTTGGCGATGCAAGTGGAAGGTTCGCTCCTCACCGCTCCCGCGTGAATCCATGAGGACGGCGATCTATGACGGGCTGCGCTTCACGGCGATGTCATCAGAAATCAAGGCCGCGATCGCGCGCGGAACCCTCTTTGGCTTGGCGAGCATCGCCATACTCGCGCTGCTGCCGGTGGTTGTCCGCGATCAGCTGGGAGGAGGCCCGCTCGCCTATGGCGCGCTCATGGCCGGCTTCGGGACCGGAGCCGTTTTCGCTGGCCTGTCCAACAGCCTGTTCAGACGGAGCTTGTCGCAGGAGCGGCTGATGAGGCTCTCCTGCGTCGCCTGCGCGGCGTGCTCACTTTCCCTGGCACTGACAACTTCGATCGGGGTGGCGGCAATTGCACTCGCTTTGGGCGGCGCGGGCTGGGTCACCGCCTGGTCAGGGGTCGGTGTGAGCGTGCAGCTGGCAAGCCCGCGCTGGGTCGTGGGGCGCACCATCTCGATCTACTATGCTTTGATAGATGGTGGCATCGCGCTCGGCAGCTGGGTGTGGGGCACGGTGGCCGAAAACCATTCGCTGGCCCTGGCGCTGCAGGGTTCCGCTGCCTCCCTGATGTTCGTCGCTGCAGCCGGCGTTCTGTTTCCTCTTCGCGAGCGCCGCGACTCAGAGCCCGATCCTCTGGAGGAATTCGATGCCCCGGCTGTCGCTCTCAATCTGAAGCCGAGAAGCGGCCCGATCGTGGTCAAGGTCGAATATCTGATAGCCGAGAGAAATGTCGAGGCTTTCCTCGACCTCATGCGGCAGCGGCGTCATGTACACAGCCGGGTCGGTGCTCGGAATTGGACGCTCCAGCGGAACTTGCAGAAGCCTATGCATTGGACGGAAACGTTCCGCACGCCGACCTGGACGGACTACCTTCGCCTCAATCATCGTCTGACGGAAGTGGACAAGGAACTGGACGAGCGTGTCTTCCAGTTGCACGCGGGAGAGGAAGCGCCTCAGATGACACTTTCCATCGAGCGACCGACAAGCTCGGCCCGCAAGCCCGAGCACTCAGCTTTTCGCCATCCCCGTCATTGAAGCCCGGCCGGCACAGAAAACGCGATTCTTGTCTATCGCGCTCAAACCGGCGCGGGAGACGGACAATCCACCAAAATTCGATGATGGGTGGCAGAGAAGAACCCCAGGCTTGGAGAGTGCGACCGATCGGTCCCCACGGTGAAGCGGAGCCTGGGGCTACAGCGGCACGCGACTATTGCCGCGTGTCACCTTTTGAATTTAAAGTCTTCCTCAGTCCGCCTCGCTGATCCGGGCCAACGCTATCTTGAGGTTGGCATTTTGTCCCGCCAGCTCGCTGAGACGATCACGTTCGGCGGCGACCACATCCGGACTGGCGTTGGCAACGATGCACCCGCGCGGAGCGTGCTGTTGCTGGAAGCAGGAAGGCATGATCGGCCAAAGCCGGGAGAGGTGCTGCCGGCAGTAGCGAATGGGCTGCTGCGTCAGCTTGGTGTCTGGACGCCGTTCGCCGAGGCCGACTTCGTTGAAAATCGTGCGCTTGTTTCGGTGTGGGCCAATGAAGTTCCAGCGAGCGGCACGGCATGTTTTCCGCTCAAGGTGCCGGCTGGCAGCTCGACCGGACGCGATTCGACCGGCTGATGGTGCAGGCGGCCAAGGCGGCAGGTGTGGACTCGCGGTTTGGCTCGGCCGTGGGTTCGGCAGTGCGCGACGATCAAGGCTGGCTGCACAAGCTGGCCGATGAAGCTATCGTTGCCCGCGCCGTGGTTTGGGCGACCGGTCGCAGTTGGAGGCTGGCGCGATGTTTCGGCGCCAAGCTCACCATGCACGGACATCTTGCCGCCTACACACGCTTTTTCGACCGCGCACCGGGCGATTGCAGCATGGTCGTCGAGGCGCGTCCCGAAGGCTGGTGGTACAGCGCCGACTTGCGCGTGCCTCACCGATCCGGATC
Organism: Mesorhizobium sp. M0136; assembly: GCF_040322515.1. Lineage (NCBI taxonomy): Bacteria > Pseudomonadati > Pseudomonadota > Alphaproteobacteria > Hyphomicrobiales > Phyllobacteriaceae > Mesorhizobium > Mesorhizobium sp. M0136. The sequence goes on from NZ_JAMYTP010000044.1 coordinate 9,720, forward strand.
TGGGCAGCGAACTGCGCAAAGCCGGACATTGGTACCGCGCTTTAGCCGCAACGCAGTCCATCGCGCCGCTCGTGCCGCCCAACGCAATCGAGACCGCCAGCATGATCAAGGCGGCGGGAACCGCAACGATCGATCCCGCCGCCGGTGACCGCTGGGTCGCGGCGGGCGACTGCCTGTTCTGTGCCGATCCACTGTCATCACGCGGGATCGTGCATGCACTCCGCTCAGGGATCCTGGCGGCCTACGGGGCATCGGACATGCTGGACGGGCGTGGCGATTCGCCTGCGCCCGCTATGCAAAATCGCCACACGCGGCTTTGCCGATTAGCTCCCGGCGCTGGCTGCCCACTATGCAGCCGCCGCGCGATGGGACACGCCTTTCTCGCAGCGGCGGCGCAGCCATGTCTTCCACGCGTCTAGCATCGAAGGAGGGAGGTCAGAGGTGGTCTCGGGACGGGGTGCTCGGCATTTATGAACCGACCGAGCGCCAGCGAGTGGTCGTCGGCGGGCTCGATGGCGGCATCAGGTCAGGGAACTCGGCCTCCATGATCATCTCCGATTTAATTCAAATTTGTCTGTATATATTGACGATTGCACTACCTTCACCTCGTAGACGGCAATGCGGGCGGGTAGAGAGGGTTCTATGATATGACAAGCGATTTTTCCGCCGCCCGAGTGCATTTAGATCGAGCGTATGACTACCTTTGTGGGGATGACCCGATGAGTCAAAGGGGCCGCGAAGCCTTGGACCTGCTAATTGAGGCCGTCGCCGTCGAAGAGTTCAAGCAGCCACGCCAAAGCGCTGAGGTGCTAAGGTTTCCGATCGGGCGCCGCTGCTGAGGTAATCTCCACGGCCGCCATGTAGCCTCGCGGGTGAGGCGCTCACGGCAGGGACTCGCCGCCCCGTGAGGGCCGGGAACGAACGCATTGGCAAACGGAAAGCCCACTTGCCAGACCAGCGCCCGGCCGGCGTGGCAAGTAGGCCGGCGGTTCCAAGCGGAGACATTGATGCCGGACTATGTCGTGCTTTGCATCGCATTAAGCTGCTGCGGGATATACGTAACGCCATCCCTAAAAACATCGAATGCGGCAGCGACAGCGCGAATCCCAAAGCGATGCTCCCGCCGTACGCGGACAAAGCCGTTTTCGAAGTCCACTATCCCGTCCTTGGCCAGCATCGCCAAGCGCTCAGCCGAATCGCGAAGACGGATCGGATCAGATCCGTGGGCGACACAGATTGCCGGCACGTCAGCCTCGAAATCGCACATTAATCGCTCGATGATTGCGGCTCGCACGCGGTCGTCGTCTGTGAGGCGATGGCCCTTCGATGTCGCCAGTCGGCCAGCTGCGATGTGCTGGATGTAGGAATCCCGTGTAACTTCGTTTTGAACGTATCCCTGGCCGATGCGGCCGATAGCCGACGCGCCGAAACCGATCAGGGTTCTGCAGGTATCGGCAGAGTAGCCCAACGAGTTACGTCGCAGGCGACCTGTTTCCTGTGCCAGCGCGAGCTCGTCGTGCGGCAAGGCGAAATGGTCGAGCCCGATCTCCCGGTAGCCGGCGGCAACCAGCGTCACGGCGACAGCCGCATGCTGTTCAGCGCGGGCAGCGCTGTCGGGAAGAAATTCCGCCTCGATGAGGCGCTGATTCTTTATTTGGGATGGGATATGCGAGTAGCCGAACAAGGCAAGCCGGTCGGGGCGCATGGCGACCGCCGCCCTCACTGTTTCGACGCACGACTCCACCGTTTGACGCGGCAGGCCGTAGATGAGGTCGAAGTTGATGCGGCTTACTCCATGCCGGCGCAGCACTTCCACGGCAGCCGACGTCTGGGCCTCGCTCTGGATTCGGTCGATCGCTTTTTGAACAATGGGATCGAAGCTCTGTACGCCCAGGCTCGCGCGGTTCACGCCGGCCGCTCCCAAGCCTTCCGCCATCTCGGGCGTGAGTGTGCGTGGATCGATCTCGATGGCGACCGTAGCTGTTTTCGAGATGGCGAAGCGGCATCGCAGGAACTCCATCAGAGCGAGGAACTCGGCTGGTCCTATGAGAGACGGCGTTCCGCCGCCGAAATGCATGTCGCTCACGGGCAGCGTCTGCGGCGCTCGCTCCGAGACCAAACGGATCTCGTCACGCAGGGCCGCCAGATAGTTGAGGATCGGCGCATCATGGCGGGTGATGGTGGTGGGGAAGCCACAATACCAGCAAGCTGATCGGCAGAACGGAACGTGGAAATAGAGCGACACCGGATCGTCAGCCGGCAGGTTCCTGAGCCATTCCTCATAAGCCTCGGCGCCGACCGCCCCAGAGAACTCTGACACAGTCGGATAGATAGTGTACCAAGGCAGGCCGGCCTCGCGATATTTTGTGGTCTGCAACAGTTACCGTCCCATGCTGATAACCGCCAATCTTACCGCTGCGCTCGCCTGTGTCTTTGCGCTATGTCAGTCCGTTCCGCTTTGGGCTCGAGACTTGTATTTCTCAGCAATAGCGGCCGTTCAGTCTTGGCTGGACGGTCAGCGACTGGCCATGGCTGTTCCCGCCGCGACCCTCACGCGCACCGTTTGGTTCCACCATCCCTTCCCTTCAGCCTGCGCCTGGTCGAGTAGATTCTGCTGAGCGCGGCTGCCGCATCCAACGAGATAACACGGCGTTGGGACCAGACTTTGCTCGCCAGCTGGCGCAGCCCATAGTGATCTCTGGCATCTCGATGAGCTCGTTGTGTGAATTGCTGGCAAGAAGCATTAGCTGTGGCGCGCCGTCTATCAGGACGAGAGGCTGCTCGACGCGACCGTCAGGTCGGCCGCAATGCCAAGGCCGGCGCGCCTACTGACTCCGTGGTGGAGGCAAGGCTGCGCGTCAGCGCGTGATTACCGATCATCGCGCTCGCCAAAATGACGGCGTCGTACCGAGCGGTGCCGCCGCATGATGTCTCAACGTCGGGGCTCACAGCAGACAAAGCTGTCGCCATTGAACGAAACTGTCGCGAAGCGAACAGACGAACCGTAGCCGAAACGTTTGCCGTTCGTGCTTGGGTTGATCCGCAAGGCAAAAAGGAAGGAAGAGCGAACCAAGGCACACTTGAGCTTCAAGCCGCAGCTGCGTCGTCAGGATGGCACGTCATTTGCAGTAGAAGCCTTTGTGACGGCCCGCCCACAACTAGCGGAGATGGGGATGATTTGTACAGAAATGTTGAATGGCATCGTTTCCGCGATAGTTATATTTGCAATAACAATTGCATATTTGTAGCAATACTACGCAATCATATTCTCAATTTCTCATGAACATCTGGCATGAGAGCGCATCAAAACTGCTCAAATTCGACTCAATGCGCATCGTTATCGACTGTTTCCTTAGCAAAAATTCATTCACTGACGTCCATTCCTTTTACTCTTTGAACGGAGATCAACAATGAACATTAGGAGCCTCCTCCTCGGCTCAACTGCTGCGGCACTGATTGCCGTTTCCGACGCTCGCGCCGTGACCGCCGTTGCCGAGCCTGACCCGACTGAGTACGTTAGAATCTGCGACGTTTACGGCTCGGGCTACGTCTACATTTCAGGCACTGAGACCTGCCTGCGCATCGGCGGCTATGTCCGTTACGACGTCGGCTTGGGCCATGTCGGATTGTTTGATCACGCAAGAACCTCGGATGTGAGGTCTGGTGAGGATCAGGGCACATGGCAAAACAACACGCGCTTCACATTGAAAACTTGGACCGGCCAGGAGACCGAACTCGGCACGTTGAAGACCTACACCGAAACCCGCATGAACTTCGGTAACCGCCACACTTCGGTTTCGGACAGTTCTCGGTCCTATGCCTTCAACGGAGACAGCACCTTGACTGTCGCCTGGATTCAGCTTGGTGGCCTCCGAGTTGGTAAGGACTGGTCGGCCTTCGACACGTTTATTGGCGGCGCGGGTGACGTACTCAACCAGACGCCGGTTCCGTACGGCGCTTTCGAAACCAATGTGGTTCAGTACTACTTCGACGCCGCGAACGGCTTTTCGGCCGTGGTTTCGCTCGAAGAAGGCTCGGGCGTGGTCGGCACAATCGACAGCTACGCACCGCACGTAGTCGGCGGCTTGAAATACACACATGGCTGGGGCGCGATCACCGGCGTTGCCGCTTATGAGAGCAACTACGAATCGGTGGCCGCCAAGGTCCGTGTCGACATCAATGTCACCAACGAACTGTTGCTGTTCGGAATGCTCGGCTACGGTTCCAACGGCAAGCTCAACGACGACTCCACGAACGCCATCGACGCTCATGGTCGCGGCTTCTATAAGAGTTGGGGCGGGAACTGGGCTTTCTGGGCTGGCGCCACTTACAAGCTCAACGAGACAACTTCGTTCAACCTTCAGCTCTCCGGTGATCAGCTCAAGAACCATGGTGTCGCTGCAAACGTCGCCTATGCGTTTCTTCCAGATTTCACAGTTACGGCGGAACTCGACTATGGCCGATACGGTAACTTCGCCGTCGGCAAGGTGGACGGCGCTTCCAACATGAATTGGACCAACGCCAACAAGAAGAGCAGTGTCGGCGGAATCTTGCGTTTCGAACGCTCATTCTAACGGATGAAAGGGCGCTGAGGCAGGCATCGCATGTACTTGTCGTCGGCGGATCGGACTCCAGTGGGGGTGCCGGAATCGCGCGCGATATCGAGACGCTCTCCTCCATGGGCGTGCGCAGCTGCCTTGCCGTCACTGCGGTGACGGCGCAAACACACGACAGCGTCACGGACATCCTTCATCTGCAACCCGGTCTGGTGGCCGACCAGATGCGTGCAGCGATCTCACGGGCGTCGCGGCGTAGTGGGCGCGGGCGCGGCCGTGATGATCGTGGCGGGAGGGAGAGGTAAGGAGCGAGAATTCGCGTTTACGGGTACCCACGATGCACAACGGGCGAGTTTTTCAAAGAGGCGCGTCCTCCTTCGAAGCGCTTCGGAGGGCCAGGCTCTAGGCTCGCCCCGAGCCCTTGCGTAGCCTGCGGGGGAGCTGGGTCTCGGCCCATCCGGGTAACGATCCTTCGCGCGGCTATGGAAACGATCGCATTTGCCGGTTATCGCATAAAAAACTTGTTATCGCACGACTAAAAAAACTTGCAACTCCACAGCATCATTGACTTGTCGCCTATCAGCACTATGTACTTGTAATCGCACAGCTCTAAAAACTTGCAAAGGCACGGCCATGGCCAAGCCCCATGAAAAACTCGCTGTATCACTGGCCGTCCTCAAAGAGCTGCAGGAGGGTGGGCGGCGCATATTCAAATCAGATGAGCTGACCCGCGTCCACCGGGAGCGGCTGCTGCAGAACGGGTTCCTGCGCGATGTTATCAAAGGCTGGCTCATGTCGACCGGCCCGCAGGGACGGCAGCAAGACACCACCCCTTGGTACGCGAGCTTCTGGGAGTTCTGCTCCCTTTACTGCAATGACCGGTTCGGCAAGGACTGGTTCCTCTCACCGGAGCAGTCGCTGCTTCTGCACGCGGAAGCGCCCACTATTCCGCCTCAGGTGGTGGTGAACACCCCCAAAGGCACGAATAACAAAATCGACCTGCTGTTCGGCACTTCGCTCTATGACCTCAAGGTCAAGGAGATGCCGGCCGAACTGACAGAGAAAAACGGCCAGCGCGTGTTCACTGTCGAGGCCGCCCTTACCCGGGTGCCGGAAGCGTTCTTCCAGCGCGCCCCTATCGAGATGCAGATCGCCATGGCGTCGGTGCGCGACGTATCAACCGTTCTGGCCCTGCTGCTTGATGGCGGCCATTCCGCCGTGGCGGGACGGCTTGCGGGGGCCTTCCGTCGCGTAGGACGCGACTCCTTTGCCGATGAAATCGTGGCCGCCTTCAAAGCCGCCGGCTATGACGTGCGCGAATCCGATCCGTTCGCGGGACAAATTGGAGTGACAACTATTGCGGCGGGCGTATCGCCGTTGGTCGCCCGCCTGCGCGCGATCTGGCAATCGCAGCGCGAAGCCATCATCGAGATATTCCCGAAGGCACCCGGACTGCCGTCCGACAAAGACGCCTATATGAAGTTCGTCGAGGATATCTACGAAAGCGACGCCTACCATTCGCTGTCGATAGAAGGGTACAGCGTCACCCCGGAACTCATCGACCGGGTGCGCGAGGGGAGCTGGAATCCGGAGATTGATGAAGAGGACCGCAAGAACCGGGATGCGCTTGCCGCGCGTGGCTACTACCTCGCATTCCAGAAGGTCAAAGACTCTGTTGCCGCGATCATCAACGGCAAGCCAGCCGGCGCGTTGACGCGGGACACTCACCGGGAGTGGTACCGGGAGCTGTTCGCGCCGTCAGTGACCGCCGGCATCCTCAAAGCCAGCGCGCTTGCGGGATATCGCAATCACCCTGTGTACCTGCGCGGCTCGCAGCACGTGCCGCCGCGTACCGAAGCGGTGGCCGACGGTATGAATGAGCTGTTCGACCTGCTGGAGGCGGAGAAGGAGGCCTCCGTGCGTGCCGTGCTGGGGCATTGGCTTGTGGGCTATGTGCACCCCTATCCGGACGGCAACGGACGGATGGCGCGGTTCCTCATGAACGCGATGCTGGCTTCAGGCGGTTACCCCTGGACAGTCGTCAGAGTCGATGACCGGAAGGCCTACCTCGCAGGGCTGGAGGAGGCGAGCGGCAATATGAATGTGAAATCATTCGCCGCCTTTCTCGCCGAACGGGTGAAGTGGTCTATGGAAAAGGCGGCGTGAGGTCGGTGGTGTGCTATGTTTAACTTGCTTGTCTCGGGCCACGGCGAGTGGTGGGAAACGCCGCCGTTCACGTCAACCATTGACCGGTTCAAGGAATATAGCGGCGCCGAGGCCGAGGCTATCGACCTTGCGCGCCCTGAAACATTGCGCCGGCTGGAGGAAATCCCGGCGCTGTTGATGTACGAAGTCGGGGCGGCAGGCCCGCACGCGCGCGTGGTCCGGCACGGCCGCATACGCAATATCGTTCGGCGCGGACACGAACTGGCCTTCACCTTCGAGCCGATCCGGAACATGCCTTTCTCGACCGGTCAGCGGCGTTGAGAATTGCGGACCGGCTGGGCATTCAACAGTTCGAACAGCACCGTACGCACTGGGCGATCAAGGATGGTGACATTCCGGCCGAGCTGATTGCCACCGGTACCGCTGAACGGGCGCAGCGCACCGTTGCCGTGGTTGCGGCAGAATATGTAGAAGCGCGCCGCGAGGGACGAAGGAGAGAAGCTGCCGAACTGGCGAAGAACTGGAGGATTTTCCTCCCTCGCTGGAGAAAGCACTGTCGCTCGTGCCGGCGCGTATCCTTCAGCAGCCGACACCCGAATTATACCCGATCCTTGGGATAGAGCCCCGCACGCCCGAAGGCCGCAACGCCGTCGTGGCCGTCGTCGCAAGGGATCACAATGGGCAGGACTTGCCTGCCGACTGGTCTTATTCGCTGGCGTGGTTCCTGGACCTTTACGGCAGCGCGACGGAAGCGGGGCGCCTTGACGGCGCGCTGGCCGAATGCGCAACGCATATGATCGCGCTCGGCACTGGCGAGGGAGAAGCTGCCGCCCTAGTTGAAGATATCGGCTACGCACTCTGGCGCTGTTCGCGAAGCCCGAAACTTATCGGCGATCTGCGCCGGGAAATTGCGGTCCTGACTGATCGCCTCGTGCGCCGCCAGGAGGGTGGGGGCTACTGGAATGAAACTAGAGAAGGGGTTCCCCGGCCCGGCCTGCGCGCCACGGCCCTTGCGACAGTCGCCCTTCAGCGGCTTGGCGATGACCGCTACCACGACGCAATTCGGAAAGCCGTGTCATGGCTGATCACACAAGTTATTCCTGACACAGGCGCGCTTCCGCGCGACGCGGGCGACGACGATCCCGAGGTCATCGCCACGACACTCGCGATGGAGGCTATTCGCCGGTCTGATTTTGTCGATGACGTGCCCCACGTGCTGGCGGCTGGAGATGCCTGGCTGGTCTCCGGTCAGACCGTGCTGGGAGGCTGGCAGGCAGAGCCGTGGGCAGAGGATTTTGTCGCGGCCTTGGTGCTTGAATATCTCGCGCGCCAAAACGAGATGCTGCCGCAGGTCGATGGCTTTCTCCTGATGGCGCGCGACTTCTTCCGCAAGGCAGAAGAGCTGCAGCTGGAAGGCGGCGCCAATAATCGGCGGCTTGCTGCCATAGCGACCGTGCATGCTGTGGAAATGTTCCTCTATGGGCTGTTTGAGCGGCGGGAAGATTTGGCGCTGTCAGCCTTCCGCGAAAACGGCACTGAGACGCTCGGCCCCCGGGAAGCGCTCGGCGCTCTGCAGGCTGCGTTGCAACGGATCGGGGTGCTGCACGCGCCGCAACGGCTGTCCCACCGCCGACAATCTGAGTGCGTTGGTCGGGCGGCGTGATGGGATTATCCATCGCGCTCACGAAATTAGCGAAGCGGAACTCAGAGACGGGATGAAGCATGCCCGGCGCTCTATCGAAAAGTATGCCCGGTCGCTGCTCGACTTGAACCTGTTGCAGTGAATGTACGTGATTGAGGGGGATGATGAAAAGAAGCGATATTCCAAAGGATGTTATGGCGGCTATTCCGCAAGGCCGCGGAAGAATATGGGGGCAGCGATGCCCCGGCGACATGGCCCCGGATGTGCTGATGACCGGACGTTACCAGTTCGGCAGCAGCGAGCGCCGATGGCGACGATATTCTCGGCGATGCCTACGAATATCTGATGCGCCATTTCGCGACTGAGAGCGGAAAGAGCAAAGGCCAGTTCTACACCCCCGCCCAAGTCAGCCGCATCATGGCGCAGATCATAGGCATTCGGTCCGCCAAGACCAGCGGCTGATAGGTGTGGCGGCGAACATCTTGCCATGCTCAGGAAGTGCTCCTATTTCCCCGGTTTCCTAGAACCGCGCCGCATGGCCGAGAAGGCGCTGACCGCCGTCATCCAGGAGGCCTACGTCCAGGGGATCTCGACCCGCTCGGTCGACGACCTGATCAAGGCCATGGGCATGAGCGGCATCTCCAAAAGCCAGGTCAGCCGGCTGTGCGAAGAGATCGACGGCAAGGTCAAAGCGTTCCTTGAAAGACCCATCGAGGGCGACTGGCCATATCTGTGGATCGACGCCACCTACCTGAAGGTGCGCCGCGGCGGCCGCATCGTCTCGGTCGCCGTCATCATCGCTGTCGGCGTCAACGCGGACGGCCGGCGCGAGGTGCTGGGCATGGAGGTCGGCACGTCTGAGGCCGAGCCGATCTGGACGGAGTTCTTGCGCAAGCTGACCCGCTGCGGCCTGCGCGGCGTCAAGCTCGTCGTCTCCGATGCCTATGAAGGCATCAAGGCGGCCGTCACCAAGGTGCTGTGCGCGACATGGCAGAGGTGCCGCGTCCACTTCATGAGGAACGTGCTGGCCCATGCCGGCAAGAGCGGGCGCCGCGTCGTCTCCGCTTTCATCGCCGCCGCCTTCGCCCAGGAAACGCCCGAGGCCGCAAGCACGCAAAACAATCATGGACGACGCCGAGCCCGACGTGCTTGCCTACATGACTTTCCCCAAGGAGCACCGCGCCAAGCTGCACTCGACCAACCCGATCGAGCGCCTCAACGGCGAGATCAAGCGGCGCACCGAGGTCATCGGCATCTTCCCAAATGATGACGCCATCGTCCGCCTGGTTGGCGCGATCTTTGCTCGAACAGAACGACGAATGGCCCCGTGCAGCGCGCCAGGTACATGACGCTGGAAACCATCAGCCAAATGAGCGATGATGCGCTCATCAGCCTGCCAGCCGTGGCACGCTGATCAGCCCGGTCCCATGCCGGAGAGCGCGGCGACCAAGCCGTCAGTTACACCACTCCCTTTGACACGATCTTATCGACTCGAACTGCCGCCGAACTCCGTGCGGAGAGGCATCGCGAAGCCGACGGTGAACCATGGTTGCTCCGCGTCGCGCAGCAACTTGGAACCGCGAGCGCAACTGTCGGGAAGGCTGCGCGTTCAGCGCGTGATTATCGACCATCGCGTTCGCCAAAATGACGGCGTCGCACCGAGCGGTGCCGCCGCATGATGTCTCAACGTCGGGGCTCACAGCAAACAAAGCTGTCGCCATTGAACGAAACTGTCGCGAAGCGAACCGACGAACCGTAGCCGAAACGTCTGCCGTTCGTGCTTGGGTTGATCCGCAAGCAAAAAAGCAAGGAAGCGCGAACCAAGGTCCGCCGGCACACTTGAGCTTCAAGCCGCAGCTGGGTCGTCAGAATGGCACGTCATATGCAATAGAAGCCTTTGTGACGCCCCGCCCACAACTAGCGGAGATGACGGCGATGATTTGTACAGAAATGTTGAATGGCGTCATTTCTGAGATAATTATATTTGTAACTACAATTGCATACTTGTAAAAAATGATACCCAATCATACGCAATTTCTCTTGAATATCTGGCACGACGAGCGCATAAAAACCGCTCAAATTCAATTCAATTCGCATCGTTATCGAATGTTTACTTAGCAAGAATTCATTCACTGACCGTCCATTCCTTTTACTCTTTGAACGGAGATCAACAATGAACATTAGGAGCCTCCTCCTCGGCTCAACTGCGGCACTGATTGCCGTTCAACCAGACGCCGGTTCCGTACGGCGCTTTCGATACCAATGTGGTTCAGTACTACTTCGACGCCGGGAACGGCTTTTCGGCCGTGGTTTCGCTCGAAGAAGGCTCGGGCGTGGTCGGCACAATCGAGAGCTACGCTCCGACGTAGTCGGCGGCTGGAAATACACACATGGCTGGGGCGCGATCACCGGCGTTGCCGCTTATGATAGCAACTACGAATCGGTGGCCGCCAAGGTCCGTGTCGACATCAATGTCACCAACGAACTGTTGCTGTTCGGAATGTTCAGGCGATATTCATCGCTCGATTATGTGTTTTTGATCTATAGCTCTTTCATTTCCCTCATGGCCTCCGCAGCTTGACGGACCCTGCCATCCAGAAGCACCCGGCCAGGTTCAGGTCCGAACTTGAAGTCCCAGTCGGGTCAGGACGTGTTCAACTTGTTGAGCGTTTGTGGGGGTGCGGGCCCGACGAACTTGAAAATCCGCAAATGGATCGCCTCCGTTCAGCCATCCCCGCGGAAATTCGGGCGCGAGAGAACAAGGTCCAGAGCATAAGCGAGGCTCAAAGGGCCAGACGCGCATCCGCACGCAAATGTCGGCCGCTCATTCCAGCGCCGATATCGACCGTGCGGTCGAGGCGTTCGGCGCGATCGGGCGCGAACTCGGTGTGATTTCCTGAACGGCCGGAACAGAAAAGCGATTTCGGATCATTCGGATCAAGAGATTCAAGGGACAAAAGAATGTCGAACATGATGAAGGCGCTGGTCAAGGCCAAGGCCGAGCCGGGCATCTGGATGGAAGAGGTGCCGGTGCCGGAAATCGGCCCGAACGACGTTCTGATCAAGATCAGGAAGACAGCGATCTGCGGTACCGACGTTCACATCTACAATTGGGACCAGTGGGCGCAAAAGACCGTGCCGGTGCCGATGGTGACCGGCCACGAGTTCGTCGGCACGGTCGCCGACTTCGGCGCGGCGGTCGCCGAATACAAGATCGGCCAGCGTGTTTCGGGCGAAGGCCATATCGTCTGCGGCCATTGCCGCAACTGCCGGGCCGGCAGGGGGCATCTGTGCCGCAACACGCTCGGCGTCGGCGTCAACAGGCCGGGTGCCTTCGGCGAATATCTGGCGATCCCGCAGCACAATGTCGTGCCGATCCCCGACGACGTGCCCGACGAGATCGCCGCAATCTTCGATCCCTTAGGCAATGCCGTGCACACGGCACTGTCCTTCGATCTCGTCGGCGAGGACGTGCTGGTCACCGGCGCCGGGCCGATCGGCATCATGGGTGCGCTGGTGGCGCAGTGCGTCGGCGCGCGAAAAGTGGTCATCACCGACATCAACCCGGTGCGGCTGGCGCTGGCGAAAAAGCTCGGCGTCCAGCATGTCGTCGATGCGTCGAAGGAAAAGCTGCGCGATATCATGCCGGCGCTCGGTATGACCGAAGGTTTTGACGTCGGCCTCGAAATGTCGGGCGCAGCCCCTGCTTTCCGCGACATGATCGACACCATGAACAATGGCGGCAAGATCGCCATCCTCGGCATCGCGCCGACCGGCTTCGAGATCGACTGGAACAAGGTCATCTTCAAGATGCTGCATCTCAAGGGCATCTATGGCCGCGAAATGTTCGAGACCTGGTACAAGATGATCGCGCTAGTGCAGGGCCCGCTCGACGTCAGCGGCCTGATCACCCGCCGCATTGGCATCGACGACTTCCAGACCGGGTTCGACGCGATGCGCAGCGGCAATTCGAGCAAGGTGGTGATGGACTGGTAAGCGCCTAATCCTGCCCAGGGCCTCCTTGAGCGCACTCAATCCATTTGTGATCGCGGTGCGCTCACCAGCGCTGAGTTTTGCCAGCAATTCCCGCTCGAACGCCTTTGGCAGCGGCACCATCTCGCGATAGGCGGCAAGGCCCGCTCCAGTCAGCGTCAGGTGCTCGATGCGGGGCCTCTTTCATCGGGTTTTCGCGTGAGTCAGCCGAGACGGAGAAGCATGCGACCTTCTCGGAAATTCGACTGCTCCGGAAACGCGAATGCGCCATCGTCTTTATCATGTTCGCAGGCGGAGTATGACCGCGCGACGCGCTGCTGCGGCGACTGCACGAGCGATTGATCGTCGAGGCGGATACTGGAAAATATTACCACTCTGCGGACGAATGTTTCCGTGCCCCGCACGGCGGGATCGCACCGCCAGCGCTGGTTTACGGTCGTCGGTCCTGATACTGAACTGATGGCTAGCGCGCAAACTTTGGCTATCGATGCCGCGTATTCGGTTGCGGCTGGACAGCCGGGCATAAGCGTTTCGGAGAATATCAAAGGGGATTTTGTATCGAACTAGCTGCCTTTGGCATCGGCCGTGATCCAGGCTATTTTCCAAAATGCACGTTGCACTACTCTTTTTTCGTCATTTGTTTGCTCGCCACCAAGCCAATCGCAGACGTGCTTCCTTTGCGCATGAAGTCAGTTGTAAGGGTCGAAATTGTAGCCAGGCGAGTTCAGCTTTGCATAAGATCCCCAGCTGCACGGCGTTCGATCTCATAAAGGGAACAATGTGCTACGCGCATTCGACTGCCGAACCCGTTCGCTCCAACTGGCAACCGTTGAATAGCCAGCTCATCGCGGTCGCCGCTTTTTGGCCGGAGCTGTTGATGCCGTGGAGAGAGTGTCGGTGATGGAGGAACGGCTACGCTTCGTGGCCCGTCTTTTGGACGGCGAAGGCATGAGCGATGTGTGCCGGGAGCAAGAGCGGGTTGGGCAAACGTTGCAACAGATCCTTCAAGCAAATTCATAGACTCTTAGCAACTCCAGTTCGCTGTGAATGGTAGGCTTATTGCAACGTCTGAGATCAGTGGGGTCAAAAACGTTGCGCCGCTTTTCTCCGACCCGCCGAACTGCGAGCAATTTCGGCTAAGGCAATGGCAAGAAGAGCGCCCATCTTGGTTGTTCGAACACAGCATTTTCGGCTCAACAGTATCTTCACGGCCACCGTGATTGTCATGTCGGTGGGCAACCAGCCATATAATTTGGTTCGAAAGCTGCAACATCTGTGGAGAACGCGAAATGACAAATTCAGTAGGACGAGTGCCCAGGTTTTTCCATGTGGCTTGATCCTGACCAATGATGACACTGCACGGTGGCGCATTTTGATCGCCTTCGAATCCTGGGCCTTTGCGCGCATGCGGACCTAACTGTCTGCGAGCTAGCGGAGATTCTGGGCGTGCGTCGCGAGCGGGTGGTGCGACACGTCCGGCTGCTCGCCAGAGCCGACTTTCTTTGCTGCAATGAACAACCCCCGTGGCGCTCGTACCATCTCAAAGCAGGAGGCAACGACGGTGGGCTGGTTCAATTATTGGTCGATCTCCTGCCCCAAGGCGAGGGCCATCATAAACGGGACCTGCAGCGGCTCGAAGCGGTACGAGACACGCGGCCCAAGGGGACCGCATGCTTGACCGTGAAATAGATCAATCCAATTGGAGCGCGAAGCTACCATGGACAACTCCGCCGACGGCGCCATCGCGCAGCCCGACACCTACGGGCGGTCTTCCTTGGCCGCAGTTGATTGCCGCGTTCACGAGCTGCTTCAGAGACAGGAGCGGCAGGAGCGGACGACCCTCAAACTCATCGCATCTGAGAACTTTGCGTCCTCGGCCGTGCTGGAAGCGAACGGCTCGATTTTCACGAACAAGTACGCCGAGGGGTACCCCGGTGCGCGCTACTATGCCGGAAACGAGATCGTTGATGAGCTTGAGAACCTAGCCATTGAGCGCTTGAAGACACTATTTGGCAGCGAGCATGCCAACGTCCAGCCTTATTCCGGCTCGCCGGCCAACCAGGCTGTCTATCGTGCGCTTTTGAGCCCCGGTGACAAAGTCATGGGCTTGCCCCTTCCGGAAGGGGGCCATCTGACTCATGGTTGGGCCATCAACTTTTCCGGAACTGACTATCAACGCGTCCCCTATGGACTAGATGAAAAGACACAGCAGATTGACTATGACCGCTTGCGCGAGACAGCCAAGCGCGAACGGCCGCGGCTCATTTGGGTCGGCGGAACTGCTTACCCGCGTGTCTTTGACTACGCGGCAATCGCAGAAATCGCCCTGGAAGCGAACTCCTATCTCGTAGCCGACATTGCGCACATCGTTGGCCTGATTGCCGCGGGAGCGCACCCGAATCCCGTGCGCCATTGCGACGTGGTCAGCAGCACGTCACACAAGTCGATCCGCGGTCCCCGCGGTGGTTTCATTTTGTCCAGGAACGAAGATCGCTATCAGGCCCTGTATCATCCAAAGAGCAAATACAATCTCGCCAGACGAATAGATCGGGCGGTCTTCCCTCACCTGCAAGGTGGGCCCCACATGAATGTCATCGCTGCGCTAGCTGTTGCCTTGCACGAAGCCGCGAACCCGTCCTTCCGAAGTTACGGCCAACAGACCGTCAAGAATGCCAAGGCTCTGGCCCAGGCACTGCTCGAGCGAGGTTATGACCTGGTTACCGGGGGGACGGACAATCACATGCTCATTCTTGATCTGCGCGATCGACCGCTATCGGGCAAGGCCTATGCCGAGCGACTAGCAAAGGCAGGCATCATCACAAACTTTAATATGGTGCCTGGCGACCCGCGGGATCCGGCGGTCACAAGTGGAATTCGCCTGGGGGCGCCAGCAGTGACGTCAATGGGCATGCGCGATGTGGAAATGGTGCAAATTGCTGGCTTCATTGACTCCGTCCTCCGGCGGCCAGACGACGAAGATCTCCATGCCTGCGTGCGAAGAGACGTTGCCGACTTGTGCGCTGCGTTCGAAGTCCCGGGCATCACCAAGAGGTAAGGTGGGCTAAGCAAAGGCCCCATACAACTCCAACACCCGAAGCGAGGCATTTCATGGCTAGGCAGTTCGTGTTCTCTTCCGAATCGGTTGGCGCGGGACACCCGGATAAGTTGGCCGACAACATCTCGGATGCCATCCTCGATGCCATCCTCCGCACCGATCCCAAGGCGCGCGTCGCCTGTGAAGCGTTGGTAAAATCAGGGATAGTCGTTCTGGCTGGCGAGATTACCAGCGATGCGCGGGTGGATTATAGCCAAGTTGCGCGCGATACGATTCTCGATATTGGATACGACGATGAGGCCGTCGGCTTTGACGGCCGGCGTTGCTCCGTCGTTCATGCACTCACCGAGCAATCGCCCGACATTAGCCAGGGCGTTGACGAGGGACGAGGGCAGGACCTCCAGCAGGGAGCGGGAGATCAGGGCCTCATGTTCGGCTACGCATGCCGCGAAACCGATACCTTGATGCCTTTGCCGATCCAGCTCGCTCATCGCTTGACGAAACGACAGGCAGATGTCCGGAAAGCACGACAGCTTGGCTGGTTGCGTCCTGACATGAAATCCCAAGTCTCAGTGCGCTATGAGGGGTTGCGCCCGGTCGCCCTGGATACCATCGTCGTATCGACCCAACATGACGAGCAGGTCTCGCAAGAGACGGTCCGCGAGGGCGTCATTGAGGAAATCATAAAGCCTGTCCTGCCGACCCACCTGGACACGGAAGGCATCAGAATTCTGGTCAACCCGACGGGGAGGTTCGTAGTCGGCGGGCCGCGCGGCGACTGCGGTCTGACTGGACGCAAGATCATCGTCGATTCGTATGGTGGGATGGGTCGTCACGGCGGCGGCGCTTTTTCGGGCAAGGACCCGTCCAAGGTTGACCGCTCAGCTGCCTATGCGGCCCGGTATGTCGCAAAGAATATCGTCGCTAGCGGACTTGCGGACGTCTGCGAGGTGCAGCTTGCTTACGCAATCGGCGTGGCCAGTCCGGTTTCTGTCATGGTCAACACGTTCGGGACAGCGAGGGTTGAGGAAAGAAGGATCGAGCGCCTCATTCTTGAGTTGTTTGATCTCAGACCGAAGGGCATTATCAAGATGCTTGATCTCTTACGCCCTATATACCGCAAGACCGCGACCTATGGCCATTTCGGCCGTGAAGAGCCTGACTTCACCTGGGAGAAGACAGACAGGGCCGACGAATTGCGTCGCGAGGCAGGACTTGCCGCCCCGTGAGGGGCTGGCGCCGAACGGATTGGCAAGCGGAAAGCCCATTCCCACTGGCCAGACCCGCCCGCGGCCGGCATGCCAGAAAGCCGGTGGGTTTTTTGGCGGAGACATGAATTATGCCGGACTATGACGTGCTTTGTATCGGTAATGCCATCGTCGACATCATCGCCCAGTGCGACGAGGCATTTCTGGAAACCAACGGCATCATCAAGGGCGCGATGAACCTGATCGACACGAGGCGCGCCGAACTGCTCTACAGCCGCATGGGCCCGGCCATTGAAGCCTCGGGCGGCAGCGCCGGCAACACGGCGGCGGGCGTCGCCTCCTTCGGCGGCCGCGCCGCCTTCTTCGGCAAGGTCTCCAACGACGCGCTCGGCGAAATCTACGCGCATGACATCCATGCCC
>NZ_JAMYTP010000045.1:0-21680 GCF_040322515.1 Mesorhizobium sp. M0136
TCAGCGACGTCTTGCCATGGTCGACGTGACCAATCGTGCCAATGTTCACATGAGGCTTAGTGCGCTCGAATTTACCTTTTGCCATGTGATCTCTCCATTCCTGCCAGCCCGTGCGGGCCTTGAATTAAGTTACTGGTGCAACTCGTTTCGAGTTACGCGTATTTCTTCTGGACTTCCTGGGCGACCGCGGTCGGGACCGGCTCGTAATGGTCGAACTGCATCGTGTAGGCCGCGCGGCCCTGGCTCATCGAGCGAAGGTTGTCCACGTATTTGAACATGTTGGCGAGCGGCACCATCGCGTTGATGACCACCGCGACGCCGCGGGCTTCCTGGCCCTGGATCTGGCCACGACGGCCGTTCAGGTCGCCGATAACGCTGCCGACGTAATCTTCCGGCGTCACCACCTCGACCTTCATGATCGGCTCGAGCAACTGCACGCCAAGCTTGGGCGCTGCTTCACGGAAGCAGGCGCGGCCGGCGATTTCGAAGGCCAGAACCGACGAGTCCACGTCGTGGTAGGCGCCATCGATCAGCGTCGCCTTGACGCCGATCATCGGGAAGCCGGCGAACGGGCCCGAGGTCATGACGCTGTTGATGCCCTTTTCGACACCGGGGATGTATTCCTTCGGCACAGCGCCGCCGACGATCTTGGTTTCAAACTCGAATTCGCTGCTTTCCGGATTCGGCTCGAACAGGATCTTGACGCGGGCGAACTGGCCGGTACCGCCGGTCTGCTTCTTGTGCGTGTAGTCCTGCTCGTGCTTGCGGGTGATCGTCTCGCGGTAGGCCACCTGCGGCGCGCCGACATTGGCCTCGACCTTGAACTCGCGACGCATGCGGTCGACGATGATGTCGAGGTGAAGTTCGCCCATACCGGAGATGATCGTCTGGCCGCTTTCCTCGTCGGTCTTGACGCGGAAGGACGGATCCTCGGCGGCCAGGCGGTGAAGGGCGAGACCCATCTTTTCCTGGTCGTTCTTGGTCTTCGGCTCGATGGCGATCTGGATGACCGGATCGGGGAATTCCATGCGCTCGAGGATGACCGGATGCAGCGGATCACTGAGCGTGTCGCCGGTGGTGGTGTCCTTGAGACCAGCGAGGGCGACGATGTCGCCGGCAAACGCCTCTTCGACGTCGGCGCGCGAATTCGCATGCATCTGCAACATGCGGCCGATGCGCTCTTTCTTACCCTTCACGGTGTTGTCGACTGACATGCCCTTGGTGAGCTTGCCCGAATAGATGCGGGCAAAGGTGAGCGAACCGACGAACGGGTCGTTCATGATCTTGAAGGCGAGCATCGACAGCGGCTCGTTGTCGTCGGCATGACGCTCGATCTCGGCGTCGGTCTTGGCGTCGACGCCCTTGATGGCAGGCACATCGGCCGGCGACGGCAGATATTCGACGACGGCGTCGAGCAGCGGCTGCACGCCCTTGTTCTTGAAGGCCGAGCCGCAGAACATTGGATAGAACTTCACCGCGATCGTGCCCTTGCGGATGAGCGCACGGATCTCGTCGTTGCTCGGCATCTTGCCTTCGAGGTAATTCTCGAGCGCCGTTTCGTCCATTTCGACGGCGGCCTCAATCATCTTCTCGCGGTATTCTTCGGCACGAGCCTTGAGGTCGGCAGGGATCTCGACGATGTCCCAGGCAGCGCCCAGCGTCTCGTCGCGCCAGACCAGCGCGTTCATCTCGACGAGATCGACGACACCCTTGAACTCGGTCTCGGCGCCGATCGGCAACTGCATGACGACGGCATGCGCACCGAGGCGCGAACCGATCATCTCGACCGAGCGGTAGAAGTCGGCGCCGATCTTATCCATCTTGTTGCAGAAGATCATGCGCGGCACGCGATACTTGTCGGCCTGGCGCCAGACAGTCTCCGTCTGCGGCTCGACACCGGCATTGGCATCGAGCAGCGCGATGGCACCGTCGAGTACGCGCAGCGAACGCTCGACCTCGATGGTGAAGTCGACGTGGCCGGGGGTGTCGATGATGTTGAAGCGATACATCTTGCCGTCGCGACCCTTCCAGAAGGTCGTGGTGGCGGCCGACGTGATGGTGATGCCGCGCTCCTGCTCCTGCTCCATCCAGTCCATGGTGGCAGCGCCGTCGTGGACTTCGCCAATCTTGTGCGACTTGCCCGTGTAATAGAGGACGCGCTCGGTGGTCGTCGTCTTGCCGGCGTCGATATGCGCCATGATACCGAAATTGCGGTAGTCTTCGATTTTATATTCGCGGGCCATGGGAGGTGCCTCTTCAGTCTCGTTCGCGCTTTACCAGCGGTAGTGCGCGAAAGCGCGGTTGGCTTCTGCCATCTTGTGGGTGTCTTCACGCTTCTTGACGGCGGTGCCGCGGTTGTTTGCCGCGTCCATCAGCTCGCCGGAGAGGCGGTCGACCATGGTGGTCTCGTTGCGGTTGCGGGCGGCAGCGATCAGCCAGCGGATGGCCAATGCCTGCCGGCGCTCGGGGCGCACGTCGACCGGAACCTGGTAGGTGGCGCCGCCGACGCGGCGTGAACGCACTTCCACATGTGGCGCGACATTGTCGAGCGCCTGATGGAAGACGGTGACCGGCTCCTGCTTGGTCTTGGACTGGACCTGGTCGAGCGCGCCGTAGACGATGGTCTCGGCAACCGACTTCTTGCCATCATACATGACGGCATTCATGAACTTGGTGACGATCAGGTCGCCGAACTTCGGGTCCGGATTGATCTCACGCTTTTCTGCACTGTGACGACGGGACATTTTTTCTCTGCCTCAATTCTACGCGGTGGCCTGGATCCCGGATCGTCGCTTGACGCCGTCCGGAACGACCTTGGCTACGCTTCGGTCACTTCGGACGCTTGGCGCCGTATTTCGAACGGCGCTGCTTGCGGTTCTTCACGCCTTGCGTGTCGAGCACGCCGCGGATGATGTGGTAACGGACGCCCGGAAGATCCTTGACGCGGCCGCCACGGATCATCACCACCGAGTGTTCCTGAAGGTTGTGGCCTTCGCCGGGGATGTAACCGATCACTTCAAAACCATTGGTCAGACGGATCTTGGCCACCTTGCGCAGCGCCGAGTTCGGCTTCTTCGGCGTCGTGGTGTAGACGCGCGTGCAGACGCCCCGCTTCTGCGGGTTCTGCTGCATGGCCGGGACCTTGTTGCGCTTCACCGGCGCAATGCGCGGCTTGCGGATCAGCTGGTTGACGGTAGGCATTAAACCCTCTTGTCTCTCAATTCCGTGTCTTGCCCGGTCAGGGCCGCTCAAAGCGTCATTTCCATACGCAAATTCGGGCCACAAACCGCGCCTCGCGGTCTTGCCCGAACAAATGGCAGAGGAAGCGGAAGCCGCTTCATGCACGCCGGAAATGTCTTTTCGCTCGTAAAACGAACCCTGTTTGAGGCAAACTCCAAAGCGTGTCGCTTCGGAAGCGAGAGCCTCACATCGGTTCTGACTGGGCGGCTTCTACTCGTGTGGCCACTGTCCGTCAACCCCGGAGCGGCAAATATTGCGCTGAACCCGAGGTTTGGCAGCCATGCGAAAAACGCATGTAATTTTCTTGCGCCGTTTTTCAAGAGGAAGGCAGAAAGTGACCGGCTTGCGGCTGTTTCCACGCCGTGCTTCGTGCGAAAAGGCGGCATGAACAGCCCAAAACCCCTCGCCCGGAGGTACGAACCCGTGAATGACAATGAGGAGCGCCCGGTCACCATTATTACCGGCCGGGTGTGGAAGCGCAAAGGCGGCAAGCCGGAAGGCGTGCATGTGATGCTGGTCGCCCCGGACGACGATTCGGCGGTGCGCCGCGCTCTCGAATCACTTGCCGCGGAAGGTTACGCCGAGGCCGAGCTCGACCAGATCGGTGACCTGGACGGCGTGCCCGACGAGGAGCCGCATCTGTCCGCCTATCAGGGCGCGCTCGAAGGCGAAGTGTCGATCGTGACCTTCGATGTGCCGATCTGAAGAGATCTGAATCGCGGTCGATCTCACGGCCGGCGACAAAAGCCCGGCGACTTGCCCGACACAAGTTCTCTGCTAAGAAGCGACCTCCGGTAAAACCAAGCACACTCAACCCGCGGAGCTCCCATGTCCTCTAATCCCATCAAGCTCGGCATCGTCGGCGTGGGAAAGATCGTCCGCGACCAGCACCTGCCGGCCTTGGCGAAGGACCAGGATTATCGCCTGGTCGCCGCAGCGAGCCGCCACGGCAAAGTCGAAGACATCCCGAATTTCCCGACGATCGAGGCGATGCTCGACGCGGTGCCGGAGCTCGAGGCGGTGTCGCTGTGCATGCCGCCGCAGTTCCGTTATGACGCCGCACGCACGGCGCTGGTGGCGAAAAAGCATGTCTTCCTGGAAAAGCCGCCGGGCGCGACCGTCAGCGAGGTCGAGGACCTGAAGGCGCTGGCGGCAGCGAACGGCGTCTGTCTGTTCGCCAGTTGGCATTCACGCTATGCGCCGGCTGTCGAGGCCGCTCGCGCTTTCCTCCGTTCAACCAAAATCAGATCGGCCGCTATCATCTGGAAGGAAGATGTCCGCCGCTGGCATCCGAATCAGGAATGGATCTGGGCACCGGGCGGCTTTGGCGTCTTCGATCCCGGCATCAACGCACTGTCGATCGCCACCCACATCCTGCCGCCAATGTTCATCAGTTCGGCAGAGCTCGATTTTCCGGAGAACCGTGCATCCCCGGTCGCGGCCCATGTCACCTTCCGCACCTCGGATGGATTGCCGGTGACGATGGAACTCGACTGGCTTCAGACCGGCCCGCAGAGCTGGGACATCCTGGCCGAGACGGACCGGGGTAAAATGGTGCTTTCCGGCGGCGGCTCGAAGCTCGCCGTCGACGGCCGCGTCGTTCACGAGGAGCCGGAAGCGGAATACCCGATGCTTTACAGGCGCTTTGCCGAGATCGTGCGCGCGGGTACCTCCGACGTCGATCTCGCGCCCCTTCAGCACGTCGCCGACGCCTTCATGCTGGGCAAGCGCAATGTGGTGCAAGCTTTTTTCGATTGATCAGCGGGCGTCGGCCGGATCGCATGTCCGGCCACTCACCGCGCAAGTTCAATTGACGATCGCTATAGCAAAGCCGTCATAGCCTTTGGCGCCAACAGTCTGGATCGCGGTGCCTTCCAGACGCTTGTCGCCGCCGATGAACGAGAACGCCGCGCGTGCCCCTTCGACATTGGCGTCACGACCATCTTCATTCACCACCGCGCCGTCACGGATGACATTGTCGCAGACGATGACGGTCCCCGGCCTCGAAAGACGCATGGCCCACGACAGATAGTGCGGGTTGTTCGGCTTGTCGGCGTCGATGAAGATGAAGTCGAACGGCCCGGCATTCTCGGCGGCTAACGCCGCAAGCGATTGAAGCGCCGGTCCGACCCGCAGTTCTACCCGGTCCGACACCCCTGCGCGTTCAAAGTTCGACCGCGCGACACTGGCGTGGTGCGGGTCAAGCTCGAGCGTCACGACCTTGCCGTCCACGGGCAACGCTCGCGCCATCCAGATTGTCGAGTAGCCGCCCAACGTGCCGATTTCGAGTACCTTCTTGGCTCCCTGCATTCGCGCAAGAAGTGACAGCAGCTTGCCTTGTGCCGGCGAAACATCGATCGCCGGTAGGCCGCCGCCGCGGTTCGCCGCCAGAACGGCATCGAGGGCGGGATCCGCATCGAAAAGAGCCTCGACAATGTAGTCGTCGACAGAAGCCCAGGTCTTCATGCTCATCGTTTTCTTCTCCGGTCCGATTGGAGAACCAAAATGCGAAAAGGGGCCACTTGGGCCCCTCTTCTATCTTCTCTTTTCTTGCGCGCTTACTGCGCGGCGGAAGCCATGTCGGTCAGCATCGGCTCGGCGACCTCGACGCCGGACGCCTTGCGGCGCTCGTCGATGATCAGCTCGTCGCGCGAGGTGGCGATGCGCCGGATCTGGCTCATCGTGCCGCCGGTGCCGGCCGGGATCAGCCGGCCGACGATGACGTTTTCCTTCAGCCCCTGCAGCATGTCGGTCTTGCCGGCAACCGCAGCTTCGGTCAGCACCCTCGTCGTCTCCTGGAAGGAGGCGGCCGAGATGAAGGACGGCGTCTGCAGCGAGGCCTTGGTGATGCCGAGCAACACCGGCTGGCCTTCTGCCGGCTTCTTGCCTTCCTCGACCAGGCGCTCGTTGACCTCTTCCAGTTCGATCACGTCGACGTGGTCGCCCGGAATGTAGGTCGAATCGCCCTGCGTGGTGATCTCGACCTTCTGCAGCATCTGGCGAACGATCACCTCGATGTGCTTGTCGTTGATCGACACGCCCTGCAGTCGGTAGACCTCCTGGATCTCGTTGACGAGGTAGGAGGCAAGCGCCTCCACGCCCTTGATCGCCAGGATGTCGTGCGGCGCCGGATTGCCGTCGAGGATGTAGTCGCCCTTCTCGATGACGTCGCCGTCCTGGAGATGGAACGGCTTGCCCTTCGGGATCAGGTATTCGACCGGCTCAAGCGTCGAGTCATGCGGTTCGATGATGATACGGCGCTTGTTCTTGTAGTCGCGGCCGAAGCGGATCGTGCCATCGATCTCGGCGATGATGGCGTGATCCTTCGGACGGCGTGCCTCGAACAGCTCGGCAACACGCGGCAGACCGCCGGTGATGTCCTTGGTCTTGGCGCTTTCCATCGGAATACGCGCCAGCACGTCGCCGGGGCGAACCTGTGCGCCCGGCTCGACCGAAAGAATGGCCTCGACCGAGAGCAGGAAGCGGGCGTCGCCACCCTTCGACAGCTTGCCGACCTTACCCTTGGCATCCAGGACGGCGATCGCCGGCTTGAGGTCGTTGCCGCGTGGCGTCGAACGCCAGTCGATGACCTCGCGCTTGGTGATGCCGGTCGATTCGTCGGCGGTTTCCTGAACGGAAATGCCGTCGACCAGATCCTCGAACGCGACCTTGCCCTCGATTTCGGTGAGGACCGGGCGGGTATAAGGATCCCACTCGGCGATACGCTGGCCGCGCTTCACCTTGTCGCCATCGTCGACGAAGATGCGCGAACCGTAGGTGACGCGGTGCGTGGCGCGTTCCTTGCCGGCCTCGTCGAGGATCAGCACCGCCATATTGCGGCCCATGACCATCAGCTGGCCGTCGGAGTTGCGCACCACGTTGCGGTTGCGGATCTCGACCTTGCCCTCGTACGAGGCTTCAAGGAACGAGGAATCCACCACCTGCGCCGTGCCGCCCATGTGGAAGGTACGCATGGTGAGCTGGGTGCCCGGCTCGCCGATCGACTGCGCCGCGATGACGCCGACAGCCTCGCCCTGGTTAACGGGAGTGCCGCGGGCCAGATCGCGTCCGTAGCAGACCGCGCAGACGCCGACCCTGACCTCGCAGGTCAGCGCCGAACGGATGCGGACCGACTGCACGCCGGCTTTTTCGATCAGTTCCACGTCACGCTCGTCCATCAGCGTTCCGGCCTTGACCAGAACCTCGCCGGTCACCGGGTGGGTGATGTCATCGAGCGAGGTGCGGCCGAGGACGCGCTGGCCAACCGAGGCGACGACCTGACCGGCATCGACGATCGGCTGCATTGTGAGGCCCTTGTCGGTGCCGCAGTCGAGCGAGTTGACGATGCAGTCCTGCGCCACGTCGACGAGACGACGCGTCAGATAACCCGAGTTCGCCGTCTTCAAGGCGGTGTCGGCCAGACCCTTGCGGGCGCCGTGGGTCGAGTTGAAGTACTCGAGCACCGTGAGGCCTTCCTTGAAGTTCGAGATAATCGGCGTCTCGATGATTTCACCGCTAGGCTTGGCCATCAGACCGCGCATGCCGGCGAGCTGGCGCATCTGGGTGGGCGAACCGCGCGCACCGGAGTGCGACATCATGTAGATCGAGTTCATCGGCTTCTGACGGCCGTTGTCCTCGAACTCGACAGCCTTGATGCGGGCCATCATTTCGTCGGCGACCTTTTCCGAGCACTTGGCCCAGGCGTCGACGACCTTGTTGTACTTCTCGCCCTGGGTGATCAGGCCGTCATTGTACTGCTGCTCGTACTCCTTGGCCAAAGCCTCGGTGTCGGACACCAGCTTGATCTTGGCGTCCGGAATAACCATGTCGTCCTTGCCGAACGAAATGCCGGCACGGCAGGCGTGGCTGAAGCCGAGAGCCATGATGCGATCGCAGAAAATGACCGTCTCCTTCTGACCGCAATGGCGGTAGACGGTGTCGATCATCTTGGAGATGTTCTTCTTGGTCATCTCCTGGTTGGCGGTCTCGTAAGGCACATTGTGGTTCTTCGGCAGAAGTTCGCCGATGATCATGCGGCCAGGCGTAGTGTCGTAGATCTTCGACACGACCTTGCCGTCGGCGTCGACCGTACGGAAGCGCCCCTTGATCTTGGCATGCAGCGTCACCGCCTTGGTCTCGAGCGCGTGCTGGAGTTCGCCCATGTCGGCAAACACCATGCCCTCGCCCGGCTCGTTCTGGTTGACGATCGAGAGATAGTAGAGACCGAGAACCATGTCCTGCGACGGCACGATGATCGGCGCACCGGAAGCGGGGTGCAGGATGTTGTTGGTCGACATCATCAGCACGCGGGCTTCGAGCTGCGCCTCCAGCGACAGCGGCACGTGGACCGCCATCTGGTCGCCGTCGAAGTCGGCGTTGAAGGCCGTACAGACCAGCGGGTGAAGCTGGATCGCCTTGCCTTCGATCAGGATCGGCTCGAACGCCTGGATGCCGAGGCGGTGCAGCGTCGGCGCGCGGTTCAACAGCACCGGATGCTCGCGGATGACCTCGTCGAGGATATCCCAGACCTCCGGACGCTCCTTCTCGACCAACTTCTTCGCTTGCTTGACGGTCGAGGAGTAACCCTTGGCGTCGAGACGGGCGTAGATGAAGGGCTTGAACAGTTCGAGCGCCATCTTCTTTGGCAGGCCGCACTGGTGCAGCTTGAGCTCCGGACCGGTGACGATGACCGAGCGGCCGGAATAGTCGACGCGCTTGCCGAGCAGGTTCTGGCGGAACCGGCCCTGCTTGCCCTTCAGCATGTCGGACAGCGACTTCAGCGGACGCTTGTTGGCGCCGGTGATGACGCGGCCGCGACGGCCGTTGTCGAACAGTGCATCGACGGCTTCCTGCAGCATGCGCTTTTCATTGCGCACGATGATGCCGGGTGCGCGCAGCTCGATCAGCCGCTTCAGGCGGTTGTTGCGGTTGATGACGCGGCGATAGAGATCGTTCAGATCCGACGTGGCGAAACGGCCGCCGTCCAGCGGGACAAGCGGACGCAGGTCCGGCGGGATCACCGGAACCCACCGTCTTTTTGGTTGGCTGGGTCATATGTGTATATGAGACTGGTTCTGGACGTCCTTGTGCCGCTTCAGGTACTTTTTCTGCTTGAGCTCGGAGGTGGTCGAAGCCAGCTCCGAACGCAGATCGCCGGCGATCTTCTCGAGGTCCATGCCGGCCAGAAGGTCGTGGATCGCCTCGGCGCCGATCATGGCGGTGAACGAATCCTCACCATATTCGTCGACGGCCATCATGTACTCTTCCTCGCTGAGCAGCTGGTGCTCCTTCAGCGCGGTGAGGCCGGGTTCGGTGACGATGTAGTTCTCGAAATAGAGGACGCGCTCGATGTCCTTCAGCGTCATGTCGAGCAGCGTGCCGATGCGCGACGGCAGCGACTTCAGGAACCAGATGTGGGCGACCGGTGCCGCCAGCTCGATATGGCCCATGCGCTCGCGGCGGACGCGCGACAGCGTGACTTCGACGCCGCACTTCTCGCAGATGACGCCCTTGTACTTCATGCGCTTGTACTTGCCGCACAGGCACTCATAGTCCTTGATCGGACCAAAAATGCGTGCGCAGAACAGGCCGTCACGCTCCGGCTTGAAGGTGCGGTAGTTGATGGTCTCCGGCTTCTTGATCTCGCCGAACGACCAGGACAGAATCTTCTCAGGGCTGGCAAGCGAGATCCGGATGGAATCGAACACCTGCGCGGGCGCCTGGGGATTGAAGAGATTCATGACCTCTTGGTTCATGCCGTTCTCCTTTTCGGGGTCCTCGAAAACCCCTTGCATCTAGCGCGGGCCAAACGCCCGCCGACTTGATCGGCCATCGGCCGAAGAAACTCTGTTGTTTGAGCATGATCTTGGCCGAAAACCGGTAACCACTTTTCGGGATCATGCTCGGCGTCCGGTCGCGGGAAGACCGCGGCCGGACGTCTTGCTTATTCGGCCGCGTCGGGCAGCCGGATCGGGTTTTCGTCGAGCTTGGTGTTCTCCAGCTCGACGTTGAGGCCGAGAGACCGCATTTCCTTGACGAGAACGTTGAAGCTCTCGGGGATGCCGGCCTCGAAGGTGTCGTCGCCTCTGACGATCGCCTCGTAGACCTTGGTGCGGCCGGCGACGTCGTCCGACTTCACCGTCAGCATCTCCTGCAGCGTGTAGGCGGCGCCGTACGCTTCCAGCGCCCAGACCTCCATCTCGCCGAAGCGCTGGCCACCGAACTGCGCCTTGCCGCCCAGCGGCTGCTGGGTAACGAGCGAGTACGGCCCGATCGAACGCGCGTGGATCTTGTCGTCCACAAGGTGGTGAAGCTTGAGCATATATATATAGCCCATCGTCACTTTGCGATCGAACGGCTCGCCGGTGCGTCCGTCATAGAGCTGCGACTGACCGCTGGTGTGCAGGCCCGCCTGCTCCAGCATGATGTTGATGTCGGCCTCGTGCGCGCCGTCGAACACCGGTGTCGCGATGGAGACGCCGCGGCGCATCTGCTCGCTGAGGCGAATGATGCTCTCGTCGTCATATTCGCGGATCGGCTCGTTGCGGTCGTT
Organism: Mesorhizobium sp. M0136; assembly: GCF_040322515.1. Taxonomy (NCBI): domain Bacteria; kingdom Pseudomonadati; phylum Pseudomonadota; class Alphaproteobacteria; order Hyphomicrobiales; family Phyllobacteriaceae; genus Mesorhizobium; species Mesorhizobium sp. M0136. The sequence continues at coordinate 10,793 of NZ_JAMYTP010000045.1, forward strand.
GGCCGGCATGAAGCTCTCGAGCGTCTTGCGCAGCGGCTTGATGTCGCCCGCCGTCTTGTACGCGTCGATCAGATCGCCGATCTTCTTGCCCATTCCGGCGCAAGCCCAGCCCAGATGCGTTTCCAGGATCTGGCCGACATTCATGCGCGACGGCACACCCAGCGGGTTGAGCACGATATCGGCATGCGTGCCGTCCTCGAGGAAAGGCATGTCCTCGACCGGAACGATCCGCGACACGACACCCTTGTTGCCGTGCCGGCCGGCCATCTTGTCGCCGGGCTGCATCTTGCGCTTCACGGCCACGAAGACCTTGACCATCTTCATGACGCCCGGAGGCATTTCGTCGCCGCGCTGCACCTTCTCGACCTTGTCCATGAAGCGCTGCTCGAGCGCCTTCTTGGAATCGTCGTACTGGCCACGCAGGGCTTCCAGTTCGCTCTGGAGCTTTTCGTTCTCCACGGCAAACTGCCACCACTGCGAACGCGGATACTCGTCGAGCGTGTCCTTCGACAGCTTCGAGCCTTTCTTGAAGCCCTTCGGCCCGGCAATCGCTTCCTTGCCGACGAGAACGTCGGAAAGACGCGAATAGACGTTGCGGTCGAGGATCGCCTGCTCGTCGTCGCGGTCCTTGGCGAGGCGTTCGATCTCCTCGCGCTCGATCGCCATGGCGCGCTCGTCCTTCTCGACGCCGTGGCGGTTGAAGACACGCACTTCGACGACCGTGCCGAAGGTTCCCGGAGGCATGCGCATCGAGGTGTCGCGCACGTCCGAGGCCTTTTCACCGAAGATGGCGCGCAGCAGCTTTTCTTCCGGCGTCATCGGGCTTTCGCCTTTCGGCGTGATCTTGCCGACCAGGATGTCGCCCGGCTGCACTTCCGCACCGATGTAGACGATGCCGGCCTCATCGAGGTTCTTCAGCGCTTCTTCCGAGACGTTCGGGATATCGCGCGTGATCTCCTCCGGCCCGAGCTTGGTGTCGCGGGCCATGACTTCGAATTCCTCGATATGGATCGAGGTGAAGACGTCGTCGGCGACGATGCGCTCGGACAGAAGGATGGAATCCTCGTAGTTGTAGCCGTTCCACGGCATGAACGCGACCAGCACGTTGCGGCCGAGGGCCAGATCGCCGAGTTCGGTCGACGGGCCGTCCGCAATGATGTCGCCCTTGTTGACCCGGTCGCCCATGCGCACCAGCGGACGCTGGTTGATGCAGGTGTTCTGGTTCGAACGCTGGAACTTCATCAGCCGGTAGATATCGACGCCGGACTTGCCGGGATCGAGATCTTCCGTGGCGCGGATGACGATACGAGTCGCGTCCACCTGGTCGACGATGCCGCCGCGGCGGGCGCCGATGGCGGCGCCCGAGTCACGGGCGACGATCGGCTCCATGCCGGTGCCGACGAACGGCGCTTCGGCGCGCACCAGCGGCACGGCCTGACGCTGCATGTTAGAGCCCATCAGCGCACGGTTGGCGTCGTCGTTCTCGAGGAACGGGATCAGGGCCGCGGCCACCGACACCATCTGCTTCGGCGATACGTCCATCAGATCGACGTTTTCGCGCGGCGCCATCATCACTTCGCCGGCGTTGCGGCAAATGACGAATTCGTCGACGAAATGACCATTCTTGTCGAGCTCGGCATTGGCCTGCGCGACGTGGTGCTTGGCCTCTTCCATAGCCGACAGGTAAACGACCTCATTGGTCAGCTTGCCATTGACGATCTTGCGGTACGGGCTCTCGATGAAGCCGTATTTGTTGACGCGCGCGAAGGTCGCCAGCGAGTTGATCAGGCCGATATTCGGGCCTTCCGGCGTCTCGATCGGGCAGATGCGGCCGTAATGCGTCGGATGCACGTCGCGCACTTCGAAACCGGCACGCTCGCGGGTCAGACCGCCCGGTCCAAGCGCCGAAAGACGGCGCTTGTGGGTGATCTCCGACAGCGGGTTGGTCTGATCCATGAACTGCGACAGCTGCGAGGAACCGAAGAACTCGCGCACGGCGGCAGCCGCCGGCTTGGCGTTGATCAGGTCCTGCGGCATGACCGTGTCGATCTCGATCGAGGACATGCGTTCCTTGATCGCGCGCTCCATGCGCAGCAGCCCGACGCGGTACTGGTTCTCCATCAGCTCGCCGACCGAGCGCACGCGGCGATTGCCGAGATTGTCGATGTCGTCGATCTCGCCCTTGCCGTCGCGCAGTTCGACCAGCGTCTTGACCACGGCCAGGATGTCCTCCTTGCGCAGCACGCGCACCGTGTCCTCGGCCTTGAGCTCAAGGCGCATGTTCATCTTGACGCGGCCGACGGCCGACAAGTCGTAGCGCTCGCTGTCGAAGAACAGCGAGTTGAACATGGCTTCGGCGGTCTCGAGCGTCGGCGGCTCGCCCGGGCGCATGACACGATAGATGTCGAACAGTGCGTCCTGGCGGCTCTCGTTCTTGTCGACGTTGAGCGTGTTGCGGATGTAGGCGCCGACGTTGACATGGTCGATGTCGAGAACCTTGATCTCGTCCTCGCCGGTGCCGAGCAGCACTTTCAGCGTCTTTTCGTCGATCTCGTCGCCGGCTTCGAGGAATATCTCACCGGTCGCATAGTTGACGATATCCTCGGCGAGATAGTTGCCGAGCAGATCCTCGTCGGTCGCCTTGATCGCCTTGAGACCCTTTTCGCCAAGCGCCCTGGCCTGGCGGGCAGTGATCTTCTTGCCGGCTTCGACGACGACCTCGCCGGTGTCGGCGTCAACCAGGTCACCAACGGCCTTGAGGCCGCGGAAACGCTCGACGTTGAATGGGATACGCCAATGGTCGCCGGCGCGCTTGTAGGTGATCTTGTTGTAGAAGGTCGACAGGATCTCTTCGCCGTCCATGCCGAGCGCCATCAGCAGCGACGTGACCGGAATCTTGCGGCGGCGGTCGATACGGGCGTGCACGACGTCCTTGCTATCGAACTCGATGTCGAGCCATGAGCCGCGATAGGGAATGACGCGCGCGGCAAACAGAAGCTTGCCGGACGAGTGCGACTTGCCCTTGTCATGGTCGAAGAAGACGCCCGGCGAACGGTGCATCTGCGAGACGATGACGCGCTCGGTGCCGTTGACGATGAAGGTGCCGTTCAAGGTCATGAGCGGCATGTCGCCCATGTAAACGTCCTGCTCCTTGATGTCCTTGATCGACTTCGCGCCGGTATCCTCGTCAATATCGAACACGATGAGGCGCAGCGTCACCTTGAGCGGCGCCGCGTAGGTCAGGTCGCGCTGACGGCATTCGTCAACGTCGAATTTCGGTCCCTCGAACTCGTACTTCACGAATTCCAGCATCGAGGAGCCGGAAAAATCGGAAATCGGGAAGACCGACTTGAAAACTGCCTGCAGCCCCTCGTCAGGACGCCCGCCCTTGGGCTCCTCCACCATCAGGAACTGGTCATAGGATGCCTTCTGAACCTCGATCAGGTTCGGCATCTCCGCAACTTCCGGGATCTTTCCGAAAAACTTGCGTACGCGTCTGCGGCCATTGAAAGTCTGGGTCTGGGCCATCGTCGCTCCTTAGCTCAATTCTCGGGACGAGCCTCGCCGCGGCTCGCCTTGCATCTCGGGCCACCTTGGCGGCCCTGTCTTGTTGCCCGCCGCCTGTCGGCGGCTTCTTGTCTTTTCACCCACCACCAATTGGCGGTGGGCCAGAAACGGGAGAAAACCCGTTTCCTGAAGGCCGGTTTGCGGCCCTCAGGAAAGAGGTTTTCGCACTCTTCGCGCTATGAGCCTCCCCTAGACGTGATGGGAGTGGCGGACGGCGCGACGCCATCCGCCGGTACTCAACGCTTACTTCAGTTCAACCTTGGCGCCGGCTGCTTCCAGCTGGGCCTTGAACTTGTCCGCGTCGGCCTTGGAAACGCCTTCCTTGACCGGCTTCGGAGCCGCCTCGACCAGGTCCTTGGCTTCCTTGAGGCCAAGACCGGTGATGGCGCGAACTTCCTTGATGACGTTGATCTTCTGAGCGCCTGCCTCGGTGAGGACGACGTCGAATTCCGTCTTTTCCTCGACAGGAGCAGCAGCGGCCGCAGCGCCGCCGGCAGCGGCAACCGCCACCGGAGCAGCGGCGGAAACGCCCCACTTTTCTTCAAGAAGCTTCGACAGCTCGGCCGCCTCGAGGACGGTCAGCTTCGAAAGGTCGTCTACGATCTTTGCCAGATCAGCCATTGCAATGTTCCTTCATAAGGTTCGAACGTGTGTTTGTGATAGCGAGGAACGGCCTCATGCCGCCTCGTCCTTCCGGGCGTAAGCGCCGATGACGCGCGCGACCGAGGCCGCAGGCGCATTGACGATCTGGGCGATCCGGGTTGCCGGCGTGGCGATCATGCCAACCAGCCTGGCGCGCAGCTCATCGAGCGACGGAAGTGTGGCGAGTGCCTTCACACCGTCGGCGTTGAGCGAGGTGGTGCCCATTGCGCCACCGAGAATGACGAGCTTGTCATTTCCCTTGGCGAAATCGGACGCGACCTTCGGCGCCGCAATCGGATCCTCCGAATAGGCGATCAGCGTCTGTCCCTTGAACAGCTCGATGATCGATGCGGAGTCCGTGCCCTGAAGAGCGATTTTGGCGAGACGGTTCTTCGCGACTTTGACGGTGCCACCGGCGGCGCGCATTTTCGACCGAAGGTCGTTCATTTGCGCGACGGTGATACCGGCGTAGTGGGCCACGACGACTGAACCAGCGCTTGAAAACGCATCATTCAGGCCCGTGACGAGTTCGCGTTTTTCCGCTCTGTCCACTGCCTATCTCCAGTTGACCCCTGCCCTCTACGAAGGACAGGCGTCGGGTTGCCTTTTGCCGGCCGGGCCATCCAGTAACGGATCTCCCGAACGACGCTCGAGGATCCTGCCCCCTTTCGCCACACCTGCCGGCAAGCCGGACGGTGCGCAGACAAAAGGCAAACACGGTTCGAACCTTTCATTGGAGCTTTCGCTCCGTTGTCCGGTCTTCACCCGTCTCATGCAGGCCCACATGAATTAAGGCCCACATCACCTAAGGCTTGGGGGCCGCCTGCAATCTCGGACAGGATGTCCGGAAGCCTTTCGACTTCCGGTACCGGGCCACCGACAGGTCGGAGGCCCGGAATTCTTTCACGGATCGGCGTTTTAGCGGCCGATCCAATTGTTCGTATCAGGACGCTGCGAGCGTCGAGACATCGAGCTTGAGGCCCGGGCCCATCGTCGAGGTGACTGACACCTTCTTGACGTAGTTGCCCTTGGCCCCAGCCGGCTTTGCCCTGGTCACCGCGTCTGCGAAGGCGCGGACGTTTTCTTCCAGCGCCTTGACGTCGAACGACACCTTGCCGACGCCGGCATGAACGATGCCGGCCTTCTCGACGCGGAACTCGACGGCGCCGCCCTTCGATGCCTTGACAGCGGCGGCAACGTCAGTGGTGACGGTGCCGACCTTCGGGTTCGGCATCATGCCGCGCGGGCCGAGCACCTTGCCGAGACGGCCGACCAGCGGCATCATGTCCGGCGTGGCGATGCAGCGGTCAAAGTCGATCGTGCCCTTCTGGACGATGTCGACCAGATCCTCCGCTCCGACGATGTCGGCGCCGGCGGCCTTGGCCTCCTCGGCCTTGTCGCCGCGCGCGAACACGGCGACGCGAACGCTGCGGCCGGTGCCGTTCGGCAGATTGACCACGCCGCGGACCATCTGGTCGGCATGGCGGGGATCGACGCCGAGGTTCATCGCGACTTCGACGGTCTCATCGAACTTCACCGAGGAGCGATCCTTGAGCAGCTTCAGCGCCTCACCCAAAGCGTAAGCCTTGTTGGGGTCGATGCCTTCGCGGGTCTTCGATACACGCTTTGCAATCTTTGCCATGATCTCAGCCCACCACTTCCAGACCCATCGAGCGGGCGGAGCCCTCGACCATGCGCATGGCCGCATCGACGTCGTTTGCGTTCAGATCCTTCATCTTCTGCTCGGCGATGGCGCGCACCTTGTCGCGGCCGATCGTACCGGCCTTGAGCTTGCCCGGCTCCTTGGAACCCGACTTCAGGTTGGCGGCCTTCTTCAGGAAATAGCTCACCGGCGGCGTCTTCATGACGAAGGTGAACGACTTGTCCTGGTAGTAGGTGATGACGACCGGAACCGGCGAACCCTTTTCCATTTCCTGGGTCTGCGCGTTGAATGCCTTGCAGAACTCCATGATGTTGATGCCACGCTGACCAAGCGCCGGGCCGATCGGGGGCGACGGCGTGGCCGATCCCGCGGAAACCTGGAGCTTGAGCTGGCCTGCAATTTTCTTAGCCATCTCTCTTCCTGCCTTTTCTCATGCCGGTCTTGCCGGCGGTTGCAGTCTGGTGGTGCGGTCCGCGCGGCCGGCTAAAGCCGCATTCGCCTCCCACCCGCTTTTGGCCGCGCGATCTCCGCGCCGCCTTCCCTGCCGCCGAAACCGGTGCAGGGATTTCGGATCAGCCCTTCTCGACCTGTCCGAATTCCAGATCGACCGGCACAGCGCGCCCGAAGATCGAAACTTCCACCTTGAGCCGCGCCCGCTCCTCGTCCACTTCCTGGACGAAACCGTTGAAGGACGCGAATGGTCCATCCGAAACGCGGATCGCTTCGCCGATCTCGAACGTCACCGACGGCTTCGGCCGCTCGACGCCCTCCTGAACCTGGTTCAGGATACGCTGGGCCTCGGCTTCGGTGATCGGCACCGGCTTGGAGTCGCCCAGGAAACCGGTAACCTTCGGCGTGTTCTTGACGAGCGAGAACACGGCGTCGGTCAGATTGGCCTTCAGCAGCACATAGCCCGGAAAGAACTTGCGCTCGGCATCGACCTTGCGGCCGCGGCGGATCTCGACGACCTTCTCGGTCGGCACCACGATCTGCTCGATGTCGGCGGACAGGCCCTTCTGCTTGGCCTTGTTCTCGATGTCCTCGGCGACCTTCTTTTCAAAGTTCGAGTAGGCGTGGACGATGTACCACCGCGCGGTCATTTCAAGACTTCTCCGTAATCGCCGGACTTACTGTCCGAGGCCGAGGATTTTTTCGACCGCAAAGCCCATGGCCACGTCTGCGGTAAAGAAAAAGATCATCGCGATGACCGCGAACACAAGGACCATCACCGTCGAGATCATCGTTTCGCGCCGCGACGGCCAAGTGACCTTGGCGGTCTCCGCGCGAACCTGCTGGAGAAAGGTGAAGGGATTTGTGGTTTTCGAAGCCATATGCCGCTCTGTCTGCAAGACCCGTTGGCCGGGTCTCCTGGATGATCCCGCTGGCCGGGACGTGCCGCTTGAGCGTGCGTTCGCGCCGAATCAGCGCGATCATTTCGCCCATGCAAATCAGACGCGTAAAGCCGGCTTCCCAGCTCCACGCGTCGCGTGTCTGTCTCGTCTACATAAAACCGATTCTTGATCCACGCAAGTGGCAAGTGTCCGCTTTATGGCCAAACGCCGCCTCGGAACCATCCAGTCGTCCCGTCCCGGCTATGCGGCCCTTATGCCGCAACTCGACCTATGTGGCAAGTCACAAGCCGATTTTCAAAGGCCGCACTGCAAAAGAATCGTTTTAGGCATCCATTCAATGGCACGGGCAGCAGGGCTCGAACCTACGACCTGCGGTTTTGGAGACCGCCGCTCTACCAACTGAGCTATGCCCGTATGCGCATGTCGGCGCAGCAGGCGCTTCCTAAAAGCTTCCGCGCGCTCTGTAAAGAGCGACGTGCGCTACCCAGCCTTCATCTGCGGAAGTCCAGCCGTCCTCCCGGCCATTTCCCGTCGATTCTCTGGTTGCTGACGATCAGGCCGACCCAGGGACGCACGATTTTCGGATCGGTCAGATTGATATATTTTCCAACCAGCCCTTTCGCGCCCTCGCGCCGCGCATCGATCAGCCCTTTGCGCACGCCATGATGCCAATCGAACAATAGGTAAACTCTCTCTCCCGCTGTCTTCACCTCACCCCGGCCGGACTTCCATTTATCGTCGGCATCGCCCGGAATTGTGGGATCGGCACCGCCGTTCCATCGGCTGGACCAGCTGCCGTCGATGGTGTCGTTGCTGTCGCGGTCACTTTCGGTGCCCCACGTTTCGGCGTTTTCATCACTTGCAGTTCCCTCCAGTTTCACGCCGGCGGCGAACGCCGACACCTCCTCGTCGTCGGGAGTGGGGACGTCCATGACGCCAAATGGATTTCGAGTTCCGCGACCGCTGTCAAAGGCGCTGTCTGAACTTTTCTTGCCTTCCGATCTCATCGCAAGTCTCCGGTTCTCAGTGTGGCCCCGCCAGTCGACGGCGACTTCAAACCGTTAGCCTGGAGACCGAAACCTCCATAGCCACCCGTTTTCCTGGCCGGCAGGGTTTTCGACCGATTCGTGCCCGGTCAGTCTCCCGAAGGCGGCTTGTAGGGGCCGCCCGGCACCCCCCAACCCCAGGTCGGCATTGGTTCGCTCTCGGGATCGCAGGTCGGGCCCTTGTTGGAGTTCATCTTGGCCAGCCGCGATCCCCATTCGACATAGCCCATGAAGGCCGAGCGGAATTCGGGATCGTCAGGCAACCCGATCTCGTCGGCGGCGTCGGCAAGAAGATTGATCCAGCGCCGGCGCTGCTCCTCGGTCAGATGCTTGCCGAGATGATGCATCACCATCTCGCGATGGCCGCCATGTTTTTCGCTGTAGGTTTTCGGTCCGCCAAAGACTTCGCCGATGAAAGCCGCGACGTGAGCGGGATGGTCCGGCGACATGTGCTTGAACACCGGCCCGACGATGGGGTCCCGAGCGACTTTGTCGTAGAAGGTCTGGGTCAGGCGGTTCAGCGCTTCGGAGCCGCCGGCCCATTCGAACAAGGTCGGGACATCCTGGCTCATTCGCTATCCCCCATCTGCTCTTCGCTGGACGATAGCGGAAATATCGAGCGCCGCTCAACCTGCCTCGATGGCCAGTCGGCCCGGCTATCATGCCTGCCTTACGATTTGACCGGCCTATGATTTCACGGGCGTGGTGGCCTGAGCCTTGGCGCCCGAGATCTCGCGGCAGTTCTCCGGCCTTGGCTCCGATCTGCAGATGCCAGGCCCGGTCAATTCGTCCGCGGACCCAGGCCCGGTCGTCAGCCCGACTTTCAGCATCATCTCTGGTTCAAGGTGCCGGTAGCGCGAATATTGCGCCGATTGCATCGCCGAAAACATGCCGGGTCCAACAGTCATGTCCTCGAGATAGGCCTTGACCCGCTGCTCGAAGCCCATCGAATGCACGCTCAACTGTGCACGCGGACCGACCAGGCGTTTGACACCGCCGGCGAGCATGATCGGGCAGGCCGAGCCGCACTCGCCGCCGGCATCGACCGTCAGTCCGTTGTAGACGCCGTCTTCGGCCGTGCAGTCGGCCTGCCGCGGCTCGCAGCCAATGAAATCCGTCCGCGCCACGGCGACGTCGAGTTTACGTTCGCGGATCAGCCTTCCGGCCGCCAAAGCACCGAGCACGTCGCCACCCGGCGAACTGACTACGATGGGCAGGCGCCGGTCGCCGACGCTATCAAGCAGTTGGCGCAATTTTTCGGCCGTGTCAGCGGTAATCGTGCCTTCGGCCGAGATCCATTCCGGGCAATTGGGATTGCATAGCGGGTTGCTGCCGCGGACCAGGACGAAGCGCATGTCAGCGACCTCCTTCGCCGGCGGGGTTTCGAGCCCCAGAGGTGCAGGCTCGGCGCTCGCCACCACTTGCCCGGCCGGCTTCGCGATATTCGCCGGCGCCGGCACTTCCCTGCAACTCGCCGGCAACGGATCGGATTTGCACAGGGTTGGCGCGGTCAGCAGGTCGACGGCATCCAGACTGGTGACGAGATTCATTTGCAGCATATCGTAGGGAATCAGTTGCTGGATGCCGCTGGCCGGCGTGCTTTTCATGGTCTCAAGCACGCCCAGGCCGACGCCCATCTCCTTCAGATAGGCCGCCAGCTTCCGCTCCAGCGGTTTGTTCATTTCGTAGGTCTTGTAGCTGCCCGCGTTCTTCCGGCTGACGACCCTGGTACTGAGTATCTTCTTCTTGCCTTTCACCATGCGGTAGGTGGTGCGGTACAGCAGTTTCGTCCGGATATAGGTCGTGGTGATCTGATGGACGCCGAGAAAGGCCCACTCCCCGACCACGCGCCGGATGCCACCGGAAAACATCAACGGGCAGGCGGAATTACAGATGGCGCCGTTGGCATACGCATTGCCGAAATAACGGGCGCCCTTGCCATCGTTTTCCTTGCAGTTCTTCATATCCGGCAGACAGCCGACGAAGCCGGTTTTGCCGACGGCGATATCGAGCTTGTTCTTGCGGATCAGGCGACCAAGTGTCAGCGCCGCTTCGACATTGCCGCCAGGGGAATCGACGACGATCGGCAGCTTTCGGCCGCCAAGCGCCTTCAGCGTGCGTTTGAACAGGGCCGGCGTACCGGCTTCTATGGTGCCTTCCGCCGATATCCATTCCGGACAGGTCGGCTCGCAGCCCGGCGCGCTGCTGCGGACGACGACGAATCGCATCGTCGGACCGAGATCCGGCGTGGATTTTTCCGGCGTGGATTTCTTTGCATCCGCTGCGAAGGCAGCGTGGCCCATGGCAAGCAACGACACTAGGCAGATCAGGCCTAGCGACCACCATGCCTGGCTATGCAAACGGCGCCATGGAACCATTTGGGCAGCCCCTCGATGCAACCTATACTAGTTATGGCAGAGGCGCTTGCAACAGGATTTAAGGCAATGCGGTTAATCCATTGCCAGAATATCAGAATAAAAAGGCGGCCCGAAGACCGCCCTTTTGCATCCGATCTCAACCGACAGCGCCGGCGATTACTCTTTGATGGTGACGACGATGCCGGCACCGACGGTGCGGCCGCCTTCACGGATGGCGAAGCGCAGCTTCTCTTCCATGGC
>NZ_JAMYTP010000046.1:0-20012 GCF_040322515.1 Mesorhizobium sp. M0136
CTTCAACAGCAGCAATCCTTCAAAACAGAAGCGTCATCCGCAAACCGGTGCACCAAATGCCGCGTCAGCGGCTTCGTTCAATCCCTCTTGATTCAATCTGAGCGTCCGGCGCTCTAGTCGTCGGGGCGCTTGAGAATTCTGAAATCGCCCGAACGTGCGCTTGGCTCTGCATAATCCTTTGCTATGAGCCCGCGTTGAAGCAACGCCCGTACTGCCTCAGCACGATTCGGCAGTCTGTTCTCAGACCGCCAAGCGTCCAGGACAGCGAGTTCCTCGGCTTTGAGGATGAACTGCAGACGATATGTTCGTTTGAGGGCATCCACTTTTTCAGCTCTCTCATTGCGTCGGCAAACAGTTTCTGGGTCAGTTCGCTCACCCAGATGACTTCTGTGCCGATGGTATCCGGCAGGTGTTCTGCATCCATTTGTCGAGGAAGTTTATCCCGCGTGTGCTCATATCGCCATAAGCTGGACCAAAGCTTTAAGTTCCAGCAGACGCCGAAACCATCAACGGTCGAACCGGTCGATCCAGACTGAAACTTGTGTACGGATTCGTACTCATGCGGACTTAGCGCCAGATATCATTGCTAGAGACAGGGATTAGGAGGATATTTGGCCATCGCTTGCTGACATCAGGGCGCAAGCGACTGAGAGATGCGCGTGCTCTTGCCCCGATAGGGAGGCGACGAGCATGGCTCAGCTCCAGCAATCAATAATTCGCAATCGTCTGCTGACGTCTTTGTCGCCTGACGACTTTGCACTGGTGCAGCCGCATCTTGAGGCGGTCACATTTGAGTTGCGAGAACATCTGTTCAGAGCCGATCAAACAATCGCGCATGTGACCTTCCCAGAATATGGGATTGCATCAATCGTCGCCGACACCGGGGAAGGACGGTTTGAGGTCGGCATGGTGGGATCGGAGGGTTTGGTGGGTACAGCTTTGGTGCTGGGCGTGGACCGCACGCCGCACTCCTGCATGGTTCAGGCTGCGGGCGAAGCATTCCGCATTGGAGCCGGAGACCTACACGCTGCGATGGACCAGAGCCCCGCGTTGCGCGCGCTCCTTCTGCGCTTCGTGCATACCTTTATCGTTCAAGTCAGCCAGACGGCCTATGCCAATGCCGGCTACTCCATTGAGGAGCGGCTGGCGCGATGGCTGCTCATGACGCATGACCGGCTGGAGCAGGATGACATGCCCCTCACGCATGAGTTCATGAGCATCATGTTGGGTTCGCGTCGGCCCGGCGTCACGATTGCGGTGCAGATGCTGGAGAGCGTCGGCGCGATCAGAGCCACGCGTGGAAACATCACGCTTCGGGATCGCGAGAAGCTGGAACAGATTGCTGGCCAGTCCTACGGCTTCGCCGAGAAGGAATACTCCAACGTGTTCCAATTCCCGATCAAGCGAGAGAGATGAGTGGCGGCCTTGCGCTACTTCCTGAATGTTCGCTATCGCGGTCGGATGATACCTGACGCCGAAGGCGACGAACTGCCAGACGATGAGGCTCTACGCGCCCATGCGCTTGCCAATGCGCGGGACCTCGTCTTCCGCACACGCATGTACACGATCCGCAGCTGGTTCGACTGCAGTTTCGAGGTCACCGACGAGAGCGGCAGAGTGGTCCTCGTAATGCCATTCGACGAGGTGCTTGGGCCAGCTTAGCCGGTCCGAAACGCGACTGTTCGGTATCGTACGAAGCCTTGAAGACCGCAACAATCCCTGCCTAAAATCTTGGCTAAGTACAGGGAGGAATACATGGCCCCACGAGCCCTTCTCTTCCCTGAAGTCTTGCAAAGAGGCATGCCCCAGATCTTCCTCGCCGCGCAAGTGCTTCACGCGGCCGATCAGCCCTGGCTTCACCCATTGCGTCGCCGGCCGCTTCATGCCCTTCGGCGCAAGGACTACGTGTTCCTGGACGCGCTTCCCGACATAGCGCCCTGTGCCGCGTTCGGCCATCAGGGCCCTTGCCAAGGCCATCATTGAAACCGTCGAACGGCTATCTCGATAATTCCGGCCGTTCCTCGCGAAATCCGGTAGCGAGATTTTTTCATACAAGGCCCCACAGCGAACACTCAAAAGGCTCAAAAGGGTCGGCAGCCTTCGCTGTTCTCCCGCTGTTTTCAGTGGCGAGACCTTAATCGGAAGGGAGAAAGGCATATGGGCCTGGTTTTTACTGGCGAAGAGGGAACCACTGAGCGGTTCGAGTTGGTGCTTGAAGCCTTTGATGGAACAGAGCGCGTCCTCGTCGTGACATCGACCGAAGCGATCGAAGACTTCGGCTTGGATGCCGTCCGTGAAATGGCATCTAAAAAGTACGATGCAGGGCAGTTGGACGAGACCGGCCGCATTAGAGTTCTGACTAGCGACCTGCAAGGTAAATAGCCCGCCACCGTGAGGCAGCGTGGCTCGACCGAGCGGCTCACTCGCGAATGAAGCCCACTGAGGTTATTTGTTTTTGAGGAGACGAGCTTCCCGCAAGATCGAGCTGCGATCGAAGCCGACCAGCGACGCTATCTCGCGTATTTGTTGTTCGGCGGCCCCTGACTCCCGCGCAAGATCGCTTACTATTTCGGGTTTCAGGGCGGGGCGCCCTTTTTCTTCTGACATCACACCACATGCCTCGTATTGGGCCAAGAGCGCGATGGTCGCTCCTAAGCGTCAGCGGCCATGTTTTGTTGCTGACGATCTGCTATTGTACGCTTTCGGACAGATTTCTGCCAGCGGGCTAGGAAAGATAGGCCTAGCTCTTATCGTCGAAACCCAGCAGCGAGGCATGGCGTATATATTTGTGCTCGCCGCGGAGGTGCTTGACGCGGAGCTTCACCTCTCCCGGCTTCACCCACTTGGTCGCAGGCGTTTCCTAATAGCCTCGGGCTTGTGGGCGGCATGATCCTGGACGCGCTGCCAGAACCGCTTCTTCATGTCACGGCTGAGCGAGATAAAGGCTGTCCCGACATATTGCCCGGTGCCAGGCTGCGCCAAAAGGGCCATGTCCGGCCTTACCCGGCTCGTTCTCGAGGCCCATCAGCTCATATTCGCTGATGACGAAACTCGTGGTCTTCAGCCAGTCGATGGTCGGGCCGCTTCGATACACGCTGTCGGCGCGCTTGGAGACGATCCCCTCTAGCCCCGTGGTCGGCGAGATAGAAAATCGACTTCGCATCACCGGGTAAGAGCCTCGCTGAACTGGATGCGGCTGTTCGGCTTGATGATGCCGAAGAGCATTTCCCTGCGCGCCTTGCAGCCGATGTCGCGCAGATCGTGGCCGTTCAAATGCAGAATGTCGAAGGCGCCGAGGATCATCGCGTAGGGATCGCTGTGCACGGCCTTCTGCAGCGCGTCGAAGTCGGGCAGCCCGGCGTTGTTGGTGACCACCGCCTCGCCCTCGAAGATCGCGTTTTTGACCTCGAGCTCGCGCGCGGCTTTAACGAGGCCGGTATATTTGTTCGTCCAGTCCGCGCCGCTCTTGGTAAAGGCGCGGATATCGTCGGGACTGTTGATGACGATCTGGGTGCGGTAGCCGTCGAGCTTGATCTCGTGAATCCAGTGTTTATCCTCCGGTGGCTTTGAAACCAGTTTGGGCTCCATCGGCGGAATGAACCCGAGGCGGCCGCCGCCGGTACTTACAATTTTACGCACCTAGTCAATACTAGGTACAAAGCTTATATTAGCCAGAGTGAACGACGATCCTTCATCGCCGCCGGCTCGATCGGCACCAGATCGTCCAGCCTGTCACGAGTCAGCACGAAACCGCCGGGATGCTGCGACAGGTGGCGCGGCGCTCCGATCAATTGCCTGGCCAGATCCAGCGCAAGACGAAGGCGGCGGTCGCCGAGATTGAGGTTCAGCTCCTCGGCATGCCTGGGTTGGACGCCTTCGTCCGACCAGCCCCAGACCTGTGACGACAGCATCTTGATGAGGTCTTCGGGCAGACCCAGAGCCTTGCCGACATCGCGCAAGGCGCCCTTCGAGCGATAACGGATGACGGTCGAGCAAAGTGCTGCGTGCTCACGGCCGTAGGTGTCGAACACCCATTGCATGACGATTTCTCGCCGCTCATGTTCGAAGTCGACATCGATGTCGGGAGGTTCGCGGCGCTCCTCCGAGACGAAGCGTTCGAACAGTAGATCATTGCGGTCGGGATCGATCGAGGTGATGCTAGCAGACGGCGCTGTTGGCAGCCGACCCCCTGCCCTGGCACAGAATGTCCTGGCTGGGGGCAAAGCGAACGATCGAATTCACCGTTAGAAAATACGGCGCGTATTGCAGCTTCTCAATGAGCTGCAATTCATGCTTGAGCGTGGCGATAACCTTGTCGGGCACCCCCTCGGGGAAGCGCTCCGTTGCGCCTTCCCAGGGCAGCTTCTCCAGCGCCTGCTGCGGCGTCAGCTCCGGCAGCATGCGCTCCTCGGGATATTGGTAAGCAAGTTCATCCAGTGAAAACCGGCAGCGCTCGGCGATTTCAAGCGTCCGAGTGAGCGCCTCGGGGTAGCGACCAAAAAGCCGGGCCATTTCCTCAGGCGGTTTCAGGTAACGGTCGGCATGTCGCTCTCGCCGAAACCCTGCATCGTCAATGGTGACATTGTGGCGGATGCAGGTGACGACATCCTGGAGGATGCGATGTGACGGCTCGTGGAACAGCACATCGTTGGTGACGACTGTCGGCACGCCGGCCTGTCCGGCAAGGTTGGATAGATCGTGCAGCCGCAAAGCGTCATTGGGACGGCGGCGCAACGTCAACGCCAGAGTGGCCCGATCATCAAATGCCTCGCACAGTCGCCGCAGCCAGAGCGAGCATGTATCGTCAGCTTGATCGGGAATGAACACGGCAACAAGGCCTTCGCCATACGCGACAAGGTCTGGCCAATGCAGCACGCATTTGGCCTTGCCGCCACGCTTCTTGCCCAGCGACAGCAACCGGCAAAGCCGGGAGTAGGATGCGCGGTCGGTTGGATAAACCAGGATGGAGACTTTTTCAGCTAGATCCAGCCGACACCCGACGATCAGCCTGACACCTGTTGCCTTCGCCGCTTCATGCGCGCGGACAATGCCGGCCAGGCTGTTGCGATCACAGATGGCAAGTGCGGGCATGTCCATGATGGCGGCCTGCGCAAACAATTCCTCGCAGGAGCTGGCGCCGCGCAAAAAGGAAAAATGGGAGGTGCATTGCAGTTCGACGTAACGTGCAGTCATCCGAAGATGCCGTGTAGGAACCAGCGATGCGAGCCGGTCGCTTCATCCTCGCCGTCGCCGGCGCGATAGATCCAGAACCGCTCGCCGGCTTCATCCTCGACCTGGAAGTAGTCGCGCACGGCGGCAAGCTCGGCGTCGCGCTTCCACCACTCGCCGAAAACTCGCTCAGGGCCATCGGCGCGCTTGATCCTTCGACGGATGCCTCTCCAGGTAAAGCTGGCTGGCGGATGATCCGGCAGCAGCGCAATGGCCTCGATCGGTTCCGGCACGGCAAACAAACGGGCCGGGCGCGGCCAATGGTCCGGCCATGCCTCGCCGGTTTCCACCGAGGCCGGAGCCACACGCCGCAACGATCGCTCCGGCGCGTCGCTGGCAACTGGTGCAAACCGGTAGAGCTTCTCCTCGCCGACACGATTGCCGAGTATGTCGATCAGATCCGAGATGTTGGCGTCCCGTTGCTCGATGAGTGACGAGATAGTCTGCTTAGGTGTCAATGGTTCAGCCAAGGGCGCGGACAGCCGCATCAACTCGATGCCGAAGCCCGGATCGACCGTCTCGATCTTGTCGCATAACAAACGCGTCAGTCTCTTCACATCGCGGACCGGCAAGGCCGTGCTGACGCGAATGGCCTCGACGCGGTTGTCGAGGCGGTAGAGCAGCAGGTCGAGCCGCCGCGCGCCGAGCCCCTTGGTCTCCAGTTCGGCACATAGCGCCTGAACAAGCTTGCCAACATAGCGGGCGATCGTCTCGGCCGCACCGATGGGCTCGCCAAAGCCACGCTTGACCTCGACCACATCGGCTGCCCGTACGGGCTCAATCGGTTCGGCAAGGCGCCCGGCAACCTGGTCAAGGCGGCGGCCGAGTTCCGGCCCGAAGCGCAGCGTCAGTGGCGCGCGCGGCTGCTTCAGAAGCTCGCCTACCCGGTCGAACCCCAAAACCCGCAGACCGCTGACGATTGCATCGGGCAAACGCAGTGCCGCGATGGGCAGAGGAAGGATCGCATCGTAGGTTGAATTGACGGCGACCACCCTGACGGTCTGCTTGACGTAGCGCGCAATAGCGTGAGCGGCACCCCAGCTATCGGCTATCGCGGCCCGCGCCGAGAAGCCGACACGGCCGAGGCGTTCGACCATATCGGTCAGCATCAATTGTTCACCGCCATGAAGGTGGTCGGCGCCCGTGGTCTCCAAGACCAATCCATCCGGAGGATCTGTCGCGACGATTGGCGCGTAGCGCCGCAATGCCCATAGCGCTAGCCGCTCCAATGCCTCCGCGTCGGCTTGGGGTGCGGCATCCATGACCGCCAGCCCCTGCACGAGGGCCTGCGCTTTCGTAGCCGGCATTCCGACGCGCAAGCCCGCTTCCACTGCCGCGCGATCGACTGCGGTCACGAGGCGACGATTGCCTTGCCGCCCGACCAGCACCAAGGGCCTATCCGGTGGCGGCGAGACGTCGCCCAATTTCCTTCTGAGCCGATCTGTCGACCAGCTTGGAGGGAAGAGCGAGACGACCCTTTGCATTACAAGCCTCCACTTCGATATCCAGCGTTTCCCCTCCACGAGACCTGATCAGTTCAAGTTGCCATCGCGCCCGGCCAACCCGGCACGGGGAGCGGCCTCGATGGCAAGACAGAAACTCGCCAGCGGCTGACCGAAGCCGTCGGCTGCCCGAAATCGGCAGCTTCAGTCTGGCGGCGCCAGCGACGGATGGCGATCCCCATGGCGCCCGAGCCTTCAGCTGCAAGCTGCAAGCGGCGCGAGCCCGTCATCGACGGCCGGGCAACCTCGGCAACCACAGCCCCAAGCCCGACATGCCTCAAACCTTCCTCGAAGCAGGCGAGCAGGGATTTATCGTCACCGGCTTCGACGTAGATCACGCGGTCCGGGTGAAGTCCGACCTCGGCGATTGCCGGCGCGAAGAGATCTTGACGCGTCACACACCACAGCACCTTGCCCTGCGCCCTGGCCGCAATTCCTGCAGCAAAAAGCGATTCAGCAGCGCCATCGATGGCACCATTGCCGCCGCCGGCAACCTCATGGAGAGCACCAAGCGCCACGCCGCCCCCGGGCAGATGGTTGTCGATGGCCGCGACACCGAACGGGAGCACCGCACGCGCGCGCGTGTTCCCGCCTTCGAGATGCGCAATGCGATCCCGGAGATCGGAAATGGCAGCGATTGGCGTCGATGCACTCATTTGTTTCCTGAACGCGAAATGCTGACGAATGTTCCTCATTTGTTCTCTTCCTAATAAAGAGTCAATGGTATGGCGGGGTGGCGCTGCGGAAGAAATTCCAAAGGCTTTCCGGAAGACGACAAGCCAACCGAGGATGAGGACCAGGCTGCTTCGGTTTGGATGGAAGCCGACGAGGCTGCGACGGCGGCATGTTGTGCGGGCTGGCCGGAAGACAGAGTTCCGCGCCATCAGATCGTGGAACTGATCGACGTTCCCCAAACGAGATTGCAAGCTGAGGCGCTTCCGGACACGTGGCCGGCGCGCAAGCAGCTCTATCCTGATGTTGTCACCCGGTTGGAGACCACGACCGGGCCGGACCGCCAGATCGATTTCGATATTGCCTTCGTTCTTGGTTGGGTGCCTGAGCGACCGACGCTGGATCGGGTTGAGCCGCTTTCGGAAGATGGCGACCGTATCCCCTTCTTCACCAGCGATCTCGCCCAGGTTGGGGAAATGGCTCGCAAGGCGCTTAAGGACTGGACGATTGAGATTGACCTGGATCCCTATGATGCCCACGTTTTCGACCCTGCCGCCGCCGATGACGGTGAATTGCGCATGGCGGCGTGGCGCGATTTCGATGGTTCCTTGCTGATGGAGAAGCCGCCCGCAAATCCTGCAATCGCACTGACCCTAGCAATGATGCGCGGCCAGTCGATGCATTTCGAAGAGTGCTGAACGGGATAACACGGGTTGCCATCGTCTATCTATCTGCTCGGCCCCCTTCGGGTCGCACGGCCAGATGGCCGAATTGCTGACGAGGCCACACCGCATCTGAGGAGAGAGACCATGTCAGAAAAACCACCTTATATGCCGACGGGCATTGGAATGGGCATGATGAGCGACGACGAGACCAAGGTCGGCGTTCTGATATTCGAAACGGCGGAAGGTAATTCGACTTCGCCGTTAATCTCCAGGCGGTCGATGTCCTCACCAAGGTAATCAATAAGATCGAGATGCATCTCCGCTCCGGCAGGACGCACTGAGTGTCCGACGATGTGTCAGATCAGAAAAAGCCGAAGCTGATCCTTGTCGTGGCGTTCGACCGCGGCGAGGATGGCGAACTGTTCACAGCATACGGCCAGACCGACCAGCAGAGCGAGGACCGCGCGATCCGTACAGCAAAGGCGCTGGCTTCAAACCACGTCGGTGTCATAGCATGGAGTCGCGACGCCAACGCGGCGCTTGGCGACTATGGACCGCCGACAGTGCTGTTCACCAACGGCGACGTGCCGGACATGGAGTGAAGAATGATAAATCCGCCCAGGCACCTGGACGACCATGATTACGCAGACCGCGCGCTAGACTGTCAGGAGGCCATGGAGCCCGGCTTTCAGGCAGTCATTGATAGCATGTTGGAGGTAGGCTGGACCCGGGGTGAGACACTGCGGGCGCTAAAGCGACTCATTGCAGCCGACAACATGACGCAGAAAGAGAATGCCAAGACTGAAGTCGAACTCGCTATTGCGCGTGCCATGGTACGCGCCGGAAAGCCGCTCTAGGCGGTCAACTCCGAAGCGATTGCTTCGGTAACTGGTGACACTGACGGAGACGGTTGCTGACAGGACGATACGGTCGGCGCCGGCGACTGCCGGCGCTCAACGGAAAAACGGCGTATAAACCGCAGTTCTGCGCGCGTCCGCAACAGCGGATATTGTCGCGCGTAGGACGGAGGAAATTCGCCCCCGTCGCGGGCGGTGAACAGGACAGCCGTAGGAGCGTCAGCATGGCGCCGGCCGCAGGACGGGACGCGGGACCGACTGTCCCCGCCCACGGCGGTCCGTATGCTATGCAAGATAGCCAACTGCTCGTCGCTGGCTAAGCGACAATGGCGAATGCAATCCCAAAACGAAGATCAGCGGTCGATGCGCCTGAGCGAAGCCTCGTTCGCGAGCGGTGGGCAAGCATTCTGACGTCAACCGTTCCGATTTGCACGCCATTGCCGCCGTTTTCCAAACCCTACGTGGGGGACATCTTCCTAACAGCGATGTGCATTCGTAAGAAAAGGTCGCATTCCAAATTGGCGCGGCGCGGGATGTCTGGCTTGGTGGATCCGCGGACGAACGGTGTGACCAGCGTAACCGACTCGCCAGACTTCACCCCACTGCCGGTTGTACTTTTCGGGTTGACGGCTGTGAAGGCTGACGCGATTTCTTATCCTCCACGTGGTCTCTCTCGCGAGGAAGCAGCGCGCTACGTTGGCGTTGGACCGACGCTATTTGACGAGATGGTCGGCGATGGCCGCATGCCGAAGCCTAAGCTCGTCAACAGTCGCACTATCTGGGATCGTGTCACCCTCGATATCTCCTTTTCGTCTTTGCCTGACAAAGAGAGTGGTCTCCGGGTGCTTTTGGAACGAAGCGGAAAAAGTGCTAGGCGTAAATGATTACGCAGATTGCGTATACGCTGTCGACGTAGTATGATTTCCATGTGAGCAAACGGGTTGACGTCAATGATAAAGACGAGCTCTCGCGAGATGTGAAAGCTTGGCGGGCAAGAGAAGGATTCACGGCAGAAAGCGCAGCGAAATTGTTGGGCATCCCGAAGCGCACATACGAGGGCATAGAGCAAGGTCGAGGTTTCCCCTACCCGTTGCTCCTTCGGATCGCTATGGAGAGCAAAAGCCCTTCGCCTCCGGCGACGATCGAGGTGCCCCGGCGCTTGGAACAGCAGAAGGCTGGAAGGAGGGCTTAATGGGCCGGCCATTCAAGGATGACAAATATCCCGGAGTCTCGTCGCGCCTAAAAAGCGGTAAGCTCGTCTATCGTTACCGCGGCAAGGGAATACCCGAAATTCGGCTTCCAGGCCGGCCAGGTGATCCAGAATTCGAGGCCGCCTATGAACGGGCAACTCAAGGCCAAGGTCAAAAGGGCGTCATCATCGACTTGCCTGGACGGGCGTTGCCGAAGACTTTCGGTCATGCTGCCCGCCGGCTTGAATCGACGATGGAATGGCTGGACTTCGACCAAGCCACCCAGCACAAGAATGCTCGGCTTATTGAACGCTTCCTTGAGATGAAGGTCGATCCCGCCTATCCGCTCACCTGGCGCGACACGCCGGTCGAGCATCTCGATGCCGACCGTCTGCGTGCGATTATCGAAGGCGTGTTTGGCACCAGACGGACAGTCGCAAAGCATCTGCTGGTAGCGATCAAAAAGCTCCTTTGGGTGGCGCTTGACGTTGAGAAGTGGATCAAGCCGCAGGACGATCCTTCGCTGTCAATTCGCGTTCGCATTCCCAAATCGACGGCCAATCCTGGGTGGCCGATGGCCATTCGTGAAAAGTTCGAGTCGCGCCATGCAGTCGGCTCGGCGGCGCGCACCTGCTACGCCCTCGGCTTCTGGCTCGGGAATAGACGCGGCGACATCGCCGCACTGGAATGGGAAGATCTGGTCAGCGAGGAAATCGAACTGTTCGATGGCTCGCTGGTTTTGATCGAGGCCTTCGAGTTTCGGCAGAAAAAGAACCGAAACCGCCACGGCGGCAGGGAAGTGTTTATCCCCATCGTGGACAAGCTGGCGCAGGCTCTGGAGCCGCTAGACCGTTCGAAAGGTGGACCGGTATTGAGGAACGCCTATGGGCGTCCGTTTGCGGAAAAAAGCCTCACCGGCATGATGGCGCACTGGAACAGGCAGGCCGGCATTCCGGAGGGCTACACCCTGCATGGGCTCCGGCGTACCTTCGGCACGTATCTCGCCGAATGCAACATCCAGGCACGCGCCATTATGGAAGCCATGGGACATTCCTCGATGACGGTGACGGACGCGTACGTACGGGAGGCGAACAAGAAGCGGATGGCCGTCGATATCGCCCGCGCGATCAACGAGCGGGAGGCGAAACGCGACGCCATGAAGCAACGGATGCCGCTGCGCGTCATCAAATGAATGGTTTCAATCGGACCGGTGCAGGGCGGCTTATCGGCCGCCCTTTTTTGTTGGGCCCATAATGGGCCCAAAACGTTTTGGGCCGAGGCCACTTTTTCGAAATGAAATCAAACATTTTGGTGGGCCCGGAGGGTGCTTGGAAAGTCAGAAATATCAAAGGCTTATTCGACAGTGGGACTGTGTTGCGTTACTATGCTTTCCAATGTTTTCCGGTTAATTTGTCCCACCTTCTGATGCCGATTGCGTTCATTCGCGACGAACAAGTGACATCCGCATAGCTCAAGAGTTTCGGGGCCTGAACAGGAATGATGCACAATTTCGAGACGTTCGAATTGGCGATTGGCATTGCAGTTTCATCCTAGACCAAGACTAGTTCTGCCAAGTTAGCGTCACCGCCTCCCGTTGCACCCGCTGCCAATCTGCCTCGGACATTAAGCGTCGTTCCTGAATGAGCGCTCGGCCTTCCTAGTGGCAATTAGCCAGCGACACGTGACCGTTCTCGTCATGCGCAGGTGAAATTCACGTCCGACCATAAACGTCGTCGAAGCGCACGATATCAGCCTCGCCGAGATAGTCGCCGCTCTGCACTTCAATGATCACAAGGTCGATTCTGCCAGGGTTTTCCAGCCGATGCTTATGGCCGCAAGGGATGTAGGTCGACTCGTTGGTCGCCAGGAACAGCTCCCGGTCGCCGTTGACTATTTTCGCAGACCCGCTGACCACCACCCAGTGCTCGGAGCGATGGTAGTGCATTTGCAGGCTCAAACGTCTACCGGGCTTCACCTCGATGCGTTTGATTTTGAAGCGCTCGCCTTCCTCCAGAACCGTATAGGTACCCCACGGCCGGTGTACGGTGCTAGGGACCAGATGAGCTTCATGTCCGGAAGCCTTGAGGCCCTCGAACAGCTTCTTGACGTCCTGAACGCGGTCGCGGGATGCGACGAGCAAAGCATCCGGGGAATCCACGATCACCAGATCGCTGACGCCGACCGTTCCGATGACGCGCTTGTCGGAGCTCACGTAGCTGCCGGTCGTGTCGACCATGTGAACATCGCCGCGGATCCTGTTCCCGCTTTCGTCCGGGGCGATCAAATCGGCCATTGCGTTCCAGGATCCAATGTCGTTCCAACCCATGTCGCAGGGAACCACGGCAAGTTTATTCGTCTTCTCCATGACAGCGTGGTCGAGCGAGATTCGCGGCGCGGAGCCGAAATGCTCAGGCGCGAGTTCGATTTTGGCAAAGCCTTCGCCTTGACTGAACCGGCCGTTCTCGTAGCTGTCGGAGACGGCCTGGATCACCGCGGGGCAATGCGATGCCATCTCGTCGAGCATGGTTTCTGCGCTAAAGCAGAAAATGCCGGCATTCCAGAAGAAGCGCTTGGACGCGACATAGGCTTTGGCTGTGTCCAGATCCGGTTTTTCAACGAAACGGACGACTTTCTCACCATCCGCTTCGATATAGCCGAATGCCGTGTCCGGTCTGGTTGGGGTGATGCCCAATGTGGCGATCCGCCCGAGCTTCGCATGTTCGATGGCCCGGCCCATGACGTCTAAAAATGCAGGCAGGTTTCCAACCATGTGATCGGCCGGAAAGACGCATAGAATTGCGTCAGTGCCTTGTGTTGCCCGGGCATGGATGGCGGCTGCCGCCACGGCGGCGGCCGTATCGCGGCCTTCAGGCTCGAGCAGAAAGGTGCGTGGCAGGACCACGGAATCCAGTTCGTCAAAGTCGTCCTTCGTAACGAAGAGGTGTTCCCCGGATATCACACCGACGAGTTCCACTACGCCCTCTATCGAAGCGGCGCGCAGCACAGTGTGCTGAATGAGAGAATGTCCATCTGCTACTTTGAGGAAAGGTTTGGGGTGCGATTGCCTCGAAGCGGGCCATAGCCGCGATCCGGCTCCACCGCTGATGATGACTGGAACCACTTTCATTAAACAACCTCGATTTCGTCTCTGGACGTCATTGCCCGCGCCCTTAGCGTCAGCGTCACGACCGCCGTCGCTCTGGGATGGTCTTGCGGCGCTCCGAGTAACAGCGAAGTTCTGGCGCGTTGCCGGACGGCCGCAGATGAATGATCTCGTCATTCTGTATTCGTGCCCTAAGGCCGTCGGTTTTCATCGACGTCGGCAACAGTCCCGAATGGAGCCAAGAACTGCTGCAGTGTGTCCGGATCCTCGAGCCTGCGGATCAAGCTGAGCAGCTGCGGGACATTTAGCGTATGCCATGGCCCGCCTCTCGTGGACTGCGGTCGATGTCTCTATGCCTGTTCGTTGCATCTGCCGAATTGTCCAGGTAGCGGGTCCTAACCAAGATGAGAGATTCTTTGGCTGCCTTCTATCAAAATCAAACGACTTGGGTCCTTCAGATTGAACTCAATTACCCGCGGTACGAAAAGGCGTGCATATCGTGTAAAGGCGCTCGTCGGAGGAAACCGAATTACGGTATCGCAGCGCCCGAGAAGATACATCTCAACGAGGGCGGAAATTCCGCCGTCAATCCCGAGTGCTGCAGTGTGCAAGGGGCCATCTTGATCGGATCGGAAACGCTTGGGGACGGTGAGAAGATCGGGAAACCTGGCCGACAGGTGATCCAGGATCTGCGCGCTGTCCGTGCACAAGAACAGCCGCACAGGCTTGGGGTGCGGTAACGCTTTAGCCTTATCAACCGCAGTGCACACTTGTCGAACGGCGAACTCCGGATCGGCCCAGTAGGGCGCATGGTCCATGATGTCTTCACCGTTACCATGTCGAACATGAACCCCGATGATGCTGTGCCCCTCAAAACATTCTTGGTAAATGGCATCTATGCGTGTTTGAATTTCAGACCGAGGCTTGACACTCTGGAAGACCTGCCGCTCGGCATCCTCATCGCAGCGCCACATCAAACAAGCGTCACACACTACTGTGTTCGCTTCGACATCGTGTTCGGCCTGAAAGAGCTCGCCCAACTCGTCGCGCTCTTGGAAAATCTGCTCATCTGGGCGGTAAAGGCAGTCGATCGCTGGCCTATTCCACCACTCCGGGAAGAATGGACCCGGGAAGGAAAAGTCGTTGATCCGGTCGTCGCAAATAGCCGGTACGCCAGCGATGTCATTGATCGGTTGGAAGAACACCGGAAAGGCATTTGTGAAGGGTTGGTCGAGATAGCAGGACCCGCGCCAGTCGACGGCTAGCGTTCGTCCCGACCGCTGAGCGTAGCGCCAAGCGGCCGCCAGCGACCACAGACAATCACCGAACCCCGTACGCCTCTGAGAGACGACGAACCGGCGCTTTACCAGTCCACTGACCTGCATTTTCGGAAATCTCGTTTCAGAGACGAGGTTGCATCTGACTTGGGATCTCTTAATCGATACTAGTCGACCGTTACGCCGGGCGATTTGGTAGAGGCTGCGCCGTGGGGCAGAGAGCTCCCTTAGCACTGCCTATCCTTATCTCTGTGACGCTCGCAAATCTTGACGCCGGTACACTCGCTTCCGGTTTAAATTCAGCGTTCTCTAATGCGCCCGGCGACATGTGTAAAATTGATTGCGTGGATGTGGCCCATCCATGTGTTGGATACTAAGGCGTTCCTTGACGATGAGGCTCTGCTAACGTGGGGCCGCGCCTTGCTAAGCGAAACAGCCGGTCGAGGCAGTCCACAAAGTCCCTTTTTCAAGTCCAATTCTTGACTGCCTCAACGTAACATGGCATTTGCGGGGCGTTTCCTGAAGGACGGATGTGCAGGACCCGCCAGCCGTCGAATGTCAGGCGCAGGCCATCCACGTCATTTATGGCCATCATGGCCTCCGGTCCCATCGAAAGATGCGACACGGGGCCCTCTGACGCTTTCAAGTGCGCCAACATGGCGCAACTCCTGCCGGATAGCTTTCGATCCGGCAGGACTGAGCGACTGGCACGCGATGCTGTGCGACGACGGCCGAGAGAGGAATTTTGGCGTCTGCAACCATGTGGAGGATCGTTCCGACGGTTCTGCTGGTTCTGGGTGTCGGAGCCGACGCCTGTGCGAACCCGCTTTCGTCCGTTTTCGAAAGGCCCTTGAGGTTCATGACCCTGTTGTTCGCCGAGATCACCCGCCAGAGCAGCGATCCAGGTGAAGATCGGCACGCTTGTCGATGCGGCGATCATCGCCTCGGCCAACGAAGACGATGAAGAGGGCGAGGGTCAAGCACAAGGGCCGACCAGCGTTTCATTGCTTCAAAGCCCATTTCGGTGCCTACGCCGATACGGCCCTTGTCGAGGAGGTCGCCGTCACGGCGCCCACACCGAGGACGGCAACGCCGTTCCTGATGCTCTGCCCGACAATCCCGGCGAAGGGTTTGCCGACAGCGCCTACCGAGGCAATCATCTCGGCGACGCGGTGCGCGCCAAGGGTGGAAGGCCGCGCATCATCGCAACCGCTATGTGGGGGCGCGACGAGGCCGAAAGCTCGACGCCTGGAACCAACCGATCCACAGAATTTGTAGTCGGATCGAGAAGATCTTCGGTACCTGGAAACGAAGCTACGACCTTCGCCGGATGCGATGGCGAGGGCTGGCAAAGGAAGCCGTTCAAATCCGCCGCACTGCGAATCGCCTACAGTATGAAACACAGGTTGATGGTCGCTTCGTCCCCCATCGTTGAAGCCCAGCGACCGTTTTCCGGCTCGCCGCCCGAAATTCATGGAGGTCAATGCGTAATGCCCTACCCGCGCTTTTCGCCGCCGTCTCAGATGTGCGGTTCGCCCGAAGCCGCCCACTGACACGAACTTTGTCTTCGCGCGGAGCGATCACCCACGGTTGTGCCGCCGATGGTGCCGCGCTGCCCTGTCAAACAATCCATTTTATGGATGCACCTCATCCAAACAATCGATTTCACTGATCAAAACAATTTCCATTAGAAGACGCTGAAGCAGGCAAAGATTACCTGGTTAGCGCAAAGCAGCCCGCATCTGCGACTTAGGCAGGTTAGCGGCGAGACTCTGTTTGCTATGCCTCGAAGCAGGAGCAGGTGTGCTCGCTGGCTGACACTGTCAATGACGAGCTCCGCACCGCATCTGTCGAAATCCTACCATAGGGTATGGGGCGGGCCGCAGTTTGCTGGCGGTGTGGCGAGCCCAGATTCGAAACTTCAACTATAATAGAGCAGGAAGAAAATGGGCGAGAACAGGAAAGTTGCTCTGGTTACGGGCATAACGGGACAGGATGGTGCCTATCTTACCCGTCTTCTGCTGGAAAAAGGCTACATCGTTCATGGGATTAAGCGACGTTCCTCTTCCTTCAACACGGGTCGCATCGAAGACATCTACCAAGACCCGCACGATCCCGATCCGCGCCTAATTTTGCATTACGGTGACCTCACTGATGCGACTAATCTCATCCGAGTAGTTCAGGAATCCCAGCCAGACGAGATTTACAACTTGGCCGCTCAGAGCCATGTCCAGGTGTCGTTCGAAACGCCGGAATACACAGCAAACGCCGACGGTATCGGAACATTGCGACTTCTTGAGGCGATCCGCCTCCTCGGTCTGAAGGACAAGACCCGCTTCTATCAGGCCTCGACTTCAGAGCTCTACGGCCTCGTGCAATCCGTACCGCAGAACGAAACAACGCCCTTTTATCCGCGCAGCCCTTACGCCGCCGCCAAGCTCTACGCATACTGGATCGTGGTCAACTATCGCGAGGGCTATGGTATCCACGCTTCCAACGGCATTCTCTTTAATCATGAAAGCCCACTGCGGGGCGAAACTTTTGTAACGCGCAAGATCACCCGCGCCGCCGCTGCTATCTACCTCGGCAAGCAGGACAAGCTTTATCTCGGCAATCTCGATGCTCAACGCGATTGGGGCCATGCGCGTGAGTACGTGCGTGGTATGTGGATGATGATGCAGCAGGACCAACCGGATGATTACGTGCTGGCGACGGGCAAGACGACCCCTGTCCGCCAATTCGTCGAATGGGTTTTCGAAGATGTCGGCGTCGAGCTCGAATGGCGTGGTGAGGGAGTCGGCGAAAAGGGCTATGATGTCGAGACCGGCAGATGCCTAGTCCAGGTAGACCCACGCTACTTCCGCCCCACGGAAGTCGATCTTCTCCTGGGCGACGCCACCAAGGCGAAGGAGAAGCTCGGCTGGGTGCATGAAACATCCGTGCGCGAGCTTGCCGCGGAAATGGTGCGGGAAGACCTCAAGGTCATGCAGACATCGGTAATAATGAAGGAAGCATAGTGTACGATATGAAGGGAAAAGCCGTGGGGTCGCGGGCCACAAGCATGGTGGGCAGCGCTGTTGTACGCCGCCTCGCGTCTGAAGACTGCAAAGTTATGGCCGCCCTGACGTTTCCCCCAAATTTTATCCAGTCGTGAGTTCGTTTCCGGGGGTGGATTTGCCCTGATGGGCGGTGGACGCGACGGGTGCTGGCGCGGAGCGTTTCACGTTGCGCAGCGCGAGCGACCGTCGCGGGTTGAAGGTCGATGCAAATTCGTTGGGTGTCTGCCATCCGATGTGCGAGTGCGGACGCGCGCCGTTGTAATCGGCGCGCCATACATTGAGCCTCGCGCGGGCCTGGGCCAGGGACGTGAACCGCGTCTCGTTGAGGAGTTCATCGCGAAGGCGGCCGTTGAAGCTCTCCCGTTAGGGTCCTAGCCAACCTCTGACTGTGAACTCGCGGAAGCGATTTACGGCAAGCGCCCACAGCAGCTCGTCCACGGCGTTCGTACATGAAGTTTGGAAACTTATAATATTGGTACACACCTCCATGGCCGAACATTATCTCCAATATCTCAGCGATTACCGGATAGCTATCTGCCTTCACCTACCTCGGCCTAGTGCAGAATCTTGGCCGAATGAACTCGGCGCTCTTGCTGCACACCAATGGTCCGTCCCGCGCGAAGTGCGATCATACCGCCGCAGCTTACCTTCAAATCCGGCACTGGCGAGGATCTAGATCCAAGCCGACGGCACCGGGGATCAAATAAAAAGCCGCCGACCGAAGCCAGCGGGCTTGATTGGGATGGCCCGCGCGGACGGTCAAGGCTGCGCCGGCCGAGCATGGCGGAGGGACCACCTTGGTCAACGCACGGCCCGATGACGGCGTGCCGATGTACCACAATATGCGGCGAGATAGAGCCTTCCGGCGTCGCGGAAAAAAGCCCGCCGGTTTTGAGCCAGCGGGCAAGTTCTGGAGTGGCTGAGATCAACTCAGCATCCAGTCAACGACCGGCGGAAGGGTTGGTTGCAGTGGATGCCAGCTAGCCGCAGCATGCTGTGAATCGTAGCAAAGTGAAAAACAAAACTCTGGACTTCTAGGTCGGACTCGCCCCAATATTTGTTTGGGGGGATTCACATGAAAATTGGAGCACTCATCGCAAGTGCAGCCCTGTGCGTCAGCGGCTGCTCTACGAGCACTGTCGTGTCGGACAGCGATCTCACGGCAATGAATACCGTTACGCTATGTCACGTTCTCGCCAGCAGCACGGACGAACAGTATCGTACTCGGGTAGCGTCCCTTCTAGTGCGCAGGGGCGCAACAGCAGAGAAGTGCACCAGGCTTGTGCAAACCGACAATGCTGTCGCGACAGGCATAGCGATCGCGGCTGTCGGCGGCGCAGCTGTGGGTGTCGCTGCCAACAACGGCTATGGAGGCGGAACGTATTACCGGCCACCGCCACCACAAACCTATGGCGTCGCGTGGGACCAATTCTATGGCCAGAACTACAGCGTTATCTGGCGCTGCCGCGACCGGTCCACCGGTCGGTTCCTTGACGATTACTATTGCGCCGGCCTGCCCATGGTCGACAGCGCATGGCCGGGCTGGTCGGCGTAGCGGATGAGCAGGCCATACCGCAAATTTCGATCCAGTCGGTGGCAGAGACCCACCGGTGCCAAGCTGTGGCGGCGCCAACTTGCGAGCGTGCCGGCAATGCTCGGTCTTACGGCAGCAGCGGCAGTGGCCGCCTTCCTGGCGCCGTCGGGCGCACAACGTAGCGACGATGCATCAAATGCCAGCCCACGAAGGGCGGCGCCCGCCTCGCTTACCGGTGTCGCTTCCGTCATTGACGGCGATACGATCGAAATCCACGGCCAGCGCGTCCGCTTCAACGGCATCGACGCGCCAGAGAGCCGGCAGCTGTGCCGCGATGCGAATGGCGCCGAGTATCCTTGCGGCCGGCGATCGGCCGAAGCGCTGGACACTTTCCTGGCCGCGTCGAGGCCGCTCGAATGCACATTCGTGACGTGGGACCGCTACCACCGCTTTGTCGGCGATTGTCGGCGCGCTGACGGCGCGGGCGTAGCCGCCTGGATGGTCGAGCACGGCCAGGCGCTGGATTGGCCTCGCTACAGCCAGGGCACCTATGCGGGGCAGCAGGCGCAAGCCCAAGCCTCAAAGATCGGCCTGTGGGCCGGGACGTTTCAGGCACCCTGGGAATGGCGCGCTGCGCACGCCGACGGCACGGCGCCGTCGAGTCGCCCGCTGGGCATCATCAGCCGTAAGCTGGTCGCGCAGAGCGGCTATTCTTGCGAGCCGCGGAGAACGTGCAAGCAGATCGGTTCCTGCGACGAAGCCAATTGGTACCTGCAAAACTGCTCATGGGGCGGAAAACTCGATCGCGACAAGGATGGGATCCCATGCGAAACACTCTGCTAGTCACCTGGAACCAAAGTAAGCTTCATTTTGTTTAACTTCTGTCACAAGAGCAGGAGTTTGATCGATGGTTGGCAGGCAGGC
>NZ_JAMYTP010000047.1:0-19090 GCF_040322515.1 Mesorhizobium sp. M0136
TCGCCGCTGAGGAGAGAGCTGCTACTCTCTCCCAGCGATTCATTCTCGCCTCTTTGCAATGAAAGTCATAAGACAAGCGCGTCGCGTTCGACCGGCCTCATGTGACGCGCTTTAGGTTCTTGTTTTGATGCATGTCGTTACCGCAAAACCGCTGCACACCTTTGCGCGGCATGCACTTGTTTGTCGTTGCCGCAAAACCGCTGCACACTTTTGCGCGACATGCATTAGAATTCCCGCCCGGCGAAATGCGACAACGCGGGTAGACGAAGTGTCGCTTGAGGCGCCGCATCACTGCCCGGATCGAAGCAAACAAGACGAAAAACCGGCGAACCGGGCAACCACAACAGAGGCAGCGCGCCATGACCGCAAACCCAGAGTTCCCGGCCGATTTTCGCGCCGGGCTTGCCAAGCTCTTCCTGTGGCGGCGCGACGTCAGGCGGTTCAAGCCGACGCCGCTCCCGGAAGGGGCGCTGGAGCGGCTGCTCGAGCTTGCCAGCGCCGCGCCGTCCGTCGGGCTGAGCCAACCTTGGCGCTTCGTCATCGTCGAGAGCGAAACATGCCGCGCCGCCGTCAGGGCATGCTTCGAGCGCTGCAACGCGGAGGCACTCGCAAATTTTTGCGGTGAACGCGCCGCGCTGTATGGGCGCCTGAAACTTGCCGGCCTGAACGAGGCGCCCTGCCAGCTTGCGGTTTTCGCCGACCGCGCAACCGAGCAAGGGCATGGGCTTGGCCGCCAGACCATGCCAGCCACCATAGACTATTCCGCTGTCATGGCGGTCCACACGATGTGGCTGGCGGCGCGCGCCGAGGGAATAGGCATGGGCTGGGTCTCGATCCTCGACCCGGCCGAGATGGCGACGATCCTGGACGTGCCGCCGGAGTGGACACTGATCGGTTACTTCTGCATCGGCTACCCCAGCGAGAACCACAGCGTGCCGGAACTGGAACGGGAAGGCTGGGAAACGCGGCGGCCGTCTATCGTGACAAGGCGGTAGTGGAATGGCAGCGCTGCCATCCTCCTTGCGGGGAAGAATGACTCCTCCCCAGCAGGGCTGTGGATATCATGGATGGTTCGCCGATCGTCAGCATGCCAGCAAGACACCATGGCAAAGCCGGTCGTGAAGGCCTTGACCTGAGGAAGTGCATAGAATGTTTCGCTACGACATGCAGGCCGAGATCTGGGTCTATCCGGGCAAGGGCGGCTGGCATTTCGTGACCCTGCCGCCGGAGCTTGGAGCCCGGATCAAGACGGCGATGGTTGGGATGGCAAGGCCCTGGGGCTCGCTTGGCGTGGAGGCCGTCATCGGCCAGACCAGATGGCGGACATCGCTGTTTCCCGACAAGAAATCCGGCAGCCTGCTCTTGCCGATCAAGACCGCGGTGCGGGTCCGCGAAGGCCTCGGGGCTGGCGACACGGCCAACCTGACGATCGAGATGCAGTTATGACGACGTCGGGTCAGGCTGACGACGACGCGCTATAGGGCGGCCAGTCGGTCGGATCCAAAGTGGGTACCGGTTGTCGGAAAATCCGATCTCAACAAAAAGATGAGCAGCGGCATGGTTCGACTTGAAAGTCCGCCGCCCCAGCGCAGAAATGCGCGCTGCGCCGGCCTCCCCTTGGCAAGGCGGCGGGCGGCTTGTATAGAGCCCGCCACCCTCAATTCCACTCTCCATCACAAGGACGACCCCATGGCGCTCGAACGCACCTTTTCCATGATCAAGCCGGACGCGACCCGTCGCAATCTCACCGGCGCTATCACCAAGATACTGGAAGATGCCGGCCTGCGCGTCGTCGCTTCGCGCCGGGTGTGGATGAGCCGCCGCGAGGCGGAAGGTTTCTATGCCGTGCACAAGGAACGTCCGTTCTTCGGCGAGCTGGTCGAATCCATGTCGTCGGGCCCGACAGTCGTGCAGGTACTGGAAGGCGAGAACGCCATTGCCAAGAACCGCGAAGTGATGGGCGCCACCAATCCGGCAAGCGCCGCCGAAGGCACTATCCGCAAGCTGCACGCACTGTCGATCGGCGAGAACTCCGTGCACGGTTCCGATGCGCCGGAAACCGCCGCGCAAGAGATCAAATACTGGTTCTCGGATACCGAGATCGTCGGCTAAGCCGGCATTCCGAACCCCATCAAAAGGCCGGCGCAACGCCGGCCTTTTTCGCTAAGCGCGTCGCGTTCGACCGGTCTCATGCGATGCACTTCAGGTTCTTGTTTTGATGCATGCCGGTATCGCAAAACCGCTGCACGCTGCTGCGCGATATGCAGTAGCGGACATTTTCAGCTTCAGGCTCCTCGACGGGTCACCGGTGCGTTAAGCTCGGAGGGCGGATCAAACGCGGTCCCGACAATGAGGATTTGGGGAGCCGACAAGGCCATGATCAGCACCATTCCCGGCTTCTTCCAGGGCACCGAAATGCCAACCAGCGGCTGGTGGGAAGCGCTGTGGCCCGAGCCTGCCAGCGTCCTGGCGGCAGTAGGCATGAAGCCCGGCACGGACGTGGTCGATCTCTGCTGCGGCGACGGCTGGTTCACGCTGCCAATCGCCAGGGTCGCCCGTCATGTAATCGCCATCGACATCGATGCAGATATGCTCGAAGTCGCCAGGCGGCGGCTGACCGAGGGAGGCGCGAGCAATTGCGAGTTTGTGGCGGGCGACGCCTATGAGCTTGCCGGGCTGGTTCCTCAAACCGTCGACTTCGTTTTCATGGCTAACGCTTTCCATGGCGTTCCGGACCGGCCGCGCCTTGCCCGCGCGGTGCGGACGACGCTTGGCCCTGACGGTCGTTTTGCCATCGTCAACTGGCACCAGTATCCGCGCGAGCAAACCACGGTCTTGGGCGAGCCGCGCGGGCCAAAGACCGAGCTGAGGCTGTCACCCGAACAGACCACCGCGGCGGTGGAAGCGAGCGGGTTCAAGCTCGCCGAGCTGGTTGATGTGCCGCCCTATCACTATGGCGCGGTATTCAAACTCGCGACGAACTGAGAATGCCTCGTGATGCGGCCTCGCGGGTAGGATGTATGTCGCCCGCCGCCCCTAGCGGCGGGGTTCTGCCAGCCTATTTGGCCTGGCGTTCCTTCACGTTCGCATGTTCATTCGCCGCCTCCGTGTCGGTGGACGGGGTTTTGGTCTCTTCACCTGAAAACGGGCTGCCCTGCCCCGGTGCGAGATCGCCGCTATGGCCGGCCTTGTTGGTCTGGAACGGTTGGCTGTCCGCTTTGAGACCGTGGTCAAGAGCATTGACAAGATGGTCGTCCGCCTTGGCAAGGCCGGTGAAGGCAAGGAGCGATGCACCGGTGGCGGCAAGGATAAGCGTGTGCGTTTTCATGTCTGGACTCCTTTGAGTTAAGGCCAGAACGAGCCGCAGCCATTCTGGCGGCTTCAACGAAGGGACCAACGTCCCTTTTGCCTTACCCGCCATTTTATGTGGAACTAACGCGCCCTCTGCCCGGCCTATTCCCGCTGAAACACATCGTGATCGACATGCGGCTGCCGCGCGGGCCAATCGGCGCGGACTAAGCGCTAGCTCGCGGCATTGAAGCGCAGGATGTCGCGGCCGTCTCTGTCGGCGATGACAAGCTTACCGGCGTCGACGTGGTAGGATGCTGCTTTGGCCAGCGCCTCGAACAGCGCCTTTTCCTCGGCCATGACCTGAGGCGCGCAGGCCTTAAAGGTCGAGCCGATGTCGCTGATAGCGATCGTCGAGCCGTTTATCCTGGCGGTGGCGAAATAGACGTTGCAAGGGCCGCTGCCGCCGGCCTTGCCGGCTTCGCTGATGCGGAATGTCGCCCGCGGCTCGGCAATCACGCCGATGCCGTCGATATATTCGACCAGCCAGCTTTGGCCGAACACGGAAGGTGCCGCCGGCTCGTCGCCCGGCGCCGCCATTTTCAGCATGATGGTCTGTGGCGCGTCGCTGAGCGGGTCGACCTGATGGCGCGTACCGGTGACGAATAGCAGCCGGTCATCGACAGTGATGCGCGCCTGCAGCGCGTAGGTCATATCAGGCCGGATCACCCGCGGGTCGAAGCTGATCTCGAACTTGATCGGCACCTGGCCGGCCGGCACCACCTTGCGCTCGCCGATGATTGCCGCCGGCGCGTCGGCCAGCGACACGTCGGCAAGCTGCACGGAAAGCACGGCATTGGGCGGCAGCGCGATGCGCTCGCGATACATCACCTCGCCCTTGAGGGTCTTTTCGGCAGCCACGGAACGATCCGGAACGGCAAGTATGCCAACGGCCAGCGGCACCAGTCCGAAGATGAAGAACTCGGCGATCCTGTCCAGCATGATCCTGCTCCCCTTCCGGCAAAGGGTTTCGCAGGATTGCGGTCAATGAATGGCCGGCGGCGTATGGGCATGGCTGTCCCAGGAATTTATTTGGACGGCGGGGCGCTTCCAGCGGTCCGCCGCCTTGTCGTCGGCCTTCTTGGCCGCTCCGCAAACTCTGTTCAGTCCACGCTCGGCGACTATTTCGGAAAAGCCCATGCCGCAGGATGAGCTCCAGTCGAGCGATCTCGGCCGCCGGTTTGACTATGCCGCGGCATTCACCGCCGGTTTGCTCGATCCTGACCGTGCCCCGCCTGACTCTGTCTCGGGGCCGAACGGGAAGGCTGCGATCAAGCGATATGCCGTCTACCGCAACAACGTCACGGTCAGTCTGATCGATGCGCTGGCCGCCAGCTTTCCAGCGACGCTGCGCATCACCGGCCCGGATTTCTTTTGCGCGATGGCGCGCTCTCACATCCGCGAAACGCCACCCACCTCGCCGCTTCTATTCGAATATGGCCGCGACTTTCCCGATTTCATCGAGCGCTACGAACACGCGCAGTCGATGCCGTGGCTGGCCGACGTGGCGCGCATCGAGCGGGCCTGGCTCGATGCCTATCATGCCGCCGACGCGGAGGCGCTGTCGGCTGAGGCACTGGCGTCGATCCCTCGCGAGAGGCTTGCCGACACCGTGCTGCGGCCGCATCCGGCGACGCGGATCGCGCGCTCCCGGTTCCCGGCAGTCACGGTCTTCGCGGCAAACCGGAACGACGCTCCTGTTGGGCCGATCCGGGCAACGGGCGCTGAAGATGCGCTGGTCACGCGGCCCGGCCTCGAGGTCTTCGTCCGCCACCTACCACCCGGCGGCGCAGTATTTATCTCGCATCTGGTCGCGGGCGAGTCGCTCGGCGCAGCGGCCGCGGCAGCGTTTGCGGAGAGTGCCGAATTCGAGCTTTCCGCCAACATTGCCGGCGTGCTGGAAGCGGGAGCCTTCACGACGGCACATCAGGAAAGGTGAGCACGATGAGCGAAAGGCAGAACGCGAGCACCGAACCGCGAGGGGTCGCCGCTCTCGTCGAAAGGCTGAATGCCGCCCTGCGCACGATCGCGACGCCATCGCTGACGCAGCTTGTCCTGCGCTGCGCCCTCGCTGTCCCGTTCTGGCGGTCCGGCGTCAACAAATGGGACGGTTTTCTACAGTTGAACGATGTCGCAGTGCTGCTTTTCAGCTCGGAACTCAAATTGCATCTGCCGGGCGGTCCTTATGATTTTCCGGCACCCGCGCTGGTGGCGTTCGCTTCAGGGTCAGCGGAGATCGTGTTGCCAGTTCTCCTTGTTATCGGCCTGGCGACACGACTGGCGGCATTCGGGTTGCTGCTGATGACGCTGGTCATCGAGTTCACCGTGCCGGACGGCTGGCCGCTGCACATTACCTGGGCGGCGATGGCGCTTGGCATCATGGCCTGGGGACCCGGCCGGATTTCGCTCGATCATCTGATCGGCACTGACAAAGGTTGAGGGCTCGCGGAAGCCTGGTCAGTCTCGCTTCCAGCGGCTCGCCGCCTTGTCGTCGGCCTCCTTGGCGTCGACCCAGCCGCCTTCGGAACCGTCGCTATGGTGTTCCTTTTTCCAGAACGGCGCCCGTGACTTCAAATAATCCATCAGGAAATTCGCGGCGTCGAACGCCGCCTGCCGGTGGGCGGAAGCGGCCACCACCAGCACGATGTTTTCGCCCGGCGCGATCTTGCCGTGGCGATGGATGATGGTGAGCCCCTGCAGCGGCCAGCGCGCGATTGCCTCGCCCGCGATGCGGGATATCTCGGCTTCGGCCATTCCGGGATAATGTTCGAGCTCGAGCGCGGAGAGCCTGCCTTGCTCGTCGCGGCAGAGGCCGGAGAAGGTCACCACAGCGCCGATGTCGTAGCGACGCCTTGTCAGCCTGGCGATCTCGGCGGCGACGTCGAAATCCTCCGCCTGGATGCGCACGACAGGCACCACCGCGGACATGGTTCAGCCACCGGTCATCGGCGGGAACAGCGCGATCTCGCGCGCGCCGGCGATCTTTTCGCGGTGCTCGACATGTTCCTGGTTGATGGCGACGCGGATCACGTCAGGATATTGCAGCGCGTGCTCGTATTCCTCGCCGCGCGATTTCAGCCAGCGCAACAGGTCGGCGACCGTTTCGATGCCGGCCGGCAACTCGACGTCTTCTTCCGGTCTGCCGATCCGCTCGCGCACCCAGGCGAAATAAATGAGCTTCGTCGACATGCTACTCGTCCATGATGTGCTTGAGGCCGGCGCGGAAATAGTCGTAGCCAGTGTAGAGCGTCACCAGGGCGGCGATCCACAGCAGCACCAGCCCGGTCTGGGTGGTCAGCGGAAAGAGCTTGTCGCCGGCCGGGCCCGCAAGCAGGAAGGCGATGGCGATCATCTGGATGGTGGTCTTCCATTTGGCGAGTTGCGTCACCGGCACCGAGACCTTCAAAGCCGCCAGATATTCGCGCAGGCCCGAGACCAGGATCTCGCGGCACAGGATGATGATCGCCGCCCACAGCGACCAGCCGGCGATGCCGGCATGGCGGTCGGTGTCGGCGGCAAGCAGCAGCAGGCAAGTGGCGACCAGCAGCTTGTCGGCGATCGGGTCGAGCATCTTGCCGATGTTGGAGGTCTGCTGCCAGGCGCGCGCCAGATAGCCGTCGAAGTAATCGGTGATCGAGGCGAGCAGGAAAATGATGAGCGCCGACCAGCGCGCGAAGTCGCTCGATTTCAGATGCCCCTCCAGGAAGAAGCACAGCACCACCAGCGGCACCGCCAGGATGCGGGCGTAAGTGAGCATGTTGGGCAGGTTGAACGCGCGCTGGGACATGTTTTGGGAACTCTTTCTGCCTGCTTAGTCAAATCAGAAGCGAATGTGGGGGGTCAACAGGCCAGAATCGATTAGCCAGCCGAAATATCGGCAATAAGTCTTAGCTCTCGTGAAAATGATTGTAGACCAATTTCGCCACCTGTTCGGAAATGCCGTCGACCTTGACCAAGTCTTCGACGGCGGCACGGCTGACCGCCTTGGCCGTACCGAAATGCATCAGCAGCGCGCGCTTGCGGCCCGGGCCGATGCCGCTGATCTCGTCGAGCGGGCTCTTGACCATCTCCTTCTTGCGGCGGGCGCGGTGCGAACCGATGGCGAAGCGATGGACCTCGTCGCGCAGTCGCTGGACGAAATAGAGCACCGGATCGCGAACGGGCAGCGAGAATGGGGCCCTGCCCTTTACGAAGAAGCGTTCGCGGCCGGCATCGCGGTCCTGACCCTTGGCGATGCCGATGGCGACAACGCGATCCTCGATGCCGAGATCGGCGAGGATCTTGCGCACCGCCGTCATCTGGCCCTGGCCGCCGTCGATGAGGATGACGTCGGGCCAGGCGGGGAAGCCGCCCGCGTCCTCGATATCGTCGCCCGGTTCGGTAGGGCTCGCCTCGCCCGTGCCCTCGGTTTGCGGGGCATGGCCATGTTCCTTCAACAGCCGCGAGAAGCGCCGCTGCATCACCTCGCGCATCATGCCGAAATCGTCGCCCGGCGTGATCTCGGTCGAGCGGATGTTGAACTTTCGATACTGGTTCTTCACAAACCCTTCCGGCCCGGCGACGACCATGGCGCCGACGGCGTTGGTGCCCATGATGTGCGAGTTGTCATAGACCTCGATGCGCACCGGCGGCTTTTCCAGGCCGAAGGTCTCGGCAAAGCCAGTGAGCAGCCGCGCCTGAGTTGAGGTTTCGGCCAGCCGCCGGCCGAGCGCTTCGCGCGCATTCTGCAGCGCATTGTCGGTCAGGTCCTTTTTCTCGCCGCGCTGCGGCACCGAGATCGACACCTTGCGGCCGGCCCGGGTGGAGAGCGCCTCCGCCAGCAATTCCTGGTCCTCGACGCCATGCGACAACAGGATGGTGCGCGGCGTCGGCTTGTCGTCGTAGAACTGGGCGAGGAACGATCCCAGCACCTCGCCGGCTTCGAGCGCCGGATCGGCCTTGGGAAAATAGGCGCGGTTGCCCCAGTTCTGGCCGGTGCGGAAGAAGAACACCTGGATGCAGACCTGGCCGCCCTCCTGATGGATGGCGAAGACATCGGCCTCGTCTACGGTCTGCGGATTGATGCCTTGATGGCTCTGCACATGCGACAGCGCCGCCAGC
The DNA here is from genome assembly GCF_040322515.1 of Mesorhizobium sp. M0136. Lineage (NCBI taxonomy): Bacteria > Pseudomonadati > Pseudomonadota > Alphaproteobacteria > Hyphomicrobiales > Phyllobacteriaceae > Mesorhizobium > Mesorhizobium sp. M0136. The sequence continues at coordinate 8,449 of NZ_JAMYTP010000047.1, forward strand.
CGGTCGCGATAGATGGCGGCGCGTTCGAAATCGAGGTTCTCCGAAGCCTGCTGCATGGCGGCGGAGATCTCCGTCTTCACCTTCTGGCTGCGGCCGGAAAGGAAATCCTTCGCCTCGGCGACAAGCCTTGCATAATCGCCATGCGAGATTTCGCCGGTGCATGGGCCGGCGCAGCGCTTGATCTGGAACAAAAGGCAAGGCCGGGTGCGGTTCTCATAGAAGGAGTCGGTGCAGCTCCTGAGCAGGAAGGCGCGCTGCAGCGAGTTGATGGTACGGCCGACGGCGCCGGCCGAGGCGAACGGGCCGAAATAGTCTCCCTTGCGTGAGCGCGCGCCGCGATGCTTGTAGATACCGGGCGAGACATGATCGCCGGTCAACAGGATATAGGGGAACGACTTGTCGTCGCGCATCAGCACGTTGAAGCGTGGCCGCAAGCGCTTGATGAGGTTGGCTTCAAGCAGCAGCGCTTCGATCTCGGTGCGGGTGACGACGAACTCCATCGTCGACGTCTCGCGCACCATGCGGCCGATGCGGCTGGTGTGGAACCGGCCTTGCGCGTAGCTGGTGACCCGCTTCTTCAGGCTGCGTGCCTTGCCGACATAGAGCACGTCGCCGTTGGCATTCATCATGCGGTAGACGCCGGGCGCATTGGGCAGCCGCTTGACCAGCGTCTGGATCACCTCGGCGCCGACCATGCCGTCGGCGTCGCCGGCATGCGGGGTCCAGTCGATGGCGGTGAAGGTGACGTCCGGACCGCCGGCCGCAGGCTCGACGACCTCTTCGGCCGCCTCGTCCTCGAGGTCGATTTCGGGCGGCAGGTCGTCGGCGCCACCGCGCGTTTTTTGTTTCTGGTCCATGGGGCTCATTCCGCCATGCCTGTCACATCGGGCGTCTGCCATGCAAGGTGCTGGCCGCCGTCGAGCGCAATCATCTGGCCGGTGACCGAGCGTGCCGCCCACAGATAACGGACGGTGGCACCGAATTCCGGCAATTCCGGGCCGCGTTTCAGGATCAGCCCGGCAATCTGGGCATCGAAATCGCTGTCGTGCTGGCGCGTGTTCTTCAAGGTCGGGCCAGGACCAATGGCGTTGACGCGGATGCGGGGACCCAGCGCCTGCGCCATCATCTCGGTCGCCGCCCACAATGTCGACTTCGACAGCGCATAGGAAAAATAACGCGGCGTCGGGCGCCAGACGCGCTGGTCGATCATGTTGACGATCAGCCCCTCACTGTTCTGCGGCAAGGCCCGGGCGAAAGTCTGCGTCAACAGCGCCGGCGCCTTGACATGCACGGCGAAATGGCGATCCCAGGCCGGCCAGTCGAAATCCTCAACACTGTCGTGCTCGAACAGCGAGGCGTTGTTGACAAGCAGCGACACCGGCCCGAGCGCCGCCGCCGCGCGGCCGACTAGGTCTCCGACCGCGTTCATGTCAGTCAGGTCGGCAGCAACCACTGCGGCCTGGCCATGTCGACCAAAATGACCACTGTTGATTTCGGCCGCCAGTGCCTCCGCCTCGGCCAGCGAGCGATTGCAGTGAATGGCGACGGCAAAACCATGCGCGGCAAGGTCCTCGACGATCGCCCTGCCGATCCGCTTCGCCCCGCCCGTCACCAGTGCCGTCGCGGCGACCTTGCTCATCTGTCAATCCTTAATCCGATGCCGATTCCGACCTGCCGGGATCGCGCCGGCAAATTATGGCCCGCCAAGCGTTAAATCCCATTTCCACCTGGGGCAGGATTGTGGCAAAGTGGCCGGTGGGCGTTCTGGCTCGACCGGAATTCGGACCAGCCCGCCCGCAATATAGGGCGCTGGAGCCCTTACACCAAGCTGAGTGCAGTGCAGCACGGCGAACCTGCTGACATTGGCTGTTGCGAAGATGCAACGTCAAGGTTCTGCCTCATTCGTGCCAGGGAATGACCCAAGTTCAGGTTCGCTTCAGCCGCATTTCGACACGACATTTGGAACCGTTGAACGCCGGATCCGTTTCACCCCCCGGACGGGTTGAGGGCGCTCATAAACAACAAGCCTGTGTCCTGTGGCTTAAGGAGTAAAGAACAATGCAAGCCAATCTTAAATTTGCGCGACCGCTCGCGGTGGCGTTTGGGCTGTTCGCCCTCGGCGGAACCGCCTATGCCGCGGACGTGGTTCAGGAAGAGCCGCCGGCACCTGCCCCGATTGCAGAACTTCCGGTCGCATCCTGGGCCGGTCCCTATGCCGGTGTGAGCGTCGGCTACGGCTTCGCTGGCCACGCCAAAGCCAAAGACATTGGCGTCGACGTCGACACCAAGGGTTTCGTCGGCGGCGTCTTCGGCGGCTATAATTGGCAGCAGGAGAACTTCGTCTACGGTGCCGAAGCCGATATCGGCTACAACGGCGTCAAGGGCGACGATGCCGGCATCGAGGCCAAGGGTGGCTTCGAGGGCTCGCTGCGTGCCCGCCTCGGCTATGCCGTCAGCCCGGACATCCTGCTCTACGGCACCGCCGGCGGCGCGCTGAAGAACCAGAAGATTGAAGCTGCCGGCGTAAGCGACACCAACACGCAGTTCGGCTGGACAGCCGGCGTCGGTACCGACATCAAGATCACCGACAATGTGTTCGGCCGTGTCGAGTATCGTTACACGGACTTCGGCAGGAAGGACTTCGATGGTATCGGCAAGGTCAAGTCGACCGACAATCGCGTCACTTTCGGCGTCGGTATGAAGTTCTAAGTCGTCCAAGCCACGACACGAAAAAGCCGGGCCTCGCGCCCGGCTTTTTTTGTGGCACCGGTTGAGGCCGCCCGCCTTCAAGCCGGGATGGCGGGCTTCAGTTCCGGGAACTTCTCGTCGAAGCGTGCCGCCCAGCGCGTCAGCCGGCCGCGGCCCTTTTCCCATTTTCCGGCGAAGCGCAGCGAGAGATAGCCAAGGCAGGCGCGCAATGCGATTTGGCCCAGGGTGATTTTCTTCGGCAGCTTCGGCGGGTTGGCGTTGAGCAGATCGAGCGCGGCCGAAATCTTCGTCCACTGGCGCTCGAGCCAAGGCTGGTAGACCATCTCTTCCGGCCGCGTGCGCCGCTCATAGACCATCGACAGCGCGCAGTCGCAGATACCGTCGGCCAATGCCTCCAGCACCTCCGCCTCAAGGCGCCTGTCGGGATTGCGCGGAAACAATGCGTTCTTCGACATCCGGTTGAGATGCTGGGTGATGGCGCGGCTGTCGTGGACCGAGCGGCCGTCATCGAGCACCAGCACCGGGATCTTGCCGAGCGGATTGGCGCCGATCAGTTCGGCCGGCCTTTCCTCGGTCTTTATCGGCACGAGATCGACCGCGATGCCAGCATAAAGTGCTGCCATGCGCACCTTGGAACTGTAGGGGGAAGTAGACGCGTAGAGCAGTCTGGGCATTGTCGATTCCTGTTTGCCGGCTACAGCTCCATATGCCCCGTTGGACACGCAAAAGGACGCGGTAGCATTGTGACTTCGCGCATGACCCTCACCGAAAATCGATTCCGACAGGGGCTCGTGCGTGGGCACTGTTGACCGATCATGCAGGGTTCATCAACGGCCAGAGGCGGAAAACCGCGCCGCCAGCGTACAACCATTGTCTCGACGTCAATCGCGATGCGATAAGCCGCAGTGCGGCGGCAGACGCGAGCGGGTCGGACAATCCAAATCCGATTGGCTACCAACTCGGCCTTGCACCGAAGGTTGGCCTTTGGCAGCCAGAAAAATCCCACCGGACTTCGCCGCATGGCGAAGTCCTGGGAGCTGCGAAAAGACGTCTTCCTCCCGCCTCTTTCTCGTTCTGCCCGACCGTCAACCAAGAAGCGAGGCGCCTGTCCGGCATCCCGCCCTGACTGTCTTGAGTATTGTCCCCGACGGTAGCAGGGCGGCGACTACTTCTTGGCCTTCGCCTTTGCGGGCGCTGCCTTCGGCTTGGCCGCGGGCGCTGCTTTCTTCACTGCCGCAGAAGATTTCGCAGCGGCGGCCTTTGCCGGTGCTGCCTTCTTCGCAGCTGGTTTCGCGGCGGCCTTTGCAGCCGGCTTCTTGGCCGGTGCCGCCTTCTTTGCCGGTGCAGCCTTGGCCGGTGCTGCCTTTGCCTTGGCAGGTGCTGCTTTCTTCACGGCCGGTTTTGCCGCCGCCTTGGCGGCCGGCTTTTTGGCCGGCGCTGCTTTTGCCTTAGGCGCGGCGGCCTTCGCTTTGGCAGCGGGTGCCGCTTTCTTCACAGCAGTTGCGGCCTTTGCCGCGGCTGCTTTTGCTGGTGCTTTCTTTGCCGGTGCCTTGGATGCCGGCGCCTTGGATGACTGCTTAGCCATATCATGCCCCTTCCGTTGTGCCGACGGCCGTTATTGACCCGGCGCGCATTGCATATCTGACTCGCGGCTTGCTAGCCAGCGAAGCATTAGAATGATTTTTGCAGCTTAAGTTTCGGTTACGGCGAGCGCACGACCATTTTACCCGCGCAAAAACCGGCTGCGAATCTTTGTCTCCCGCAGTGAAGTTCTGCGACAGAAATTCTGGCCGCTCTATCTCGACCGGTCTTCTCGTCAAGCTCAGGACCTTTTTCGACCAGCTTTGCGCTTCAACGTCCGACGCTCAGCGCGAACATTGTCCAGAACGAAGGCGGTCGCCCGCCTCGTCTTGTTCGAAAAGATAAACTACAGGTAAGTAGGAAGCAACGCGACGAGCACGCCGCTGCACTATCTTGCACGACGCGATGAAAGTAAGCAGACAGCTCACATTTCTGAAGGACAGGATATCGTTCGATAGATCCGGTCGAGCCGACCGCGTGATCGAAAGCGCTTGGCCGTTCAGGCGCCGAGCGGCTCACGGCTCATCTGCAGCCGGCGCGAAGGCTCGGCCCTGTGGAGATGGACGGCGAAGGTATCCCATGGCGGCATGACGGAAATCTGTGCCAGGATGCGCCCCGCTTCACCGCGATGATAGCCGCCGTGCAGTACGACGTGGATCAGCATTTCCTGTCGCGACATCAATGCCTTATCCCCGTCGGTGAACACGAAGGCGACGGACTCGGACAGCTGCCGCGACGAAACGGTTTCGAGATAATCGAGATACCAGCGATCGGTCGCTGCGACCGCGGCGCGAAGTTCGTCGAACGCCGGCGTGTCCTCAGTGGTGTCGGCGGAGTAGCCATGGCTTGCGTCAACCAGGTGCGCCGAGAATATCCGCGACACCACATGGCTGTGATCGACGAGCCGTATCACGGCCTGCCGTTCCTTGCCGTGAACATGCGGGTCGAGACTCGCGAGCTTTCCCAGCAGTTCGTCATTGGCCCAGGCCTGATAGGCAAACAGGCTGCGAAGCAGAGCGAGCGCACTCATGGTCGGTGTCCTTTTCCGGAAATGCGAGTATGTTGTTTATATTTTCAGGAGAATGAGCGGGCGTGTCTACTCGCATTGCAAAACCGCATCCGCGCATGCGCAAGCAGCCGCGCCAGGCGCGTTCCAGGGCAACCGTCGAGGCGATCATCGAGGCAGCGGCTCATGTTCTGAGCGGGCTGGGCTGGGCCGGCTTTACCACCAACAAGGTGGCCGAGACAGCAGGTGTAAGCATCGGCACGCTCTACCAGTATTTTCCCGACAAGCTCTCCCTGCTCGCAGCCGTCCGGCGCCGTCACTTCGATCATGTGCTGTCGGTCATTCGCGATTCGGCGGAAGATCAAAAGCCGCTCAGGACATTCGCGCAGGGGCTGGTGCGCGGCATGATCGCGGCACACAGCGTTCACCCGACACTACACCAGGTGCTGCTCGACGAGGCGCCTGGCGATCGTGGCTCCAGGGCCGCCCATGCTTCGTTCCAGGCACAATACCTCAATCACTATGCGACTGCTGTCGCCAGTTATCGCAAGCCAAGGAAAGGCGCCGACATGGAGACCGTGGCGCGGGTGCTGTCGTCGGCGATCGAAGGTGTGATCCACAACGCGGCACGCCGGAACATGCTCGCCGCGCCGGAGCTGCAAAAGCAACTCGTCGAACTGATCTGCGCCTATCTATCGGGAGCGGGCCGTACCGGTCGATAGCGCATGGCACGGCGGAAGTCGGGATTTCTGTGTTTCGTTCAAAGCCGGCTTATGAGGTGCGGCAGGGACGATGCCAACAATGCCGCACCTGATGCGGCCAAGAGTGTGAGGACGATCTTTCGAAAAGTCGCCTCGCCGATGCCGATGTAGAGTCTCGCGCCAAGGAGTGTCGGTATCAACATCGCCGGCGCGACGACGGCAAACATCGGCAGCATTTCGAGCTTGATCTTTCCGGCCGCAAGATAGGCGGCCATCGTCATGGAGAGGGTCACAAGGTTGAAATTCTGGATGACAATACGCTGCCTGTCCTTTTCCCATTGGCGCAGCACGCACCACAGCGTTGGAACCGGGCCGGTGAAGCCGCCAAGTCCACCCATGATGCCACCGACCAGACCTATTGCACCGTCTGCAACAGGACCCCCGACCGTGATGGGAGGGAGGCGACGCGCAAAGAGCATCAAGGGACACCAAACGACCAGCAGCGCGCCGAAGACCAGCTTGAACAACTGCACATCCAGCAAGGGCAGAATGGCGACGCCGACCGGAATCCCTATGGTCCCGCCGATCAGGAAGGGCAGCAGAAGCCTGAGGTCGAAACCCCGGCGGACGGTGACGGCAGCGATGATCTGACCGGTGAGCGCCCCAAAGACCGCCATGGCAGCAGCCAGTTGGGGTTCCACGGTCCAAACCCAAATCGACATGGCAACCAGGCTGAAAGCGAACCCGGAAAGCCCCTGGACGAAGCCAGCAACGACCGCGCCGAGAGCAACAGTATAAACAAGCAAATCCATGTGGTGCTGTTTCCCCGCAAACTCGTGACAGCAGATCGCGCTTCCCGCGAATGCTGCGCCGCATGGAAACGGTGACGGTCGATCAGGTGGCCGGTGCTAAAAAGTCGGAATCAGCGAGTGCGCGATCAGCGCAGGACGCGGCAGCGGCCGTTGTAGACCATCCAGCGGTCGAAGCCTGACACGCAGAATTCGACATTGTCGCCGATCGAGGCAAAGCCCTGGCCTTCCTCGATCAAGTACCAGATGGTGCGGGCGCGACCGTCGGAGAGGCTGACGGTGGCGCCGCAGTAACGGCGACCGATCGGCCAGATGTCGTCGGCCGGCAGATAGCGATGCTGGTGGATGCGCTGGAAGTCGACGATCTGCACATCCGGCAGATGCGGCACGTGATGCACCTGATAGGAGAAGCGGTCGGTGATTTTGTTCAGCACCCAGGCCTCGCCGCACACGCCGCTGTCCTCGTCAGTATAGATTGCAAGGTCGGCGGCCTGCACCGCCTGAGTAACGCCAAGAGGCGCAGCCAGCGGCGTGCAAACGGCGAGCAGTACGGCAAGGGCGGATTGGGCGAAGCGAGTCATGGCAGCCTCTCAAGGTCGACTGCGCGCACTGTGCGGATTCGCTGACGCGCGGTCAAGCGGTTGTAGCGACTATGGTTGTGGTGACGCGGTTGCACTGAGGGAACGGCAAGGACCGCATCTCAAACTACTCTCCCGCCAGCCAGTCCAGCGTCCAATGCGATGGCTGCTCGACAGCAAGCAGCCGGTGCAGCGCCGGCAGCAGCGTCCGCAACTCGCCCTCCAGGGTGAAGGGCGGATTGACCACCACCATGCCGCAGCCATCGAGGCTCGGCTCGACGGAGGCCGGCCTGATCTCAAAACCGATGTCGAGCAGCCTGGGAACGCCCGTCTGCTTCAGCGCCTTGCGGAAGGCGGCGACCGCCTTGCGGTCCTTGAGCGGATACCAGAGCGCGTAAATCCCTCCTGGCCAGCGCCGATGGGCCCTTTGCAGCCCGTCGACCAAGCGACCGAACTCGCCCTCTTCCTCGAAAGGCGGATCGATGAGGACGAGGCCGCGCTTCTCCTTTGGCGGCAGATGCGCGCCGAGCGCCAGCCAGCCGTCGAGCTCGATCACCCGGGTCTGTAAGTCGCCGTCGAACAGCGACTTCAGCCTGGCGGCATCCTTGGGATGCAGCTCGACCGCCGACAGCCGGTCCTGCTTGCGCATCAGGTGCCGAGCGATCAGCGGCGAACCCGGGTATTTTTTCACGCCGCCGTCCGGATTGAGCGAGCGGACGGCTTCAAGATAGGGCGCCAGCAGTGCTGCCGCCGGCGCATCGAGGGCCGCATCGACCAGCCGGCCGATGCCGCCTTGCCATTCGCCGGTCTTTTGCGCTTCGGTCGAGGACAGATCGTAACGGCCGATCCCGGCATGGGTGTCGATGACCCGAAACGCCTTGTCCTTCTGCTTCAGATATTCGATCAGCCGGCTGAGCACGACATGCTTGACGACATCGGCGAAGTTTCCGGCATGGTAGGCGTGGCGATAGTTCAATTGGAGCCCCTGCCCCAGCGAGGCGGTGGCGGCTGCGAGTTCGGATTTTCCGGCCGACGGCCGCCGAAACGGAATGCCAGCACCAGCCCGGCCAGGCCGGCCGCCATCAGCGAAAAACCGACCGGCCGCGCTCGGCGGTCGATCTCGCCGGCAGCCGAGCGCAGGACGAGGTCGACGGCCCGCATCGGAATGCCCTCGGCGTCGCCCGGACCAACGGTGAAAATGTAGGGGCCGGCGGTAACCGTCGGGATCAGGCCCGCCTCGTCGCGAAAGATCCTGTCCGGCAGTTGCGGACTGACCTGCCGAGGATTGTCGGAATGGTTGAACTGCAGCGTCGAGGCAAGCACCGTCCTGCCGGCGGTGGCGGCAGTAAGGGTCAACACGGTGCGCTGCTGCGAGACGATACGCTCGGCTCTTGCCGTAAGGTCGACCAGCACGCGTAGCGGCCCGTCGCGTGCGCTAAGGGCCACCGTCACTGGCTTGAACCGGCCCTGGTCGTAAACCCTCCAGGTGCCGATCTCACGGCCGGAGAAATTGGTCATCGCCCAGGGATAGACGACGCCGATGCCGGTGCCGATGAGCAGTATCAGGGCGAACAGAGAGCGCATGAGGTCAAGACCCGGTATTCGGCGCGCTGGTGCCGTCGCGGGCGCGCTCCATTTCGTCCAGGAGCATGTCAAGGCCGAGATCAAACGTCCGGTCAAATTCGGCGGTGCCGAAATAACGCCCGGCCGCAGCTACTTTTGGAAAATCCTGCGCCAGTTGCTCATCGCTGACCGTGGTCACGGCCGAAGGCCCCTTCGCATAGCCGGCAGTCTCGTCGAGGATGGCACCCATCAGATAATAGCCGGTGGTACGGAACAGCCGCGCACCAAGTTCCGGTCCGAAGCCGCCGGCCTCGAACAGGCCGAGGATGCCGTTCAGCCACGCAAGGCAGGTCGGCGAGTTCATCCGGTAGGTAACGAAGAAGCTGGCGAAAGCCGGGTGCTCACGCGCGACGCGGCGGAAATCCTGCACGGCGATGCGCAACCTTTGTCGCCAAGGTAGGTCCGTGTCGGGCATTTCGAGGGAGCCGATCAGCCGGTCCACCAACGCTTCGAAGAGATGCGCCACCGAAGGAAAGTGGTGATAGATGCTCATCGCCTCGCAGCCGAGTGCAGTCGCCAGCTTGCGCATCGAAAAACCGGCGAGGCCCTCGCTCTCGATCACCTTCAAAGCGGCAGCCTCGATCATCTCGCGAGACAGTCTGCCGCGCGGTCGCTTTTTTTTGATCGATGTGTCCATGGTGCCGCTTGACAACTTACACTGTAAGGTTCATTTTCGACATTACCTTACACCGTAAGGTCTACAAACACCAGAGGAGAACGTCATGTCTGTCTATCGTACTCTTTCATCAACGCATTCTTCCATCCGCCGTGCCTGCCTGCTCGCCGCCGCCTGTGTGCTGACGCTGGCTGCAACTCCTTCTAATGCCGATGAGTATGACGCAACCGTCAAGGACATCCAGTCGACCATGGGCGGGGTGCCCGGTTTCGTAAAGCAGTTCCCGAAAGCCGGTCTGCCCGGTGCATGGGCCGAGGTCAAGGCTATCCAGCTCAGCGACAAGACGGCGCTGCCGCCGAAAGTCAAGTCGCTGATCTCGCTGGCGGTGGCGGCGCAAATCCCGTGCAACTACTGTATCTGGTCGGACACGCAGGACGCCAAGCGGGCCGGCGCCACCGACGAGGAGATCCAGGAGGCGGTCGCCGTTTCAGCGCTGACCCGCCATTGGAGCACCATCTTCAACGGCATGCAGGTCGATTTCGATACATTCAAGAAGGAGATGGGCGGCCAGTAATGCGCTCGTCATTAGAGCGGGATCCGTTCAAACTGAATTGGCCCTCCCGCTCTGACTGTTTGTGTGATCCGCCAGCACCTCATTGATGACCCGCCACGATTTTTCCGCCTCGCGCTGATTGCCGTCATGTCCCGAAGCGACGATCAGCGCCTTCCACAACGCCCAGCCCCGAGCGCGCGCCCAGCTGTGCTCGTCAAGGGCAATGGCGTCGCGGAACGCCTGGCGGCTCTCGCCGTAAAATTCCGTCCACGCGATCACCAGGTCACAGGCAGGATCGCCGATAGCCGAACTACCGAAATCGACCACCGCGCACAGCTTGCCATCTTCGACGAGTAGATTGCCCGAGGCGACGTCGCCATGGACCCAGACCGGCGGCCCCTGCCCTCCCGCGGCAATGGGCCTCCCCCACCCCCCCCCGGCGGGGGCCCGGGGGCTGCGGCCCCCC
>NZ_JAMYTP010000048.1:0-17579 GCF_040322515.1 Mesorhizobium sp. M0136
TCTTCAGAGAAGCGGCTACGTTTCATGTCCTGGTCCTCTCGATGGGCCAGAACGAACTTCAAACCGGATTAGATCAGAGGGGCAACGTCAGCACCGCTCGATCGGCCGCTTCGGCGGGGCGCTGACTGATCATGATCTCCGGCGAGACAAAGCCCTTGCCTCGCCTACGTACGCGCGCCCTGGGGATCCGTAATACACGTCCTGTTCGCAAGCAGGCCGTCAGCTCGCGGGCAGCGCTCCCCGACCATGAACGAAGAGGGCTTGATATGGCTTCGTGGCTGATGCGCATCGTCTTGTCGTCCGGGAAGTCGTTCGGCAGGCGTCGGTGCGCGGCGACAAACAAGGTGAGATTCGCCGTCTCATCCAGATTGTCCCGCTATAGGCGTCGGGCAATCTGCTCCGGACTCCAGGCCCTGGCCATCGCCGATCCTTTCGCGGCCATGCCGGCGGCCGTTCCACCGAACGGTGGGATCAGGAATGGCGGCACCACTCGGGGTCATGACGACGCCGGCCAGTGCGCCTCCGCTGTGATCTTGGAATATTTATTATCAATGATGTTTAGGGCCGTCGATAGCCGTTGAGCCAGAACTTGGCGGTTTTCCGAGGCACACATCATAGTCTCGTGGTCGCCTGGGATTGGGAAGGCATGAATAGCCCGTACACTCAAAATACGTTGCCAACCCAGCAAGGGCGAACTTGTGTCTGGACTAATTGACTCTTTGGGAAGTCTCGCCGGACGGCGGCAAGGCCCGCTAGCGTAGAACTGGTGTACCTCGACCGGCAGGAATGGAGCTTCATACACGTTTAGCATCCTTTGGAACGTTGCGGCCTTTTCATACCTAGAAATGTCAGCGTGGAGATCACGACCAGTAGGAATTGCTCCCATTTCCTGCGCCTTTTCCAGGAGCTGGACTGTTGAGCTTTGTTCAGCGAATCGTTCTAGCTCTGCGAAGCGCTCGTCATCCAACGATTCGAGCCCTAGCAGAACGAGTTCGTTGATGATTTTGGTGGGTGATATGCTTGAGCCATTTGCAGGTAGCGCAACATCGATGAACGCCATGAATGAAACAGCTTCGCCTAGCTTCAATAGATTTTGCGCAATTGCGTAGGCCAAGATGCCACCTGACGAGTATCCAGCAAAGCGATACGGCCCCGACGGCTGGATTTCCTCGATCCTCAGAATTGTTCGCGCGGCCATTTCTTCAAGAGTGGGTGGACAAAGATCATTGAAATCCGGCCATAGCAGAGCATAGACGGGACAGTCTATGTCCATTTCGCTCACCAATTTGACGGCGTAGGAACAGTCTCCCGAGCCTGTCGGAACAAAGAAGAGCGGCGGTTGCGATCCCGTCGCACGAATGGAAATCGTTCCCGGACTACTTGGCTGTGGTTCCAACTGAACATTCGATGCAAGGTCCTTTAGAATGGGTGTTCGGAAAAGATCGCTGGCGCTCAACTTCAGTCCAGAGGCTCGGCTTAGCAGTTGCACCGCCAGCAGCGAATGGCCACCGAGCTCGAAGAAGTGGTCGTGGCGTCCGACCCGCTCCACCCCGAGCAACTCCGTCCAGATCTGTGCCAGCGTCGTCTCGATCTCGCCCTGCGGCGCCTCGTAGACCGCCCGCGCATAGTCGTCGTCGTCGGGAACAGGCAGCGCCTTGCGGTCGAGCTTGCTGTTCGCCGTCAGCGGCAAGGTATCGATCCGCACGAAGGCCGACGGCACCATGTAGGCGGGCAGCCGCGCGTTTAAGTGTGCGCGCAGGGTGGCGGCAAGCGTGGTTCCATCCTGGTCGTCCGATCCGGCCTCGGCCGCAACCACATAGGCGACAAGCCGCTTGTCGCCGGCGCGATCCTCGCGCGCCACCACTACCGCCTCGCGCACCCAGGCGTGCTCGCAAAGCTGCGCCGCGATCTCGCCCGGCTCGATGCGGAAGCCGCGGATCTTCACCTGGTCGTCGTTGCGGCCAAGGAACTCCAGATTGCCGTCCGGCAGGTAGCGCCCCAGGTCGCCAGTCCTGTACATGCGAGCGCCAGGCTCGCCGCTGAACGGATCAGCCAAGAACCGCTCCGCCGTCAGTTCCGGCCGGTTGAGGTAACCTCGCGCCACCCCTGCCCCGCCGATGTAGAGCTCGCCCACCGCCCCGAACGGAACCGGCGCGCGATGGCCGTCCAGAAGATACACCCGCGTGTTCGCAATCGGACGGCCGATCGGGACAGAGGCGATGTCCTTCACAGATTGGGCGATCTGGCAAACTGTCGCGAAGGTCGTCGTCTCGGTCGGACCGTAGCAGTGAATGAGACGTACAGGACCTTCCTCTCTCAGTACTCTCAGAAACGAGGTAATTTCATTGCGCTCGCCTCCGCAGAGGAGGTACTTAAGTTGTGCCAAAGTCGGAGCAATCGACGAGGTATATTGATTGAACAAGGCTGTTGTTAGAAAAAGGGTTGTCACCTGTTGCTGTTTAAGTGCCTTGGCAAAAATTGAGGCATCTATGGTGTTGGCACCCATTATGACAATGCAGCCACCGTTAAGAAGCGGTGCCCACACTTCAAATGTGCTGGCATCGAAGGCGGGATTGCCAGCCCATGCCACACGATCTCCGGCATCGATCTTCGCATATCCGTTGTTGATCACGAGCCGATTGACAGCACAATGAGGAACAACAACTCCTTTTGGAAGGCCGGTCGAGCCGGAGGTGTACATTGCGTAAGCGGCAGCCTCGGCGCTCAATACCAGGCCAGGATCGGAACTACATCCCGTTCCAATTATGAGCGGCTCAATAGCCAGAGCAGGGAACGTCGCCTCAACCAACCCATCATCGACACTCTTGGTCAACACCAGGCGTGGAGCACAATCGGCCAACAGCCATTCTTGTCGCGCAGATGGAAGAGCGCGATCGACCGGCACATACACTCCCCCCGCCTTCAGGATCGCAAGTTGCGCCACCAAAAGGGCGACGGAGCGGTCCAGCACTGTCGCAACGCAATCCGCCGGCTTCACCCCACGCGCGATCAGATGATGGGCCAGGCGGTTGGCCCGCGCGTTGAGCTCGCCATAGCTCAATCGCTCGTTCTCGCAGACCACCGCCACAGCATCGGGGGCGCGCCGGACCTGCTGCTCAAACAGTTCATGGATGCACCGGTCCGACGGATAGGGCGCCGCCGTCCGGTTCAGCTCCTCCAGCAGATAGGTGCGCTCGTCGGATGACAAGAGATCGATCCGGCCGACCGGCTGGCCGGCATCGGCGACCATCGCCCGCAGCAGCGCCAGCAGACAATTACGCTGCCGCTCGATCGTAGCCTGATCGAACAGCGCCGTCGCATAGCCAAAGCTTCCGGCGATCTCCTCGCCATGCTCGCCAAGGTTCAGCTCCAGATCGAACTGGACCTGATCGAGCCCCTCCCCCGTAGCCTCCACTCTCAGCCCCGGCAGGTCCAATGACCCAACCGCATTGTTCTGCCAGGCCAACATCACCTGGAACAGCGGCGTGTGATCGAGAGCCCGGGGCGGCTTGATGATCTCTACCACCTGCTCGAACGGCAGGTCCTGATGCTCCTGCGCCGCCAGCGCTATGCGCCGCGTCCGCTCCAGTAGCTCCGCCACGCTCGGCTCGCCCGACAGGTCCAGACGAATCGCCAGTGTGTTGACGAAGAAGCCAATCAACTCTTCGATCTCGCGCCGGCCGCGATTGGCGCTCGGCACGCCGATGACAAGGTCGTCCTGCCCCGAGAGGCGCGACAGCACCGCAGCCCACGCCGTCAGCACCGTCATGAACAGCGTCGTGCCATGCTGCCAGCTCAGCCGCTTGAGCCCGCGCGTTAGTTCCGCATCGATGACAACGGGCACGCTGGCTCCGGCAAACGACTGTTGTTTCGGCCGCGGCCGGTCCGTCGGCAGCGCAAGACGGGCCGGGGCGCCGGCGAGGGTCTCGCGCCAATAGTCCGCCTGGCTCTGCAGCCGTCCCCCCGTCAGCCACTGCCGCTGCCAGGCGGCATAATCCGGGTATTGGAGCGCCAGCGGCGGCAAAGGATCGTCCTGTCCAGCCGCGAACGCCCTGTAAAGCGCATTGAGTTCCCGCATCAGCACGCCCATCGACCAGCCGTCCGAGACGACGTGGTGTTGGGTCAGCAGGAAGACGTGCTCCTCATCCGACATCCGGATCAGACAGGCGCGGATCAGCGGCCCACGCGCCAGATCAAAGGGCGTACGCGCCTCTTCATGGCACAGATCCAAAAGCGCCGCCTCAGCATCTGGCCTGTCCTTGAGATCATGCTCGATCACCGGCAGCCCCGCGTCCGGCGGCAGCAGCTCGACCAGGGGCTTGCCCTCCGGTGCGACAAAGATACTGCGCAGCGCCTCATGCCGCGCAACCAAACGGTCGAGGCCGCGCTGCCAGGCGCTGCGGTCGAGCGCCCCACGCAGCCGCAGGGCCAGCGGCATGTGATACTTCGTGCTGCCTTCGTCCAGCTGCGCCAAAAACCAGAGCCGCTGTTGTGCGAACGACAGCATCAGGGGCTCATGACGCGACACGGCCACAATCGCCGGCAGGTCTTGCGGACCGGAGCGGCTCAACAGCTCGACGATGCTTGCCGCCAAAACGGAAAGCGCCGGTTTGGCAAACAGCGTCGACAGGGGCAGTTCCACGCCGAGAGCCCGCGACAGCCGGTTCGAGAGCTGCACGGCCAAGAGCGAATGGCCGCCGAGCTCGAAGAAGTGGTCGTGGCGTCCGACCCGCTCGACCCTAAGCAGCTCCGTCCAGATCTGTGCCAGCGTCGTCTCGATCTCGCCCTGAGGCGCCTCGTAGACTGCCCGCGCATAGGCGTCGTCGTCGGGAACAGGCAGCGCCTTGCGGTCGAGCTTGCCGTTCGGGTTGAGCGGCAGCGCATCGATCCGCACGAAGGCCGACGGCACCATGTAGTCGGGCAGCCGCGCGCCAAGATGCGCGCGCAAGGCGCCGGCAAGCGCGCCCGCGTATTCGTCCTGGCCTCCCGCTTCCGCCGCACAAACCACATAGGCGACAAGTTGCTTGGCGCCGGCGCGGTCCGCGCGCGCCACCACGACCGCATCGCGCACCCAGGCATGCTCGATCAGCCGCGCCGCGATCTCGCCCGGTTCGATGCGGAACCCGCGGATCTTCACCTGGTCGTCGTTGCGGCCCAAGAACTCCAGATTGCCATTCGGCAGGTAGCGCGCAAGGTCGCCGGTCCGATAGAGACGGTCGCCTTCCACAAAGGGGCTGGCGATGAACCGCTCCGCCGTCAGCTCGGGCCGGTCGAGGTAGCCGCGCGCAACCCCTGCCCCGCCGATGTAGAGCTCGCCCACCGCCCCGAAGGGAACCGGCGCGCCGTACCCGTCCAACAGGTACACACGCGTGTTCGCGATCGGGCGGCCGATCGTCTCAACGACTGTGTCTCCCCTGGGCATGCAAACCCAGGTCGAATACGTCGTGGTCTCCGAAGGAGCGTACAGATTGCAGATCTTCTCGACGCGCGTATTCCCGAAGGTTCTTTCGATCAGACCTGCGGTCAGCGGTTCGCCCGCCAAATTGATGGCGATTGCCGCGGGGGGGACTGCTTCCTTGTCGAGCAGAGCGGTGATGGCAGAGGGTACTGTATTGATCAGAGAGACATCCAAAGGCGTCTGCGCCAGTGCCAGCGCATTCTCGACCAGATAGAGCGTGCCGCCTTGCGAGAGCGCACCGAAGCACTCGTAGACCGACAGATCAAAGCTGATCGAGGTGGAGAACAGCATGCGGCTGGTCTCCGATAGCGCAAACACGTCGCTGCTCCAACGCAACAGGTTCACTGTGCTTTGATGCTCGACCATGACGCCCTTGGGCGTTCCTGTGGAGCCTGAGGTGTAGATGATGTAGCCGAGATGGCGCGAGGTAAGCCCCAGCGCGCGCGGGTCGGGATCCGACGCCGGCCGCCCGGTCCAGGCCGGGGTGGCGGTGTCGAGCTCGACCACGTTCACCTGGCCAATGGCATCGGCGCCGAGGGCTGCGCGTCCCGCCGCATCGCAAAGCAGCAGCCGGGGCGCGGCATCCTCGAGAACCTGGCGCAGCCGCGCGCACGGATAGGCCGGATCGAGCGGCACATAAGCGCCGCCCGCCTTGAGGATCGCCAGAAGCCCCACCACCATCGCCGGGCTGCGCTCCAAGCAGATCGCCACCGGCTGGTCCGGCTCCACCCCAAGGCCGATCAGATGATGCGCCAGGCGATTGGCGCGCCGATTGAGCTCGCCATAGCTCAGCTCCTCAGCCTCATGCACCACCGCCACCCGGTCGGGCGCCTTGCGCACCTGCGCCTCGAACAGCTCGTGGATGCACAGCTGCGAAGGATAGTCCGCCGCTGTCCGGTTCAGCTCCTCCAGCAGATAGCCGCGCTCGGCGGTCGACAAAAGCTCGATGCGGCCGACCGGTTGCCCGGCATCGGCCAGCACACCGCACAACAAAGCTTGCAAATGCTGTGTCATGCGCTCGACCTGCTCCGGCGCCAATCGACTGGCATCAAAGTGCCAGCGAAAGCTACCGTCCAGAGCGCAAACCTCAAACGTCAGCAACTCGCCCGGCAGAGCTGCCTCGCACACTTTCGAGGCTGAGTGAACAACGGCAGCACTATCTTCTGCCGCAATCGCCATTCCAACCGGCCAGGGCCGTTGCGATCGTAGCGCCTCCGTCGCCTTTAATGGCGGGCAGCGCCCGATAAGATCGCGCGCAAAGCTGTCATGCTCACTCAGTTGAGCACATTCGGCCGCCACCGCTTTGCGTATTTCTTTGAAATCATCGGCAAGGTCGATGGTGACTTCCATCGGCACGGCAGAAGCGATAACGGCCTCAACTGTTTGGACGCAGGCTCGCGACGCTGTCGGCGCCGGCCTCCATCCTAGCTGAAGCTCTGCCTGGCCTGTGATGCGGGCTAGATAGATCAGCCAAGCCGTTACCAAGTATTCCACTCGATCAATGGCCGACAGCTCGGCCAAGGCCCCTGGACTTAGCCACGAACTCGACTGCCATCGCGCCGGAGCTTCGATTGTGCCGGACGACAGGAAAGGCGGCTGCACTATTTTAAACTGCTCAAGCCGCTGCCGCCAGAAGTCCTCTGAAGGCGCGATCTCCTCATGTATCGCAGTTAGGCGTCGCACCTGATCGTCGCTCAAGACAGGAAGGGCCTCGCCTTCCTCCAGATTGCAGCGGCTGGCGAGTGCTCGCGCCTCCAGAGCCTGACCGTCCAAGCTGCCAAACCAGACGTCGACATCCTGTGTACCCGTCGCCACACGCCAATGGCTCGGATGAATTTCAAGCAGGCGACCTGCCGCAAAGCCCGAGCGGCGAGGCAGCACCTCCAAGCGCCTGACGGCGACAACCTCTTGCCCTACGAGGGCCTTGCACAGACACAATGGATTGGGATGATACAGCCCAAAATCCAAGGCCCGCGTCATCGCCGACAGATCTTGCGCGGATCGATCCCAACGCAGAATACCTGCCGCATCGGGACGCCGATGTCTGGAAAAGTGGCTTCTGTCTTGTAGTGCCTGCGGATGGGTACTGAGCTTGCCCCCCGCTAAACCAATTAAAAGCTCGCGGAAACCCTCGACAGCGGCTTCATAACATTTGAGGTTCAGGGTCAGTGCTGTGTCAGCGGGCGTCACCAACACTTGGCGCTGAACCGCCACTTCACCCGTATTAACACCGTCAGCGATACGATGCCACGTGATGGCATGCTCGGTCTCTTGCGCCAGCAGAGCCCAAGACGTCGCGTGAGTTCCGGCATATCGTGGCAAAGGGCCGTCATGGTAGTTGAAAGCACCTTGGCTGATCCGCCCTAGCACATCGGCCGGCAGGATGAACGGATTGACAACGGAAAAAATCCACTCCACCGGCTCGGTCTTCAGGAAGCTCGAGAGCTCTGCCACACTTGCAATGCACGGGATGTTGGCGCGAGTCGCCCAGCTGGCGAATATCGCGTCTGCACACAGCACCGCGCGAATGTCGTGACCCATCTCCATTGCCCGCTGAGCGCAGCTGATCGCGAGCGTACCCTTCCCAATAACAATGCTAGACGGGACTGATCGGGCTCCAGAGCGGTGCTCATCTCGATCGCCTATTTCAGAAGTTGAGGATGACTGGGTCATCTCACGCAAGCGAATCTTATGTGCAGTCTTCACAATTTCTGTCCTAGCCCCTGCGCTTTCTCTGGCCGGACCCAATCGAGCACGGCGGAACTTTGCCTTGAACTTTTCTCGCCGTCTCAATGCCTCTCGAAGTTCAGTACAATCCTGCATCAGCACCCTACCTCCATGAGAAAACATCGACGGAGTCGCCGCGTGTCCGTCCCAAAACGACTGGCTCCGCAACGCTCTGCGGCTGTTGCAGCATGCCGATCACGAGAGGAAACAGCCGAGGCTCTAACCGCCACTGAATGAAAGTTCAGTGTTCAATGGAAGGTCATACGCTCCGAATGCTTCTCCTTAGTTCGGGGACTGTTACACCTCACGTGCATAGGGCGTGCCAAGGAGAGAAACCGTTTTAGCTCAACAGGACGGGGCCAACTCTGCTATGTCGCAGGGCAGACATTGTCGCAACTTTTACATCCCTCGCCTCCGAGGAGGGCTCCTTAGCTGGTGCCGGTCCATGAACGGTAAACGCTGACATTATTGGACTAATTTCAGTACTTCGACGGGCAAAGCCAGGCGGTTTAAGGTACGCTTTAGCTTTAGGCGCCGACAATGCGCCAAGAACGCCGTCCAGCCAGATCCCATGGGGAGTGCATCGTGGCCCGCACTCTGGCAGAGTGGGCCATCGCAACTCGCTCCTTAGAGGCCCTTTTATACGCCGATCAATCCGAGCTATAGGCCGCTGTCCGCGCGGGCAGCGAGAAGATGTCGCGCCACATGGTCGCCGGCGGCGACAGTATCGGCAAGGGCCGGAAGGAGCGAAGTACGCCGCTCACCAAGGTTGCACAGCAAGCCCTTCAGTGCTGGCCTCAAGGAACCCCGGGTCCTGGCCGCGCACAGCCTCCTCGGCCCACAGCAGGGCCATCTGCGCCACCGTCTGCGAGGCAATAACGGAGGAGCCTGCGGCATGCACTTCGTAGAACTTGCGCCGCACGTGCGACCAGCACGCCGCCAGCATCACACCGTCATTGCCCCGATCGGATCGGGCCAGCCGGTTATAGACGGCGTATGCGTCGACCTGCAGGATGCCGCGATAGCCGTCCAGATGGCGGGCGACACATTCGCCGGCACGGCTGTCTTCAACGCGGTAGGCGTCGATGGGCGGTCCGCTGCCGCCGAACGGCCGATCATCGCGGAGATAGAGGGTGATATCCGGCAGCCTGGAAGTAGTTGGCGCATTCGGCTGGCGTGAACTGACCAAGGAGCGAGCCGACGGCGTCCCACAGAGCCGTGATGGTTCTCTCGGCCTTGGCGCGTAAGAGCGCCTTGAGTTTGGCGAAGGCGTTCTCAATCGGATTGAAGTAGGGACTGTAGGGCGGCAGGAACATGAGCTTTGCGCCGGCGGTCTCGATCGGGTCCCGAACGCCGGCCGCCTTGTGGGCGGGCAGGTTGTCCATGACGACTACGTCGCTCTCCGACAATGTAGGGACCAGCACCTGCTCGACATAGGCCAGGAACACGTTGCCGTTCATGGCGCCGTTGTAGAGGGCGCAGTCATGCCCGTCAGCCGCAGCGCTCCGGTGAAGGTCGTGGTCTTCCAGTGATGGGGTGGACGCCCCCGACGGCATCGATGTGCCAGAGTGGAGGTGTTCTCGGCCACTTAAAGGAGGCGCCTATGACGGAAGTTAGACTAGCACCATCGGCCTGGATCTGGCCAAGAATGTCTTTCAAGCACACGGAGCGAGCTCTGCCGGAGCGGTCATCTTCCGCAGGAAGCTGCGGCGCGACCAGGTGCTGGCTTTCTTTGCCGCCCAACCACCGTGTTTGGTGGCAATGGAGGCATGCCCGGGTGCCCACTACTGGGGTCGGGAGATCGGGAAGTTCGGCCACACCGTGCGGCTGATCGCACCCGCCTATGTGAAGCCGTTCGTCAAACGGCAGAAGAACGACATGTCCGATGCGGAGGCGATCTGCGAGGCGGCGCAGCGCCCGACCATGCGCTTCGTGGCTGTGAAGAGCGAAGCCAAGCAGGCCTCCGCCGTGATCTTCCGGACCCGTGATATCCTGGTCGGCGAGCGCACTCAACTCATCAACGCGATCCGCGGCCATCTTTCCGAATACGGCCTGATCGCGCCGCAAGGACCTTTCCATATCGGGCGCCTCATCGCTCAAATCGAGGATCCCACATCGAGTGTGCCGGAAGCTGCTCGCTCCTGCCTTGCCCTCCTCGCCGAGGGGTTGCGCCATCTGCAGAACCAAATCGCCGCGCTGGATACGAAGATCTCTGCCCGCGCCAAAGCCGACGACGCGACTCGGCGTCTGATGAGCGTGCCTGGGATCGGCCCCCTGATCGCCACCGCCATAGAGGCGCTCGCGCCGCCAGCGGAGACGTTCCGATCGGGCCGTGACTTCGCTGCCTGGGTCGGATTAACGCGGGTTCAGCGCTCTACGGGCGGCAAGGAACGACTGGGCCGAACATCTCGGATGGGAGAGCGCACACTGAGGCGGCTCCTTATTATCGCAGCGAGCGCCGTGGTGCGGTGGGCCAAGCGCAAAGGGGTGCCTAAAGGATCCTGGCTCGGCCGGATGCTCGAGCGCAAACCGCCGATGTTGGTGATCGTGGCGCTGGCGAACAAGAACGCCCGAATAGTCTGGGCGCTGTTAACGAAGGGAGAAAGCTATCGGGCTCCGGTCGTGCCCGCTTGAGCGGGACGGGCGCGAGGCCGTTGGCGGCGTGAGGAGGTCAAAGGACAGGTATGGCGCAACGTCGGTGAGGCGAGATCAGGACAACCAGGCGCATGGGGAGCGCTTCCAGCGCGTTCCAGTGATGTGGACCTGATCCTCGAACTCCCATACGGGCCCGCGGCCATGACGAGCCGCAAGAGAGGCCGAACACATGGCAGCACCCGATCACGCGCAACAGCCTGTACCAAAGATTCTTCTTGCGCCCGAGGGGGCGTCCACACATGGCCATGCGGCACGCCGGCCCGGCAGCGCTCGCCGCGCGGCGCTCTTCCACGCAGGCGAGCCATCTTTGTGGAGAGACCGGGGTGAGTAGGCCGGAGGGATTTCACCTGCCGGCCTCTCGCAGAACGGTGCGTCAACCTCTCGATTCACACCGCTCCCATCAGGCAAACGTATTCGTTCCGAACGCCTTCAAGTGCACAAACAGTCCTGGATTTTCCCGCGCCAGCTTTCTCACGAAGAGGCTGGCACGCGTCTTATGGGACTGAAAGCGCTTGAACTTCCGCATGATCCACGCCCAGAGCTTCCGGTTGACGTAATCAGCCAGAGTGGCAGGGCCGAACGGCTGTAGCGGCCATAATAGGCTATCCATCCGCGAAGGAGTGGATTGAGCTGTTGGGCGATTTCAGCCAGCGTCCCCCGGCGTCTGCCGCGGGATGTTCAAGCTTTTGATCGTGGCCCGCATCGACTTCATTGCCGTTGGGCTGGCCGCAGGCGTGTAACCACAGAAGAACTCATCTCGCCGTGTGTTCGCCACGCGTCGCGGCCGGAACTGATACCCAAGGAAGTCGAACACGACATTCGGGTATTCCCCCCTGCGCCTTTGGTCTTTGCAATAGACGATCTTGGTCTTTGTCGGATGCATTTGAAGCCCGCATGCTGCCAGTCGAGCACCAAGCTCCGCCTTGAGGGCTTCTGCCTACTGCTCATTCCGGCAATGCACAAGGCCATCGTTCGCATATCGACACCATGGAAGGTCAGGACGCGTCCGGGTCATCCACAGATCAAAAGCATAGTGCATGAAGAGATTCGACAAGATCGGGCTGACAACGCCCCCTTGCGGGGTACCGCGTGTGCGCTCGACGACTTCTGCGTTCTTCTATTAGTGCTACAGTTGCAGATGCCTATATCGTTTGTAGTGACAGATGGTGGCCGCAGCCTGATGTCGTCGTCGCCATAACGACCAGGCGATGATGAAGGGCTTTTGTGTCGGTGGGAAGATGAGGATCCGGGCGAGGAGCCGATAGCTTCGAGAGGAATGCCAGGGCGGCCATCCGTGCCAGGACCGAGCCTCGCAATGATCAAGTCCGAGATCATCCTTGGCGCGCTCAAAACACTCCTCGATCGCCCAGCGCAGGCCGGCCACTGCCGCCAATTCGGCCAAGGAGGAACCGGGCGGGGCGAAGACCAGGTAGTAGGCTTTTTCTCCGGATGTCGATCGCGTGCGGCGGACGAGAAGCGAATGCTCGAAGCCGCCTTTTGACGTCCAAGGGCGGCGGATGCGTGCCCACTCGTAGAGCCGAGGCCCTTTGGCGCCTTCACCTGCCGCATGACAGGCCCAGTCGTCGGGCTCGAACTCGCCGGCCATTTCCTCGGGCGAGGTTTCCTCAAACAGACGATCCCCTCCACGGCGCATGAAGTGAGCGCCTCGAACCGCCAAGACATAGGGCTGCTCGCGAGCTTCCAGCATCCGGCGAAGGCTGCTGTCCGCCCCGTAGACAGCGTCGCCCAGAACGTAAGCGCACGGGACGCCGGCATCGAGCGCCGCCTCGAACATGGCGCGCGCCATCTTTGGCTTGGCCGCAAACTCGACCGTCTCCGGGATCGACGCCCTGGCACATCGCGCCCGATCCTTTGCCCAGCTCTCCGGCAGATAAAGGCGACGATCAACCACCGCTTGGCCGTAGCGGCTCGCGTAAGCCAAGAACACGCCGATCTGGCTGTTCTCGATCCGCCCCACCGTTCCCGAGTACTGACGCGCGACACCGGCGGAACGATCGCCTTTCTTCACAAATCCCGTCTCGTCGACGATCAGGACGCCATCCTCATCGCCCAACGCCTCCACCACATAATCGCGAACCTCGTCTCGGAGCCGATCAGCGTCCCAGTGGCTGCGCCCCAACAGCGACCGCATCCGATACGGCCGTTCCGCTCCGGACTGCTCGGCCATCAGCCAGCCTGTCTTGCGCTCAATGCCGGAAAGAAGGGCCATCAAGGAAATCTGCGCCCGTCTCCCGCAACTCACGACGAGGAAGCACCCGCCCAACCCGCGCCTTCAGCGCCGTGAGCTCCTGCTCCCAAGCCAACAACGACCCTGACCACGAAGCGACAGACATGGTTCCCTCCATAACCCGTCGAGTGAATCAGAAAATCAAATGATCCGCAACTGTAGTACTAGGTGTTTGATCCCGGACTCACATGGCGATGCTGAGGTCAAGAGGTGTTGTGTTAGGGCGGCATCGTGTTGCTCCCAATTGGCGGCGGAATCCAGAGCTGGGCCCGATTGCGTGACACGGCTCGGTCAATCGAGCCTAAATTTAGTCAAACTCACATACGGTCGCCGCTTGAGACGGCTGCACCAATATCCCGCTTGCGGCGGCAGGGGCCCAGAAGGCGAAACCCGTCTTTGATACGGCATTCCAGCCAGCTGGGATCTCGGTTCCCTCCTGGATCCGCCGAGGCTGATCAGGCCTCGAGGGATGGGTGTGTCGGTGTGGTCTCGTCAGACAGCCTTCATGACGGCACCTTCGATGACGACGCCTGCGGTCACGTATTCCACAGCGTCACGAGCAGCTTCCTTGCAAGGGCGACGATGGTTGTCTTTTTGAGGCGCCCCTGATTGCGCATCACGCGTTCGTGGAACCAGCGGGTAAGCGCTGAACTCGGTTGATTGCGCAGCCACAGCCAGGCCAACTCGATCATCGTCGTTCGCAGCCGGGGTTGCCGGCCTTCGAGACGCCTTGCTCGTGCTGGACCGATCCGCTCTGCCAAGGCGTCGGCGCGAGCCCGGCATAGGCGGCGACCTGCCGACGATTATCGAAGTTCCGGAACAGCCCTTCCGCGTAGAGGATGGCGGCACACTCGGGGCCGATACCCTTGAGATCTAGCAATGTCGCTGCTGGAGTTTCGGCGACTTCGATTGCCAGCAGAGGGTCGCGCTCGGCCTGCCCTCTTTGATCTGGGCTATCACCAGTTCGAGTCGGTCGAGCTCGCGACGGATTTGCCCCTTCAGATGTTCTGGCGGTGCGCGGCCGTCGCCGGTCCTCAATTCCTCAAGCCGATGTCGCCGGTCACGTCGCAGCGGCTCGTAGCCGGTGATGCCCTGAGCAAACAGCAGGCCCTTGATCCGGTTGACATGGCAGGTCCGCTCACCAACCAGAACCTTGCGTTCACGGCCGATGCGCCGATGGTCCTCCTCCTTGACGCTCGGTACCCTAACCATCGCGCACACGCGCGGGTTTGTAGGCGAGCAGCGCACGCACCAACGACTCACCATCGATCTTGTCGGTCTTGGCACGACGCCGCCGGCGCGACGTGGCAATCGAGACGGCGTCGACGACATGGCTTTCGATCCCCTCGACCTCCAGGATTCGATGGATCCAGAAGCCGTCGAGACCCGCCTCCTGAATGACCACAAGCGCAAAGTGCCGGCCGGTGCGCGCCTGGGCCTTGTCCTGAAGCTGGGCAAAGCGTGCCAGCAGTCCTGTGATATCGCCGCCGCGTACCGCATGTTTCGACATCTTCTCCCCACTGCCCGGCGACAGCGAAGTGATCAACCAGGTCGATTTACTGAGTTCCAAAGAAACGAAGATCGCGCCAAGATCGGTGCGGATGGCGGCAGGCGCCGCAGATTATCGGCTACAACAAAGGTCGCTATCCACCACCCGTCATGGGAGTCTTTGATCGAGCATCCTTGTCCTCCGAATCAAAGGATGCGCTATGGGCCAGGTGGCTGCCCGGCCTTGTAGCGCCCGGCGTTGACGGTTTTGGTGAAGCCGATTTTGCCCTGCTGCGAGCGGCCATAGATAAATTCGGTCGTGTCCTGCAGGATAAGGATCGGACCTTCGCTCGCCGCAACGCGCGCCGCGCTCGCAGCGAAATGGCCAGCGAGAACGCTGTGTTCGGTCACACGCGGGTTGTCAAAGAAGCGGTAGGCCGCCTTCGCCGCCGCCCAGTCGCCGCAGGCCGCCCGGATTGGCTTGCCCGGCGCTGCTAACGTAAGCGCCAAGCCGACCCCATCTGGCGCGGTTTGAGGTGATGAGCGAGAGATAGTGACACTGAAGAAGCCGAGGAGCTTACAGTGTCAATTTCTATGTCTGCGCCTATGCCTGATGATAGAAGTTTCCATGTCCTTGAGGCGGTCCCGAACCGGCTGGAGGCAAGCCCGCAGCGTCCGCGGCGGCGCTGGTCGGCGGAAGCGATGTCGCGGCTGATCGAGGCGACACTGAAGCCGGGCGCGAATGTATCGGCCATCGCCAGACAAGCGGGGATGGCGCCAGCCCAGCTGTTCGGCTGGCGGAGCAAGGCGATCAAGAGCGGTGCGGTCACGCCGCAGCGAGATGCGGATCGGCTTGGCTTTGTCGAGGTCACCCAAGCGGCGTCTGCGTCGGTGGAGATCGAGCTGGGTGGCGTGGTCATTCGCGCCGGTGCCGATATCAATGAGGAGCAGCTGGTGCGGATCATCCGGGCGGTTCGCCAGGCATGATCCCGGCCGGCGTGAAGGTGTTGGTCGCCAGTCATCCCGTCGATTTTAGAAAAGGTCCCGACGGCCTTCTGGCAGTGGTGCGCGATGACGGTTCGGATCCGTTCAACGGCGCGCTTTATGTCTTCCGCGCCAAAAGAGCGGACAGGATCAAGATCGTCTGGTGGGACGGCAGCGGCGTGTGTGTTTATGCCAAGCGACTGGACGAAGCGAAGTTCTGCTGGCCGCGGATCGGCCACCACCGGGTCCAGCTCAATCATGCTCAGCTCATGGCCCTGGTTGACGGAATGGACTGGAAACGGGTTCGGACGGAGACCGTCAGGCGGCCGCAATCGGTTGGGTAAAACCCTGCGGCATGAAGGACATGGAAACTTCTATCATCAGGCATAGGCGCAGACATAGAAATTGACACTGTAAGCTCCTCGGCTTCTTCAGTGTCACTATCTCTCGCTCATCACCTCAAACCGCGCCAGATGGGGTCGGCTTGGCGCTTACAATCAGGGAGCTGAAAAAGCGGGAAAATTGCCCGCGAATATGCTCTGATTTTGGCCATGTCGGCACCCGAACTCGCGCTCCCGGACGACGTTGACGCGCTCAAGGCGATGGTTATTGCCATGGCCCAAAAGGCCGCCCTTCTGGAGGAGCGCAACCTCCATCTCGAGCTGGTCAACAAGAGCGCTGATGAGCGGATCGCACGCCTGACGGCGGTCGTGAAGATGCTGGAGAGGGCGCGCTTCGGCAGCCGCTCCGAAAGGTTGCGGACCGGCGCGCTGAGCGAGGAACAGTATGCGCTGGTCTTCGAGGAGATCGAAACCGGCGTGGCGGCCATCGAAGCGCAGATGGAGAAGTCTGCGGGCGGCTCGAAAGCGAAGCGCGCGCCGCGTCCTCGCAAAGGCTTTGCGGCCCATCTCGAACGGGTCGAGGTGGTCATCGAGCCCGAAACGCCTGCTGGCTGCGAAGCGCTGGATAAGATCCTGATCGGCGAGGACGTCTCCGAACGGCTCGATGTCACCCCGGCGAAGTTCCGGGTGATCGTCACGCGTCGTCCCAAATATGCCTACAAGGGCTGGGACGGCGTTATCCAGGCAGCCGCTCCCGCCCGCATCATCCAAAGCGGCATTCCGACCGAAGCGCTGCTGGCGCAGATCGCCGTGTCCAAATACGCCGATGGCCTGCCGCTCTACCGGCAGGAAGCAATCTATGCCCGCGATCAGGTCGAGATCGACCGGTCACAGATGGCGCAGTGGATGGGCAAGGTCGGCTTCGAGCTTGAGCCGCTCGCCGATTACGCACTGACCCGCATCAAGCAGGGTGAGCGGGTCTTTGCCGATGAGACCACGCTCCCAACGCTGGCCCCAGGATCGGGCAAGGCCAAGACGGCTTACCTCTGGACCTATCTCCGCGATGATCGGCCGTTCGGTGGCAGCGGACCGCCCATCGTCGCCTACCGCTTCGAAGACAGCCGTGCCGGCGAATGTGTCGCCCGCCATCTGGACGGCTATCGCGGCATCCTGCAGGTCGACGGATACGCCGCCTATAACCGGCTGGCCCGATCGGATCGGGGTAATGACGGCGTGACGCTGGCGGCGTGCTGGTCGCACGTGCGGCGCAAGTTCTACGAACTGCATGCCGCAGGCTCCTCCGTTATTGCCTCGCAGACGGTGGCGCAGATGGCCCCGCTGTGGGCCGCCGAGGAGGCCGTGCGCGGCCAGGACCCGGTACTTCGGATAGCTGCGCGTCAGGAGAAATCCGCCGCCGTCGTTGCCGCTCTCTTTGCGCTGTGGGAAAAGGAGCTGCCGAAGCTGTCGGGAAAATCGAAGCCCGCAGAGGCGATCCGCTATGCGCTCGGCCGGCGTGCCGCGCTGGAGCGCTTCCTCACCGACGGCCGCATCGAAATCGACTCCAACACCGTCGAGCGCGCCATCCGGCCACAGGCGAAGACCGATTCATTATGCACCTCCTTTTCAAATGGCGGAAAACAGCGATTCTTGGTTGTCGTCGTGGATGCGACGCGGAGTA
>NZ_JAMYTP010000049.1:0-14716 GCF_040322515.1 Mesorhizobium sp. M0136
ACGATAGCCTTCGGAACGGATCAGTTTCCGAAACGCTTCGGAGACAGACTGATGGTCTGCTTTGTTGCTCGTTGTCATGTTCGGGAAGTCCGTCCCAATGAGCCGCAACTCGCCCGCAACGAATGGGTTCCATCAGGAGGTCGGAATATTTGGCTGAATTTTCTGAGCGGGAGATCGGATAACTGGCTCGCGCGAAGACCCCCGTTGCTCGAGCGCATTACCTTCACCAACTACTTCGCGCGCGAGATTGCGTTGCCGGTCCGTGTCGACTTCGATGCCGATTTCCGAGACATGTTCGCGGTGCGCGGCACCACGCGTAGCCATCGCGGTCGTGCCCATGACGCGCTGATTGGTGAGGCAAGCGTCACATTTCGGTACCAAGGGCTTGATAATGTGGCGCGCCGGTCGGTCATTGCAGAGCCGGATCAGGTGCATTCCAGTTACGCCGAGTTCCGCATTGTCGTGCCGGGCCGTGACCGCAGGATCCTCCATCTGGATGGTCGGTCACGGCGAAGAGATTCCGTCCAGTGACCGGTTTCGTCCCGCCGCTGCGCGAGCGCGATGTGCGATTCGCTCAAAGCGCCGGCAAGGCGCCACCGTTTTCAGTTCCGGACGCGTGTTCAATGACTGGCTGGCCCGCACACGTGCAGACATCGCGCTCCTGACAACCGACCTCGAGACGGGACCATACCCGTATGCCGGCATTCCATGGTTCTCAACCGCCTTCGGGCGCGACGGAGTCATTTCCGCCTTGCAGATGCTCTGGCTCAATCCCGAGCTTGCCCGTGGCGTGCTGGCGTTTCTCGCCCGCTACCAATCGACCGAGACTTCCGTCTTCGGAGACGCAGACCCAGGCAAGATCATGCACGAAACGCGCAAGGGCGAGATGGCCGTGCTTCGCGAGTTGCCGTTCGGCCGACAGGACCGGAGATGAGGACTTTGTCGATCGCATTTGGGAATCACTGGGTGCTGCCACGGCTTGGATGGAAGAAGTCGGAGCCCGCAATGGGGAGGGGTTCGTTACCTACAGCAGGGCAGCGGATACGGGCCTCTTCAATCAGGGCTGGAAGGACAGTGCCGATGCGATCTTTCCATACCGACGGCACTGTTCCCAAGGGACCGATCGCCTTAGTCGAGGTGCAAGGTTACGTCTTCGCAGCATTACCAACCGCGCTGAACGCTCGCACCTACCAAGCCGGACAGCGCTACTGGTCGCTGCATGTTGCGGAAGAAGCTCGAACGCCGAGGCTTTACCCCAAGCCAGATCGACGCCGAGATCAGCCGCTATGCGGCGATCAGCCGCATCCTTCGCTCTCAAAAGCAATATGGCTCAACACCGGATAGTGCCGCATGCGAGGGAGCGAGCATATTCGTCCGCGAAGCGGAACGGAGTGGGGGTGTGGGGCCTCAGGCCCCGCGTCTTCCTTCTGTTGGCGCTAACGCCGCGCGCGCGATGGCATTTCGTTCCGCCGTCGCTTGGATCGACCAGTCGCTCGCGCATGTCGCCCAGGCAGTGGAGCGCATGCCCGATGACAGGTTCCTCGCCGAGCACCAGGCACGCACGATGAGCCGCGCTCGCCGTCTGTCGACCTGGTTGCCGCCGTGCATGAGCGCGAGTGGTGGCGCCGGGTGGCCTGAAGGTCGCGACGAATGAACCGCCGGCCCAGTTCAATCCACGCGACGTCCTTCAAAGCTGGGGGAATCGATCTTCACCAAGCGGTCTGCGGCCTCGACCGCAGTTCGTATCCTGCGGCACAGCGCGAGATTTTCGGCCAGCATTTCGTCAGTGCGTTGAAGCGCGAGCTCGGTCCGGTGGATGCGCTGCCTGGCATTGGCAACTTCCGATGCCAAAAGATCGGCCGCCATCCCGTGGCCGTGGGGTTCCATAGTGTCCATGGGTTTCTAATACATGGGGGGCGATATCGTTCCATGATGTCGGGCGAAACGGCGGGCCGCAGAAAAGCGCGATGGGCCGAACTCAATCAGGTTTCGGGCGGGTTACGCAGCAGCATTTCCCGTTTCAAACTGCGGGCGCTGCGAGAGGTGCCTGCGAGCTAGGACGACAATGCTATTCCTCGGGTTCTGTATAGGTAGCGACCGGTATGTGCTGGACATGGAGCAGGTTGAAGAGGTCCTGCCTTACATCGGCGTGAGAAGGCTGCCGGGCGCGCCGAACGGCGTAGTAGGCCTAATCAACTGCCGGGGCTTACCCGTTCCCATGATCGATCTCAGCCTGCTTGCGCTTGGCCGCCCCTCGGCGCTGGTGCTGAGCACACGAATCGTTCTGATACGCTATCCAACCAAGGATGGTGAGAACCACCTGCTTGCGCTTGTTGCTGAACGAGCGACCGATATGCTCAAGCGGGATCCTTCTGACTTCGCGCCGTCCGGGATGGAGGCGGGAACTCCGCCCTACTTGGGCCCCGTGGCGTCCGACGATAGAGGACTTGTCCAGTGGGTCAGGGCCGAAGCGCTGCTATCGGACGACAT
The DNA here is from genome assembly GCF_040322515.1 of Mesorhizobium sp. M0136. Lineage (NCBI taxonomy): Bacteria > Pseudomonadati > Pseudomonadota > Alphaproteobacteria > Hyphomicrobiales > Phyllobacteriaceae > Mesorhizobium > Mesorhizobium sp. M0136. The sequence continues at coordinate 2,491 of NZ_JAMYTP010000049.1, forward strand.
TCGCGAAACGTTGTTCCGTCAGGTCGCGATGAGTTCATGATGTTTGGTGCGGTCGAACAGCTACTGAGGGAAAAGATTGGACTGGACAGCGGCACTGTCGGTCTGTCGGTGATCCGTCACGCGCTCCGGGAGCGGATGTCAGCCTGCCGGATCAGTGAGCTTCAAGACTATTGGCAATTGCTGGCTGGCTACCCATCCGAGCTCCAGGAACTGATCAACGCGGTTGTCGTACCGGAGACATGGTTCTTCCGAGATCGTGAAGCTTTCACTGCAATGACGCGTCATGCACGGGCGCGCATGCGGCCGGGTCAACCCATAATGCTCTTAAGTCTCCCGTGTTCGACAGGCGAAGAGCCCTATTCGATGGCGATGGCCATGTTCGATGCTGGTTTCGGCGCCCAAGATTTCAAGATTGACGCTGTCGACGTGAGCACGGGCAACCTCGCGGCCGCCGAGCGCGCCGTCTACGGGCGCAACTCATTTCGCGGCGATTTTCTCGAATTCAGAGGGCGCTATCTCGAAGCGGCCGAAGGCGGACTACGGCCTGAGGTGCGGGTCTTGAAGCAAGTCCGATTCAGGCTTGGCAACCTGTTTGATCCTGCGGCCTCGTATGGGCCGGCACCGTACGACATTATTTTTTGCCGCAACCTGCTGATCTATTTCAACCGAAACCTGCAAGACCGCGCGCTGGTTTGTCTGAAGACCCTCCTCGCGCCAGATGGCCTGCTGCTCGTCGGTCCAGCGGAATCAGGCCTTCCGATTCTGCACGGCTTTGCTTCAGCGCGATTACCCATGGCATTTGCGTTCACGAACGTGGAGCCGGCTAAGGCGCCCCAGACGGTTGCCCCCTCCAAGTCGCGCTTCGGTCCGGCCACCCCTGCTCCTATCTCTGACGTCAGCAAAGTGCTGAGCCCGATCCGGCCGGCCTCCAGTAATGCAGCGAAAGTGGAGCGCTCCGTCCACCCGTCCGAGCGGGCGGCCCAAAGCCTCGCTTCTGTAGAACGCACCGCCAATGCCGGACGAGTTGCGGAAGCAAAGGAACTCGCGCTGACGCATCTCGGGGAATACGGTCCCTCGCCGGAAATCTTCTATCTGCTCGGGCTAGCTCAGGATGCAGAAGATGCGCGTTCCGAGGCGATCCAGAACTATCGCAAGGCCCTCTATCTCGAACCCCGCCATCAAGAAGCCCTCGCGCATCTTGCGCTGCTGCTTCGCAAGCAGGGTGACATCGCCGGTGCCGAGGCACTCACCGGGCGGCTCGGTCGGATTGGGAAAAGGAGCGGCACTTGATGTCAGCTGAGCCCGGTAGCGCATCATCGGTGCCGGACATCGCCATCGGCGACTGCTGGCGGCAAATAGGCGTTCGTGGTGACAGATCGTGCCCTGAACTGGAGCAGCATCTCCACTGCCGGAAGTGCCCGACCTATAAGGAAATCGCACGGAACCTCCTGAACCGTCCGCTGCCGCCCGGCTATCGGGACGAGTGGGCCCGACATTTTGCCCAGGCAAGGACCGATGAAGCAGTCGGGAATGCCGAGGGCAGTGCATTTCAGACGGTCGTTGTCTTTCGTCTCGGCGAGGAATGGCTGGCGCTTCCGGTTGGCTGCTTCCAAGAAGTGGCCGAGCTGCGTAGCATTCATTCGCTGCCACACCGCAGGAACAGTGCGGTTCTCGGCATTGTCAATGTTCGAGGCGAATTGCTGGTTTGCGTTTCGTTGGCCAAACTGCTCGGAGTAGACGACCGCAAAACGCGGGTACAGGACACGCGGACCAAGGCATTTCCGCGTCTTATCGTCGTCGGCAACAGCGACAAGCGCGTTGCTTTTGCTGTGGACGAAATGCACGGCATTTATCGATTCAAACAGAGCGACCAGCTTGCCGTGCCTGCTACCGTTGGCAAGGCGTCCTCGACCATGACGGCAGCCATGGTCTCGTGGCGAAGGGGCGCGGTCGGTTGTCTGGATGAGGCGCTGCTGCTGGCCATGCTCGATCGAGCTATCGCATGAGCGGCGCGGACTACAGCCAATTTTCGATGCTCGACCTCTTTCGGGCCGAACTGGCGACGCAGTCGCAGGCCCTGACGTCCGGTCTGCTAGCGCTCGAACGCGATCCCGTGTCCGCCCAGAGTCTCGACGCTTGCATGCGGGCTGCCCATTCGCTGAAGGGGGCGGCCCGGATCGTCGATCTGACGCCGGCGGTGGAAGTTGCGCACGCGATGGAAGAGTGCCTGGTCGCCGCACAGCGGGGGCGTCTCAGCCTGAGTCGCGAGCACATCGATACACTTTTGAAAGGCGTCGATCTCCTCGGATCCATAGCCAGTGAGCCTGCCTCGGCCGATGAGAGCGCCAAACTGGAAATAGCCGGTTTTCTGCTGGCGCTTGAGCAGGCATCCTCCCCATCGACAGCCAAGGTGCTTACAGTATCAGAGACGGAGCTCGCCGGCTCAAATGCTGCCCCGCAGGAGGCGCCGTGGGCCTCTTCGGCGAAGGAAACGGGCGTCCTCGCTCGATCGGAACCACTTCTTCAACCTTATGGCGGCGTCGGTTCCGACCGTATGGTGCGGGTGACGGCCGATAGTCTAAACCGCTTACTAGGGCTTGCCGGTGAGTCCCTGATGGAGGCTCGTCGCCTCAGGCCGTTTACGGGCGGTCTACTTCGACTGAAACGGATTCAGTCGGATCTGGCCATTGCCTTCGACGTGCTAGGCGACGCACTGGCCGAGATTCCTAAGAACGATCGGGCGGTGCAAGCACTGGCAGAGGCGCTGCAAAAACTTCGGCTGAGCCAGACGTTCCTCGCAGAGCGCCTTAACGAATTGGACTCGATTGACCGCAGAGCCACCGACCTTGCGAATCGACTCTATGACGAAACGCTGGCGAGTCGCATGCGCCCCTTCGAGGATGGCGTCCGGCACTACTCAAGGACGGTGCGCGACCTTGGCCGAACCTTGGGGAAGAACGTGCGGTTAGACATCGTCGGGGGCTCAACTGGCATCGATCGCGACATCCTGGACCAACTCGAGGCACCACTCGGCCATCTCCTCCGCAATGCTGTCGACCATGGGCTCGAAACGACCGACGAACGTATAGCAGCCGGCAAATCTGAAGAAGGTGTCATCAGGCTCGAAGCACGGCACAATGCGGGCCTGCTGCAGATAATCGTCGCGGACGACGGAAGGGGAATCGATCTGAACAAGCTGCGCGAGACGATCGTGGCGCGCGGCCTGACGACAGAGGAGACCGTCGGCAGACTTGCCGAAGCGGAATTGCTCGAATTTCTGTTTCTGCCAGCCTTTTCGATGAAAGCGACGGTTAGCAACATCTCCGGACGCGGCGTGGGGCTCGATGCCGTACAGGCGATGGCCAAGCAGGTCCGAGGCCTCGCAACCGTCTCCTCAGAGTTCGGCTTCGGAACCCGATTTCAACTACAGCTGCCGTTGACCTTGTCGGTGCTCCGCACGCTGCTCGTCGACATTGACGGGGAGCCATACGCCTTCCCGCTCGCAGGCATCGCCAGCACGATAAAGTTGCCGCGCACGCGCATCGAACTGCTCGAAGGCCGGCCGCATTTCCGCTTCGAGGATCGACAGATCGGACTAGTCACCGCGCACCAGGTTCTTGACCGCGCTGAGCCGCAAGCAGACGCCGATGAACTTTCAGTCGTTCTGATTAATGGTGATCACGGTGAAACCCACGGGTTGATTGTCGATCGCTTCCTGGGCGAGCGCGAGTTGGTGGTCCGGCCGCTAGATCCTCGCTTTGCCAAGGTCAAGGACATCAGCGCGGCGGCGTTGATGGAAGATGGTTCGCCCGTGCTTATCGTTGATGTCGACGATCTGATCCGATCAGTAGACAAGCTCGCGTCGTCCGGCGGATTACGCACCTTGCGGCGTGGTACTACCAGCCCCGATCAGAGGAGGCGCAAGCGCGTTCTGGTGGTCGACGATTCTTTGACGATACGTGAGCTCGAACGCAAGCTGCTGGACAATCACGGCTATGAGGTCGAGGTGGCGATTGATGGTATGGATGGATGGAACGCCCTACGGTCTGAATCATTCGATCTTGTTATCACCGATGTTGATATGCCGCGCATGGACGGCATCGAACTGGTGGCCTTGATGAAGAAGGACAGCCGGCTCGGGAACACCCCGATCATGATCGTGTCGTACAAAGATCGCGAAGACGATCGCAGGCGAGGTCTTGACGCCGGCGCGGACTACTACCTGACTAAAGGGAGTTTCCACGACGAGACACTGCTCCATGCAGTCGTCGACCTGATCGGCCAGGCGACAGAATGAGGCGCAGCGTGCGGATCCATCAATGAGGATCGCTATCGTCAACGATATGCCTCTTGCGGTCGAGCTTCTGCGGCGATTGGTTGTATCAACCCCGGAACATCAGGTGGCCTGGATCGCCGTTAACGGGCGTGAGGCGGTAGAGGCCTGCCAACGAGACCTCCCGGACCTGATCCTCATGGACCTGGTGATGCCGGAAATGGATGGCGTCGAGGCTACGCGCAGGATCATGACGAAGACGCCATGCCTGATTCTGCTGGTCACGGCGAGCATTGAGGCCAACATTCCTGGTGTCTATGAAGCAATGGGGTATGGCGCGCTTGACGCGGTCGACATCCCCTCGATCGGCTCTGACGGCCCGGGGTCCGGACGGTCCGCACAGCTTATTATCAAGAAGATAACGACGATCAGCAAACTCGTACGTGACGCGCCGTCTTCAAATTGGGGCACACGGACATTGCCCCCGTCTGTGTCATCGGCACAGCACCTTATTGCCATCGGCGCGTCTGCGGGCGGGCCGGCAGCTGTTGCCGCGATCCTCGGCGCATTTCCGAGCAATTTCACGGCCGCAATAGTTCTCGTACAGCATCTCGATTCGCAGTTCGTACCCGGTTTTGCAAACTGGCTCGGCCAGCATGCGGCGCTTCCAATCCGTCCTGCACGCGAAGGAGATGAGCCCGAGGCCGGCACCGTTCTAATTGCAGCCACGGCTGATCATCTCGTCTTCAAGTCAGCCCACAAGCTCGGCTATACCCCGAAGCCGCACGACAACGTCTACCGTCCCTCCGTAGATGTATTCCTTGAGAGCGCCGCGCAGTGGTGGCCGGGTGTCGTGATCGGTGTCTTGCTCACGGGCATGGGTAGAGATGGTGCCCAAGGGCTCAAGCTGCTACGCGACAAAGGGCATTTGACAATCGCTCAAGACAGCGCGTCGAGTGCGGTCTATGGGATGCCCAAGGCCGCCGCTGCCATCGGTGCCGCTGTCGAGATCCTACCACTTGACTCAATCGCCCCGCGCCTAATCGAGGCGTGCGGCCGATCTTGCTGAAAGGTTATTCTATGACGGGCAAATCCAATCTCGTCTCACCCCTGGCAGACAATTACTCGTCAATGGTTCTGCTGGTGGACGACCAGATAATGATCTGTGAAGCGGTCCGGCGCGCGCTCGCAAACCAGCCGGACATAGATTTCCACTTCTGCACCGATCCGCTCAAAGCGACTACAGTTGCCGACGAAGTGAAGCCAACGGTCATCCTGCAGGATCTTGTCATGCCGGGCGTTGATGGGCTGGACCTGGTACGGCAATACCGAAAGAATTCCTCGACGCATTCTGTCCCCGTCATCGTGCTGTCAAGTAAAGAAGATCCGGCCATCAAGGGCGAGGCATTCGAGGCCGGAGCGAACGACTATTTGGTCAAACTGCCGGACCGTATCGAGTTGGTCGCTCGTGTCCGTTATCACTCCCGGGCCTATCTTGACCACGTTCAGCGAGAGGAGGCATACAGGGCCCTGCGAGAAAGCCAGCGGCAATTAATGCGCGCGAATCTCGAGCTGGAACGTCTCACACGGATTGACGGTCTCACAGGTCTGGGAAACCGGCGCTACTTCGATGAATATCTCGCGGCGGAATGGAAGCGCGCGGTCCGCACGAAGAGCCCGCTGTCGTTGTTTATGATCGATGCCGATCACTTCAAGCGCTACAACGACACCTATGGCCACATGGCAGGCGACGAGGTGCTGAAGCACGTCGCCAGTGTAATCCAAAGCAGTTGCAACCGCTCGACCGATCTCGCGGCGCGCTACGGCGGCGAAGAGTTTGTCGTGGTGGTGGTCGATATTTTGCAGGCGCAGTCGGGCGCTATGGCCGAGCGGCTCGTGCAGAGCGTGCGAGCCTTGAGCATTCCACACGGTTCTGAGCGGGTGACAATCAGCGTCGGTGTTGCAACCATGGTGCCTGATGAGAACCACACGCCAAATGACCTCATCAAGGCGGCCGATCTGGCGCTCTTCCGCGCCAAGTCGGAAGGACGGGACCGTGTCGTGTATTACGACTAAAGGTAAGGGTGCTTTACGGACGGGCTTACAGCTCGTGCAGTTTAAAGGCTTGGTGATCGCCGAACGGGACCCCTCGATTGTCAACCGGGCAAGCGAAACAGCTCAAAGTCAGTTCCATTTCTGGATAACTGCTGTTCCGCGGACCGGAACCTCAAACACGAGTTCGTTTTCGACGGCTACGCCTCCGACGCTTATGCGCCTGGTCCAGTCTAATCTAGGACATCCCTCGCCCCTTTTGGCGCGAAATAGACGCTGCTTGTCAATTGATCAACCGCCTGCTCAGCACGCGGGAGCGTCTTCGAGATAGGGGAGCCGCTTGAGAGCAGTGACTAACGAGCCGGAGGAGTGTGCCCGGCACGAGTAGGGGGTCGGGCGGAGCATCGTGCCGGGCCTGGGCAATTCCCAGCAAGCGCCGGCTCCATGCGCCTATCTCAAAAGGTGACCGTCACAACGACAATATCCGTATAGGTGCCGGACGGCGGCGTCGACCATCCGCACCGCTATTTGAGACTGTAGTGCACCCTGCCAGAGATATGCTCGATATCAAAAGCCCGATGGCCAATGCGTTGCTTGCGAATGATCGATGAATGCCAATCTGATTCTGTTTCATACCCGTCACCTCAACTGACAATAGTGCAGGCTAGATGGGGATACGGCGCGAAACAAGGGAGCGCCTCTTCTTTGGTTCGGCCGATCGCTTCTAGTCAGCAGCCGCGGGCCAGCCGCATCGCCTGCAAAGCCAAATCGTACGTGATAGGCTGATCGCGCAGCCATGGTCCGAACTCGCCATGAGGCCCTTTTCAGCCTCGCTGGCGTCCGCCTTGGCCATCCGGGACCGAATAGTCTCCTTTGCGTTAGCGAGCTCTCCCGGAGGCGCCGGTAAGGATCCCAGCTAGCGCATGCCCCTGATGAACGCGGCCGCGCAGCTCATTGACGATCGCCATGTATGCGCCGAGCGGGATCGCGTCGAAAACCTCGAGCACGGCGGCCATGCCCTGCTCCACTAGGTCCGGACCGGCCAGCAGCAAGTCAGAGACGGCCGTCAGGCTGCTTTCTCGGTGAGCGCGTGGTTCGCCGCGGCCCTCAGCCAGGACACACAGGACCAACCGTGCATGCTCAGCGCCATGATTGTCGAGCAGCCGGCGGATGGAGCCGACGGCGCGCGTCTGGCCTTCTTTCCGATAGCGGCCCTTGGGGACGATCTCTACGTGGAATTCGCCACAGAGCGCGTCAACTCGCGGGTCGACGTAGAGTGCAGATCCGCGGCTCCAGCCTTCTCGCGCAAGCATTCGGCGTCTCCGCGTGATCGACGCACGATGTTTGCACAAATGTAATGGCCGCTGCAAGAGTGATGCACGATGGACAGTGGTGGGGCACGCGTTGACGAGATGTCAAGCAGTCAGGATTTTCGCTTCCTTGGCGGCGTTGAGAAATGCCACGCGCGCTATCTCCGGTGCGCTGCCGCCGCCGAGCACTTTCATGCACGCCATGCGAGCCTGGATGCGGCGCCCGGTTTCTCCAATGGGCCAGCGGTAAAGCAGCATTTCGGCGGCTTCGCGGGTGCTCGAAACACTGACTTTGCCCGAGGACAGCAAAACCGTCACGGGCTCTTCGAACGTGCCGACGTCTCGTTCGCAGGTCATATGCTGGTCTCCTTTCGCAATCTCCCCAAGACCTTACGGGTGAACCATCCGTTCCGTTGCGTCACGTTTGGCCCGGTGGGCGAACATTCTGTGAGGATGGGCCTCGTCCAGAGCGCGGGCTTGATCGCTCAGACTAGACTCGCCAACCCGTTGCGGTCCTCAAATAGCGAGAACCGTCCTTATCGTTACGAGCCCGCTATGCCTTGGTCAGTTGCCGGCGCTGATATCGGAAACGAAGCGCGGAAGGGCACTCTGCCGCCCAGAGTAACCGGCCTGCACGGTGAAGACGAGAAGGACGCTCTTCCAAGCGCGGAGTTCGAATCCTCCCTCACCGCCATAAGTCATTGTTTACATCAATAAAAATACAAGAATAGGTTGGGCGCCCGCCATAAAGCCCGCCTACCGAAAACGGGGTATTCGCGGCACGTCAGCTTACGACACAAATATGCGGTGGTTGATGGTTCGACCTGGTAGATGGCAGAGATCAACTTCGGCCTCGCTAAGCGAAGTCGTGGGGGGTCGCGTCCCCAGACGTGGTGTAGCTCGCCGGTAGCGAAGCCGCTCGCGAGCGCGCCCTCAACAGCGCCGTAGATGCTATGGGCGGCGGCGAGCGTGTGGCACCCTCGGCGCTGTTGAGCAGCTACCCAAGGTAGCGTCCCATGTCACCATCCTTTGATGCAAGCAAATCCCTTACCGCCCTTGATCAGAACAGCACGTTGGTCGCAGTGATTGAGATGAGCCAGACAAAGTGGCTCATTGCTGCTACGGTCCCTGGCTTTGAACGTAACCCTCTCAATAAGCTCGATGCCGACCCGGATTCGGTGTTCAGGCTGTTGCGCCGCTGGCGCAGCGAAGCCATCCAAGCCGGGCGTGAAGTCCGACGCATTGTTGTCGCCTATGAGGCTGGACGCGACGGCTTTTGGTTGGCGCGCTGGCTCCAGGCGCGCGCTGTCGAAGCTTATGTCATACATCCATCGAGCGTCGCGGTTTCCCGTGAACATCGGCGTGCCAAGACCGATCGCCTCGATACCGAACTGCTGATGCGCGCCTTTCTTGGCTGGCTGCGGGGCGAGAAGCGCCACTGCAGCATGGCAGCTATCCCAACCATCAATGAGGAGGAGGCCCGCCGTCCGAACCGTGAACGAGACAATCTCGTCCGCGAACGTACACGGATCGTCAATCGCATCAAGGCAATCCTCGCTCGCTTCGGCATTCGCGCCTTCAAACCCAATCTGCGCAAAGCTGCCGAGAAACTGGAGGCTCTGCATACGGCGGAAGGTATGCCCCTACCGGAACGAAGCCGAGCAGAGTTGCGCCGTAATCTCGGACGGCTTCACCTGTTGCGTGAACAAATCCACGAGATCGAACAGGAGCGGTTGCGGCAGCTCTCGGTGGTTCCAGACACGGAGAAGGGTCCGCTCGCAATGGTTCGCCTTCTTTCGCGGATCATCGGTGTCGGTATCGAGACTGCGGACATGCTGGTGAATGAGATTCTCTCACGCAGCCTGCGTGATCGGAGAGCCATCGCTCGCTATGCCGGACTTACCGGGGCGCCGGATGAGAGCGGCCAACGCAGGCGCGAGAAAGGTCTTGCGCGGGCCGGCAACGCTCGCGTCCGCTACGGCATGATCCTATTGGCTTGGCGGTTCCTCCAATTCCAAAAGGACAGCGCGCTGGGGCACTGGTTTTGCGCGAGAACGGCCGATGGCCGTGGCGGTACGCGCAAGACGATGATCGTGGCTTTGGCACGCAAGCTACTGATTGCATTCTGGCGACTTGTCACGACCGGCGAGATCCCGACGGGAGTAGCCCTGCGTCCGGTATAAAGCATGGAGGAGCGTTCGATAGGACGAGCATTGAAGTTTGGCAGCTGCAATAGTGTCTGCCGATAACGATCCGAGGTGGTGGTGATCCCGGTCGCTCACATGGCTTACGACGCCGCGCTGTAGAATGGGCCCACCGCCCGGAGCTTCGCCGCCGATGCGTATGGCTGCATCATGGTTTTCGATCCGCGAGGATCAACCGCATACAAGCTTGCGGCGCGTTTACAGCGCCTGATGGCGAGCTCCCCTCGGTTTGCAGATTGTAGACCTCTACGAACAGCAACTACCGGCTCAATGTGACGCTGCCGCCGTGCTCGTGACCATCAAGGGCAAGTCGCTTCGCGATGGCCAGAGGCCCACCCTTGACCGTCACTGCGCGCCGCGCCCAATGAACCGCGGGGCCGAAGAGGAATAAATGGGCGCCACCGGCTGAACAAGGAGGCGGAACGACTGAAAGATCACCTTGACAAAGTTTAGCCCATACAAGCGAGCGAGCGGCTTTGCCGCGGTCATCGATGTTCCCCGGTAAGGTCGGGTTGCTGACACCAACCTGATTCGAAGGAACCACCGATGACCGACGACATGATGAACCTGCGCACGCTCGTGGAGAAGACCCCCGACGCCGATATCTTGCGCGAGATGATCGGCTTTGCCGCCGAGCGGCCGATGGAGCTGGAGGTGGGCGCCGCCACCGGCGCCGCCTATGGCGAGAAGAACCCGCTGCGGACGGCTCAGCGCAACGGCTATCGCGATCGCGATTGGGAGACGCGGGCCGGCACCGTCGAGCTGCGCATCCCCAAGCTCAGGAAGGGCTCCTACTTTCCGGGCTTCCTCGAACCGCGGCGCATGGCGGAGAAGGCGCTGACGGCCGTCATCCAGGAGGCCTACGTCCAGGGTATCTCGACCCGCTCGGTCGACGACCTGGTCAAGGCCATGGGCATGAGCGGCATCTCCAAGAGCCAGGTCAGCCGGCTGTGCGAAGAGATCGACGGCAAGGTCAAAGCATTCCTTGAAAGACCCATCGAGGGCGACTGGCCATACCTGTGGATCGACGCCACCTACCTCAAGGTGCGCCGCGGCGGACGCATCGTCTCGGTCGCCGTCATCATCGCTGTCGGCGTCAACGCGGACGGCCGGCGCGAGGTGCTGGGCATGGAGGTCGGCACGTCTGAGGCCGAGCCGATCTGGACGGAGTTTTTGCGCAAGCTGACCCGCCGCGGCCTCAGGGGCGTCAAGCTCGTCGTCTCCGATGCCCATGAAGGCATCAAGGCGGCCGTCACCAAGGTGCTGTGCGCGACATGGCAGCGCTGCCGGGTCCACTTCATGAGGAACGTGCTGGCGCATGCCGGCAAGAGCGGCCGCCATGTCGTCTCCGCCTTCATCGCCACCGCGTTTGCCCAGGAGACGCCAGAAGCCGCCAGCACCCAATGGCGTGCCGTCGCCGACCAGATCCGGCCGAAGGTGCCCAAGCTCGCCGCCATCATGGACGACGCCGAGCCCGACGTGCTGGCCTACATGACCTTCCCCAGGGAGCACCGCGCCAAGCTGTATAGCACCAACCCGATCGAGCGCCTCAACGGCGAGATCAAGCGCAGGACCGAGGTCGTCGGCATCTTCCCCAATGACGATGCCATCGTCCGCCTCGTCGGCGCGTTGCTGCTTGAACAGAATGATGAATGGGCCGTCCAGCGCGCCAGATACATGACGCTGGGAAACCATCAGCCAAATGAGCGATGATCCTCTCATCAGCCTGCCAGCCGTGGCACGCTGATCATCCCGGCCCCATGCCGGAGAGCGCGGCGACCAAGCCGTCAGCTACACCACTCCCGGGGACACGATCTCGTGGGGTTCATGCGACAGCGGAATCAGGATACGCGACGAGCACCCCGTGCCGGGTCAACCTCGCCGTCGGGAAGTACCGATCGGTGCGGAACCAAGCGGATTCACGCTTGTCGGCAGCGGACGCCGGCGGTGGCGATCAGCACCCGAGCAGGCTCCTCATTAGCGAGACAAACGTCCAGAGCGGAGGCCAATCTTGGCACGCGACCGCGCCATCCTGAACGACCGCTCTCCTCGGCTTAGTCAAGCATACCTGCGGAATGAAGCGCCTGGCCTGTGACAAATGAATCTCTGCTGGACCGCCGATATGGGGAGGCGCTCGCAAATCGCGCCCTACGCGCGGGTTGATCTGTTGATCAACATCAAAGCTTGAATATGAGAAATGCGCCAACTGTGACCGCGGTGGTCACCGTGGCTCGAGTGTCAGCAGATGTGGTAAGGGTGAGTGTCGGCGAGTAGCAGAGGTCCAGCAACAATGACTTTGAGGCGAACCAGAGCTTACGGCACATCCGGCTTGGTTCTAGCGGTTTGCACTGTGTTTGCTTGGCAGAACGCCGCTGCCGCTCAAAATT
>NZ_JAMYTP010000050.1:0-11129 GCF_040322515.1 Mesorhizobium sp. M0136
CCAGCGCCCGTCGCTTCACCCGCCCAACAGGGCACAACCCACGCCGGAAACGAACTCAAAACTGGATAGAAACTGGGGGCAAGGTCAGTGCCGGATCACTGGGAGGGAGACCTCATCCTTGGTCTTGGCAGCTCGGCGATCGGCACGCTGGTTGAGCGTACGACACGCTTCACGATGCTGCTGCGCATGGCGAAGCCCAGCGGATGAAGAATGGGCCTGCTCTCACGGGACACGGAGCTGAAGCGGTGCGCGATGCGATTACGCGCACCATCATCACCTTGCCCGAAGAGCTGCGTCGTTCGCTGACTTGGGATCAGGGAGCCGAAATGGCTCAGCATTATCGGCTCAAGATCGATGCGGGTGTCCAAGTCTACTTCTGCGATCTGCACAGCCCGAGCGTGGCACCAACGAGAACACCAATGGGCTGCTGCGTCAGTACTTCCCGAAGGCACCGACCTGAGCGTCCACAGCGCCGACGAGATCGCCGCCGTGGCCGCGGCCCTCAATGCCCGACCAAGAAAAACCCTGGGCTGGAAAACGCCGGCAGAGGCGCTTGACGAGTTGCTGTCGTGAGTGAGCACAATCGGTGTTGCGACGACTGCTTGAATCCGCCCATTATGCGTGCGGGGCCCACTCCGAACTTCTGCATCGCCGCGGCATCCAGGCGAGCATGAATCGGAGGGGGCCGAAGCCATCGATCCGGACTTCCACCTGTGGAGGTGTTGCACCAGGCGGGGCTGCGATCACTCGGACCATTTGGAGCCGTCCGAACATCTTCGGCAACGGCGTACCGTTCCGCTTTCCGAGCACCGGCGATGTCGGCGATGGACTGACCGAACATGGCATCCGCCTTGTCAAGGAATGCAAGGATCCTGATCGACCTGACGCATCTCAACGAGAAGGGCGTTTGGGACGTGGCGCGTCTCTCCGACGCGCCGCTGGTTTCGACGCATTCGAACGTTCATGCCATCAGCCCGCAGTCGCGCAATCTCATCGAAAAGCAGCTTGCCGCCATTCGGGAGACCGGGGGCTTGGTCGGGGTGTCCTACGTCGGGGGCCTCATCCGGCCCGATGGGCGTGGTGGGACGATCGCTCGATATGCTCATCGACCATATTGCCTATCTCGTTGACAAGCTCGGCGACGACAAGGTCGCCATGGGCTCGGATTTCGACGGGGCGACGGTACCGACCGGGATCGGCAGCGCCGCGGGATTGCAGAATCTGGTCGAAGCCATGCGTCTTCGCGGTTTCGACGAGCCGACGCTTAACACGATCTGCCACGGCAATTGGGTGCGCGTTCTCGCCAAGACCTGGGGCGGGTAGGAAAAAAGGGGACTTGTCGGTAGGCAACTCCGGTGGTCTGTGCCTATTTCAATCTCCTGCGGCCTTAGAGTGTAGATATTCCAATGACGAAAATATGGGATGGTTCAAGAAGGGCGGCGACCCGGAAAATGCCAAGCAACTGTTCCAGGAGGCCGGATATGCTGGCGAGAAAATCGTCATCCTCCAATCCCCGAGCTGGCCGGGTTCTGTCGCAAACCTGGAAATGGAATAGTTAACGGCCATTTCGGCCTGTCCGTCACGCAGCGAGGATATCGAACTGCTCGGAGATCAACGGACTGAGATTGTAGGCACGCCTGTCGCTTGCGCATCATATTGGATCACTCGATGCCGGAGAGGATAACCACGGCGCTCGCCTGCGACTCGAAACCGAGCATGGATCGAATGCGGCGTTTGATACGCCTGTGATCCTGTTCGATCCGTTTGTTGAGATACCAGCGTTTGCGGATGCGGATCGGCTTCAGTGGTCGCCGCGGTCGCTGCCGCAGGCGGCTTTCAGCGTCGCAGGAAAGGATCGTTCGTGATTGGTTGTGCCGTTGATGACGATGCGCCCCGGCTGGCCATGGCGCGCCAGCGCGAAGGAAGCGTTTGGCCGCCACCAGGTCACGGCTTTCGCTGAAGAAGAACTCGACCGTGTCGCCGAGGCTGTCTATGGCGCGATAGAGATACATCCATTGGCCTCGGACTTGATGTACGTCTCGACCATATGCCACTTGCTGCCGACCGCACGCTTGCGCCGGTTAAAGCGCTCCAGCAGCTGCGGCGAAAAGTGGGCGACCTAGCGATGCACGGTGGAGTGGTCGACCTTCAAGCCGCGTTCGGCCATCATCATCTCTTCCAGATACCGCAGCCTCAGAGAAGCGGTAGGCCGCCTTTGCCGCTGCCCAGTCGCTACAGGCCGCCGGGATCGGCTTGCCCGGCGCTGCTGACAGCTGATCCAGCAACTGCTGCAGCCGGATAAGGCGCTTGTCGGGAAGGGCCGCCGCGCAAAGCTTCCTGCCAAAGTGGCTTCGCTGCTGCTGGTCCTGTCTCGCATCCGCAACGCCTCCGTGATTCGGCGTCACAGACAGAATCACGGCAGATTCATACGGGCAATGGCCCGCCGACGATGTGGGTAAACGAAAGGGCCGTATGGATACCATTTTGTCGCAAGGTTTAGTTGATGGCTTCTTCGGCAAAGTCGCTGCTGGCCTGCAGTATCGTCTCGGATAGAAACTTCGCTGCTCGGGCCAAAGGCTCACGAAAGCTTTGTAGTTCTTCAAAGCTGACGCGGGCAACTGGTACCGACACACCAAGGCAAGCAATCAAAGTTCCGTCCGGGGCCAGAATTGGAACAGCGCACCCAACCACACCTTTGACGAACTCTTCGTTGGTCCGGGCCCATCCCTCCCTGCGGGTTTCCTCTAAACCAGTGAGAAGAGCATCAGGATCGGTTATCGTCCTGTCGGTATGCTGCTCCATACGCAGAGACCGAACCAGCTTTTCACGCGCCTTCACAGGCAGCCTGCTCATATAAATTTTACCAGTTGATGTACAATAGAGCGGCGCGCTATGCCCAGGGTCGAATTGTAGTCCTTGAGGGGGCTTAACGCGTACGCTGTCGACATAGACGACAGCATTGTTTCGCACGATACCAATTTCGCATTGTTCCCCGATTTCAGCTGCCACATTCTGAAGAACTGCGTGGCGTCGTGCCGTCCGAAAGGCGGAGCCAATCGTCTTACCCGCAAGCACGACCAAGGTGTTGCCGATAACGAATCGTTTCGTGCCCGCCGCACGCTGGAGCAGCCCGCGGGACTCGAGGTTGCTGATCAATCTATGGGCAGTTGGCAAGGGCAGGTCGAGATTCTTGGCAATGTCCGCCGCAGTAACCGCTTTGAGTTGAGTGGCCACAAAATCAAGGATTGCAAAGGCCCGATCCAACGGACCATCCGAATTGACGTTTAAGCTCATTAATGTCTCGCTTTGGAGGGAGAGCGTCCACATTATGCGAACAGATTTCCGAAAATCAATTAAGTAAGCGATCCTCACATTTGAAAATATCTGACAGAAATTCGAAACGCATCCACTATGAGCGCCTCAATCCCGCGTCTTGGTGGAATCAGTTCAGTTGTCGAATTGGAGTATTGAAGCCTCTCTTGTGAAAAGTGGATCATATTCCCGCGTGAGCTTTTCCCAGTTAGGCTGCAGGCAGCTGGTTCTGCTCGATCTCCTCACCGCGTATCAATCTGCGAGTTAGATGCGCAGCGGGAGTGCGCCTACCAAACGGCGGAACCCCAATATATTATCATTTTTCGGAATAAACAAGTGCGCCGAACGATATATAGTGGTGGACCGATAGTTTTTTTTACATATGACTGTCACTGCTGATCGCAGGCGAAAACTGTGCGGCGCGAAGGAACGGGGTGCGTGCAAATGACTTTCGTCTACGTATTGGGACGATAAGGACGTGGCTCACCCCGCGGCGAGGAGCCGCGACTAGCCGAATCGGAGAGATAGATGACGCAGTATTACGACGTTGAGGCGGTGAGGAAGCTGTTTCCTGTCGTCGAGAAAATGACCTATCTCGACTCCGGCTTCCAGACGCCGATGTCAGCGCCCGTCAAGCAAGCCTTTGAAGCTTTTATTAAGGAAAGTTATGAGACAGCTGGTCCGAAATCCGTGTGGATTGACCGCATGGAGGAAACGCGGGCCAAGGTCGCGATTTTGTTGAACGCGACCCCCGACGAAATCGCATTCACAAAAAACACGTCCGAAGCGATGAACATCGCCGCGAACGCTCTTCCGTTGAAGGCGGGCGACAATGTTCTGATGATCCATGGCGACCATCCCAACAACGCCTACGCATTCCTGAACATGAAGAAGAAGGGCGTCGAAGTCCGCTTCATTCCCATGACGGAGGTCGTGAACGCGGACAGCTTCCGTGCGCACATCGACGCAAACACCAAGGCGATTTCGATGTCGTATGTGGCCTTCCATACAGGCCACCGCTTCGATATCGAAAGCATCGGGGCGCTCTGCAAGGAAAAGAGCCTCTACTTCGTCATTGATATCATGCAGGCGGTCGGCGTCGTGCCGATCGATGCAAAGAAGGTCGGCGCCACCTTCATCGGCTCTGGCACGCACAAGGGTCTCCTGGTTCCCCAAGGCTTGGGCCTGCTCTATTGGGATCGCGCCCGCACGGAATTAGAGCCTGCGTATCTGGCGACAATCAGCCTTGAAAATCCGCCAGCGGACTTCATCGCCCGCCCTGACGACATGGCACCTGCTCTCACGGCCGGCCGCTTCGAACTCGGCAACTTCAACTTGCCCGCTATTCAAGGACTCGGCGCGGCTCTCGATCTGATCAACGAAATCGGCATTGACAAGATTGAGGCTCATTGCGGCGATTTGGGCGACAGGCTCATAGCAGGACTGGATGCCCTCAACATCAAGCTTGTTGGCCCCCGCGACCGTGCCAACCGTGCACCGCATATCTATGTCGCCGCGCTGCCAGCCGATGAATGGATCGACTACTTTGCCACCAAGGATGTGCGCGTGTCGCCCGAGCGCGATGGCGTTCGCATCTCCCTTGCCATGTTCAACACCTCTTCCGACATCGACCGCGTCCTGGACGTCATCAAGGAGCGCGGCAATGCGGCCGGCCGCTCCCCAAAGGCCGCCTGATGCTTCTCCCCCTTGTCAGGGCGTGTGGTGTCACCAGCATGCCAGGAACCGGCAATGTGCTTCTCTCGAAGGTACGGTTCGACGATCTGCAAATCACGCGAGTATTATCGTGACGGAGGCTTCACAAATCGAACGCATTGAGAAAGACCCGCTTGGCCCGGTAAGCATCCCGGTCGATGCGTACTATGGTCCTCAGACGGCGCGGGGCATCGCCAACTTTCCCATTTCGGGTATAAGAATCAGCCATTTTCCGAACTTCATAAAGGCGCTTGCCTACGTCAAGATGGCAGCGGCGCGCGCCAATGCCGCGCTCGGCGATCTCGACCAACAAAAGGCCGATGTCATCTGCCAAGTCTGCGAGGAAATCACGGCCGGCAGGCACCTTGGCGAATTCCCGCTCGACGTATTTCAGGGCGGCGCCGGCACCTCGACCAACATGAACATCAACGAGGTCATCGCCAACCGCGGCTTGGAGATCATGGGACTGCCACGGGGAAAATACGACAAGCTACATCCCAACAACGACGTGAACTTCGCTCAGTCGACAAACGACGTTTATCCGACGGCGATCCGCCTTGCGATCCTTCTTTCACGCGGGGCGTTGCAGCGAGCTTTGGAGCAGCTCGCAGACGAGTTGGAGGCAAGGGCCGAAAGCTTCTCAGCCGTAATCAAGCTTGGCCGGACACAGTTGCAGGACGCCGTTCCGATGACTCTGGGCCAGGAGTTTCAGGCTTTCGCGACGACGCTGCGCGAAGATGTAGCCCGTCTCGGTGAGATTGCCGCCTTCTTCCATGAAATCAATCTCGGTGGCACGGCGATTGGCACGGGCATCAATACGAACCCTGATTATCAGGCGGCAGCTGTCAGGGAGTTGCGCTCGATTTCCGGCCTGCCCGTCATCTCGGCCGGAAATCTGATCGAAGCCTGCTGGGATACCGGCGCCTTCGTGCTCTTCTCTGGAATGCTGAAGCGGACGGCCACGAAACTCTCGAAGATTTGCAACGATCTGCGGCTGCTGTCCAGCGGCCCTCGTGGCGGCCTGAACGAAATTAATTTGCCGGCGCTTCAGCCCGGCTCCTCGATTATGCCCGGAAAGGTCAATCCTGTAGTGCCCGAGGTGGTCAACCAGGTCGCCTTCCAGATCATCGGTTACGATGTCACGATCACTCTCGCCTCCGAAGCGGGGCAACTTCAGTTGAACGTGATGGAACCGGTCATTGCGTACAACATACTGCACTCGCTCGAGCTCCTGACCAATGCCGTCGATGTGCTGCGCACGAAGTGCATCGTGGGCATTACTGCCAATGCAGAGACTTGCCGCAAACATCTCGAAACCAGTACCGCCGTCGCAACAGCACTGACGCCAGCGATCGGCTACGAGCGGGCAGAGGAGCTTGCGAAGGAGGTCCTGGCTTCCGGCAAAACTATTCGCGAAGTCCTGGCCGAGCAGCCCGACCTTTCGGAGGATTTAATCGCGCAAACCGCCGATCCGCACCTTTTGACCCGGCCAACGCGATCACGATTGGCATCGTAAAACAGGCCAGAGATCGATCGACTGTTTGCGGTGAGAGCCGCTCAAATCACCGGCAATTTCAAAAGGGAGCCAACGTGAAAAGCAGAGCTGCGGTCGCTTGGGAACCAAATAAACCCCTATCTATCGAAACCGTTGAAATTGGCAGCCCGAAGGCTGGCGAAGTACTGGTGGAGGGCGACGGGCGTCTGCCACACCGATGCCTATACTCTTTCGGGTCTCGATTCCGAGGGTAAGCTTCCGGCTATCCTCGGTCATGAGGGCGCGGGCATCGTTCGTGAAGTGGGCCCTGGCGTCGTGACGTTGAGGCCCGGCGATCATGTCATTCCGCTCTACACACCGGAATGCCGCCAGTGCAAAACCTGCCTCTCGCAGCGTTCCAATCTCTGCACGTCCATCCGGGCCACGCAAGGGCTCGGGCTTATGCCGGACAAAACGACACGCTTTTCCTTCGATAGTGGCGAGATCTTCCACTACATGGGATGCTCGACCTCCTCCAACTTCACCGTCCTGCCGGAAATCGCGCTTGCCAAGGTCCGCGAAGATGCGCCTTTCGACAAGATCTGCTACATCGGCTGCGGCGTCACAACGGGGATCGGCGCGGTGATCTACACCGCGAAGGTTCGCCCTGGCTCGAACGTTGTTGTCTTCGGTCTCGACGGGATTGGCCTCAATGTCGTTCAGGGCGCACGCATGGTTCCGCTGACAAGATCATCGGCGTCGAAATCAACCCTGCCAAGGCCGAAATGGCACGCAAGTTCGGCCTAACCGACTTAATTAATCCCGAAGAATCGGCAACGAAAAGGTTGTTCAGGCTATCCAGGACCTGACTGACGGCGGCGCGGATTACTCTTTCGACGCAACTGGCAATGTCAGCGTAATGCGCCAGGCACTCGAATGCTGCCATCGTGGATGGGGAGAATCCATCATCATCGGCGTGGCGGAAGCCGGCAAGGAAATCTCCACCCGTCCGTTCCAACTTGTTACCGGCCGCGTCTGGAGAGGTACGGCCTTCGGCGGCGCCCGTGGGCGTACGAATGTACCTAAGATCGTCGACTGGTACATGGAAGGCAAGATCAACATCGATGACCTGATCACGCACAAGATGCCGCTTGATGAGATCAACACGGCATTTGATCTGATGCACGAAGGCAAGTCGATCACGTTCCGTGAGCGTCTATTGACCGCTGATAAGAGCCCGTATGTCGCGGGAAAACCCAGGAGGAAACCAGGAGCGTTCGACTTCTTCATCCTTTGATCCAGAACGGCCTTCGCAAAGGCGACAGCAATCATGCAGGCGGCATTCTTGCCTGCAAATGCACAGATCGACCTGTTAAGGTCAAAGTCTCGTCCGGGATCGCCCACAACCATGCTTGCGGCTGCACAAAGTGCTGGAAGCCAGGTGGCGCTGCGTTCTCCGTCGTGGCCGTGGTCCCGAGCGAAAGCGTTTCGGTCGTCGAAAACGGCGACAAGCTCGCTGTCGTCGATCCCTCTGCCCTTATCCAGCGCTACGCGTGCATGGAATGCGGCATACATATGTATGGTCCGGTAGAACGGGATCACGCCTTCAACGGTCTATCCTTCATCCATCCGGAGCTGTTCGACAACGGCAAATGGCCGGAGCCCGGTTTTGCCGCTTTCGTGTCTTCGGTAATCTAAGGCGGTGTCGATCCCTCGGAGATGGATGGCATCCGCGCAAAACTGAAGGATGTGGGGCTCGATCCCTATGATTGCCTTTCGCCGGCGCTCATGGACTATCTCGCCACATGAACGGCAAAGAAAAAACGGTATCCTGCAATGACCTTTGGTGACGGGCCGGATTTACTCCGGCCCTCCTTCAACCCAGACAGGGCTGCGACTGACGTATATTTGCCGTTGTGGCCACGATCGCGACCGGTCTAACCATATCAAGTGTGGATCTGACGGTTTATCTGGCCGATCTTCTCGTGCCCTGGCGTCGCTGCGATGCCGGGAACGGATTACGACCCGCGACAACTTCCGGATCGCTACGACCCATGACTTTCTCATTTATCGGAAACAATTGGCCGAAACGATAAGAATCAATTAGACGGGCCTGTGCCTGCCTGCCATCTTTAAGCCGTCCAAGCCCAAGCGTAGCCACGGGATCAATGGAAGGTGGACAACTGAAGGGCGGTGCTCAATGCCTACTTCGCCCTGCGGCCTTTAGAGCGGAGATGGCCGTGGGCGAATAAGCAGCCGTAACTCGCCCGCGGATGAAATAACATTCAACATTACACTAAAAAGGGGAATGGAAATGACAATCTCTAGACGCACCCTCATTAAGGCAGGCATTGCCGCCGGAACGGCTTTATCGATTCCGTCGGTCGTGCGGGCGCAGACGGCTTCAAGCGGCGCACGGACGGTGCACATGGGGCTCGGCGGCGACCTGTCCGGCTTCGATCCGATCTTCTCGACGGGGACCGAAGTCGCCGATCATGGCACGGCTATTTACGAAACGCTGTTCGCGCTCGACTCGAAGTTCATGCCGCAGCCGCAAATGGTCGGGAAATGGCACGTTTCCGAGGACAAAAAGACCTATACGTTCGAGCTTCGAGATGGCCTGGCCTGGCACGATGGCACACCGGTCACCGCCGCGGACTGTGTCGCCTCGATTCGGCGTTGGGCTCAGGTGGCCGCCGGTGGGCAGCTAATCATGGAGCGTGCCAGCGACATCTCCAACAAGGACGACAAGACTTTCACGATCGCGCTCAAGGAGCCCTTGGGATTTCTCATTGATTTCCTGGCGGATGTTGTGCCGCCGATTCCATTCATCATGCGAGAGAAGGACGCCAGTCGCCCGGCGAGCGAGCAGGTCACAACGAAAATCGGATCGGGGCCGTTCAAGTTCAATGAGGACCTGGCCCGGCCGGGTGCCAGCTACACTTACGATCGCGACGAAAAATATGTGCCACGTAAGGAGCGGTCCGACGGGTTGGCCGGCGGAAAGATCGTCAACGTCGATCGTGTCGTCTGGAATGTTATCGCCGACCGGCAGACGGCGATTGCCGCGCTGCAAGCAGGTGAGATTGATTATTACGGCAGTCCGCCGTCCGATCTTTACCCATTGATCGAGAGTGATCCCAATCTTCAACTCGACATTCTGGATAAGGGAGGCCGGGACGTGATCTTGCGCATGAACTTCCTCCAGCCGCCGTTCGACAATGTCAAGGCGCGCCAAGCGATGCTCCACCTGATGGATCAGGGGGCATTGATGCGCGCCGGGGTCGCCGACCCAAAATACATCAAACCCGTCACTTCGATATTCGGTCAGGATACGCCCCTATCCAACGACGAGAACACGGGATGGTACAAGAAGGGTGGCGATCCGGAAAAAGCGAAGCAGCTATTCCAGGAAGCGGGATACGCCGGTGAAAAGATCGTCATTCTCGATCCGACCGATTGGCCCCTTGTCGACAATATTTCGCAGTTTCTTGCGGCCTCGCTGCGGAAGGTTGGCATCAATGCAGAGCTCGCGCCGATGACCTGGGCTGCGCTGACTTCGCGTCGGGCGAACAAGGGACCCGTTGAGAACGGCGGCTGGAACGTCCACATCACGGATGATTCTGAATATTCTTTAGGGAATCCGCTCACGAATACCGTCCTAGCCGCAAATGGCGATAAGGCATGGTACGGTTGGCCGAAGAACGACGAATACGAAGCGCTGCGGGTAAAAATGGCACAGGTCGCAACGCTTGACGAGCGCAAGGCGCTCGCCCGCAAAATGCAAGGGATCTGGTGGGACTTCGTCGGTGATTTGAGATTGGGGAAATCTGTCAACCCTATCGTGCGCCGCAAGACGCTGACTGGCCTCATCCACATGCCGCAGATCGTCCCGATGTGGAACATGCAGAAAGCTGGGACGTAATGTTAGCCTACGTTCTACGCAGATTGGTTTCGGCCATCGCCGTCATGGCGATGGTCGGGATCTTCGTGTTCCTGCTCCTCAGGCTGGCGCCTGGCGATCCGGCGGCCATGATCGCGGGCAAGTCGGCCACGGCAGAGATGATCGCCGGCATCCGCGAAAAGCTGGGCCTGAACGATCCTATGCCAGTTCAGTTCATGCGGTGGGTGCGCGACATGCTCGGCGGCGATTTCGGCATCTCAATCTTTGCGGGACGACCGGTTCTTGAGCTCATCTCACAGCGGCTTGAACCAACCCTTTCCCTATCGATCCTGACGATGATCCTTTCGGTGTCGGTCGGGGTCTCCTGCGGCATCCTTGCCGCGTGGCGAACTGGCGGGCTCAACGACCGCCTCCTCGCGGCCTTTTCGGCACTTGGTTATTCTGTCCCGGTCTTTGTCATCGGCTATTTCCTCATATACTTCTTCGCCATCAGGACACACTGGCTACCGGTCCAGGGATATGCGCCGATCGATGGTGGCCTCGGGCCTTGGTTTGTCCACCTGATCCTGCCCACCCTGGCGTTAAGTCTCGGTTATATCGCGTTCATCGCGCGGGTCGCGCGGGCGAGCATGCTCGAGGTCTTGTCGGAAGACTATATGCGAACAGCCGCTGCCAAAGGCGCTTCGTCCTATGCAATGCTCTTCCACCATGCCTTGAAGAATGCCG
>NZ_JAMYTP010000051.1:0-9853 GCF_040322515.1 Mesorhizobium sp. M0136
AGCCCCATCAATCCGCCGAGCGGGTGCGCGTTTCACCCGCGCTGCCCGCTCGCGGTCGAGCGTTGCCACATTGAGGTCCCTCCTTCGGTGTCGATGGAGGACGGGCGAGTCGTCGCTTGTCACGTGCGCGCTCCCACTTACGCCGCCGCGTCTAAACCCGCAAGCCAACAGGTTCCTGGCGATGTGCCCTCCGCCGGCCTCGTGAAGGTGCTCCGCTAGAGCACGTCCTGTGATTGATGAATCGATTGTGATGTGACGGTTGCGTTTGTGGTGATTCAACATCCACCTCGATGGACGTGGACGATGGGAAGAGCATTGAGCGGGGATCTTCTGCGCGGCGACAATCAAGGTGAGACTCAGCGTCAATCAGGATGAGACTCGGCGGCGGGGGTATGACGAAGGGAGGGCGTAGCCCGACCGATAGTGCTGAAGGTTCTGCAAAAAGTTTTGGAGAGAGAACGGCGCTTGCTCTGAGGGGCGAGCGGCCAGTCACGGTGGTGACGTTGCGATCACCGATTCCCGTGGAAGGGGAAGTGCCATGACCAATCGAGAAGTTAGACTGAGCAGAGGCGAGTTGAAAGCGTTGCTGTTGTCGGATGAGGACGGCTTTCGCAAGGTATTGCAGACTGTGGTGCAGGAGGTTCGTCAGCCAATGACGAGACCGGCCTCGCGCACAGAATTCCTGACAGTCCCCATCGAGGAGACCAGGAGATCAAACGGCGCACCCTGGTCGTTCGCATCTTCCCCAGCCCGCGGAGCTGTCTGCGGCTGGTTCGGGCACTGGCGGTGGAGATCCACGAGAACTGGCTCGAGGCGACCCGCTACCTCAATATGGATCATCTGCGCGAGCAAGAAGGAGAGCCTGAGGGCCTTGGCCGCCTGAGCACCGTCATGTGTCTGCCGCTCCGCTAAACACGGGGGCGGCGCGGCGGACACGCCGACGTCACCGCAATGCCACGCCATTTTGCAGAACTTGACGCACACAACTCGCGTTCGTAGCAAGCCTATCGAGCGCCTAGCCCGTGGGCGATCCGTCCGACATTCTCCATCGAAGCCAAACCGCGTTACCTGCGAAGTTCACAAAAGGTCCTTGCCACAAACGGTGAGCTTGACAAGCATCCTACTTGTGAGATTTCTGTGCCCTGCCGAGATTTGCCGCCTCCTCGGTTGCGGAGCGGGTCAGTCCAACACCGACTATGTCATCCACTTCGGATTAAACAATGGTAGCCCAGCGGTGTTCTTCTTCACAAAAGATCTAAGGTCTGCGACCATGTCACGATTACGACCGGACGTAATCACCTTTCCAATCATAACACCCACCTCGAAAAATTGCTCTTCCCTAAATCCCCGAGTAGTCAGCGCGGCACTGCCAATCCTCAGTCCACCCGACTTAGATGGTGGCAGTGTGTCGAAGGGGATCGCGTTTTTATTTGTGATAATATGACCCTCTGACAACAAGCGTTCAATCTCGACACCGGTGGTCCCGCACCGCAGTAAGTTGATTAGTAGCAGATGCGACGAGGTGCCGCCGGAAACAAGTGTGGCTCCTGCATAAACCAAACCACGCTCCAAAGCCTTCGCGTGTTTCAGAACATCTGCGCAATACTCCTGAAAACGAGGCTTTTGCACTTCCCCTAGCAGCACCGCGCGCGCTGCGATCAGGTCCATTTTCGGAGCCCCCTGCAACCCGGGAAATATTGCTCTGTCAACTTGTTTAGCCATGCTACCTCTACATAGTATCAATCCTCCGCCACGCGGCCCTCGAAGGGTTTTGTGCGTCGAAGTCGTGACGATGTCGGCATGAGGGAATGGAGACGGGATTGCGCGCCCTGCTACAAGGCCTGCGGTATGTGCTAAATCGACCCAAAGAAGTGCATCAACATCTCGTGCAATCTGATGCATTTTCTCATAATCAATCAATCGCGGATATGATGAACCTCCGCAGATGATCGCAGCAGGCCGATTTGCCAGCGCAATTGATCGTACCTCATCATAGTCCAATTGCTCGTCGGACTTTGACACTCCATAGAAACACCAACGAAAATTTTTGCCGCTTGCATGGAAAGGGGCGCCGTGGCTTAAATGACCGCCGTCTTGAAGCCGCATCGCCATTACTCTGTCGGATGGCCGAAAGAGCTCATTCATTATTGCGAAATTGGCAATGGTAGCGCTCAGGGCCTGAACATTCGCGTGTTCGCAGCCAAAAACAATTTTTGCTCTCTCGATCGCTAACATCTCTAGTTGATCAGCATATTCGCAACCCGACGCGCACCGTGTCGCCGGGTAGCCCTCCGCATTCTTGTCCGCAAATATACTTCCTTCAAACCCTCTGACGATGGGAGAGGAGTAATTCTCCGATGCGACCAAGCTTAGTTGCGATAATTGCCTCATCTCCTCCATCCGGACAAGGTTGCTTACCTCTAAATCTACCCATGCAGCGGTCTCACTCACTATCACGCCTCACTATGCCTCGATATTATCATTTAGCTAATTTAACGATAGCGTATTCTATCTCTTTAGCTTCTCTCAAGTCCCTTCCAACGCTTACGAAGTCAAACGGACCGGTACCGTCATAGCCGTCCGTTATTACAATTGCTCCGCGTTTAACGGAAGGTTTGTAGTGAAGCTGACTTTTCTCGAGAAGATCAACAAGATCAGAAAACCGAACGTCAATGGGAACGGCAATCCGCGACAAGGCAACGCACTCCCCGTCTTTGAGAGCGGGTTCGAAGCCTACGGAAGTCGATACAGCCCTTATTAACGAGAAGCTCCCGTGGCGCCCATTTACCTCACATGCAAAGAATCCAACCTCCTTACCCTTAACCACATCCACGCTGAGAGGTCCGACGTACCCAATCTGTTGGGCATAATCACCAAGACGATGACACCAGGACATGACATCTTTGGGCAAATCATCAGCCAGAGATTTACTCCAATATGTCCCTCCATATCCCGGGTTTAGTCGTATAGAAGCGACACCTACAAGGTCCACTCTGTCTGTGCCTATGTCGAAGTGTACACCTATCGAAGACTCATTTTCACTGTATACCTCAACAATCACAGGCTC
The DNA here is from genome assembly GCF_040322515.1 of Mesorhizobium sp. M0136. NCBI lineage: Bacteria > Pseudomonadati > Pseudomonadota > Alphaproteobacteria > Hyphomicrobiales > Phyllobacteriaceae > Mesorhizobium > Mesorhizobium sp. M0136. The sequence continues at coordinate 3,068 of NZ_JAMYTP010000051.1, forward strand.
CATTTGAGTCGCAACCAACCCAATATCATGAAGCGCTGCCCTTATGAGATTAAGATCAACGTCCGGGATAGAAACCGAGCGCGTCGCCCCTTGGAGCGATCTTTCGACACCCTTTGAGATGATGACGTTGCCCTTACCGCCTGAATGGCGAGCCATCTTCAAAATAGCATGATCGAAATCTGACAGGAGCCTACAAATAGCATTTGCCATTTCCCGTTCGCATACACAGATACTGCCCCTAGCAATCGGGACGCCCAGAGGCGGTGCAAATTCACGAAATTTTGCCTTATCGTTTAAAAGGCGAGTTGCTTCAGGACTTGCCGGGCCGTTCGCGTGCGGGAACATGACGGGAACATCGCCCAACAATTCTGCAATACAAGCGGAAACTCCGTCGGCGATAGACGGCTTGAGACATGACACGTGGTGGCGAGCCAGCAAAGTCAGCGAATTGCACAAATGACTGCCGGCCTCGAGGTGCTTTGCCGAAATCGGTAAAGGACGCTTCGTGGGCTCAGGTGACACCGACAAAGTGGTGACTTTACTGCCGCCTTTCAGTAGGTTAGTATACTCTAAAAAGGCGTGCGTTACAGGAGTTGGTGTGACGAGTATATCGTTGTCCTGAGCGAACCAAATCATCTGCTTGGATGCTACCGCATTTGCTTTCAAATCGGCATCTGATAGAAGGTCCACGGCCGGGACCGTTACATCTGACCCAAAATTTGCGAGTATGACCGCTGACATCCGCTATACTCCATTGTTCGTGTTATAAAATGTTTTTTTATTTGTCTGAGAGCGCCCACCAAGCTATACAAGCTTCGGCAAGAATAGCTATCGGATCTATAATGCCCTCGTCGCCTTCGATGTTTTCGGAGATCGCGGACAATTCGCTGCAAGCGAGGAGAATTAGGTCAGGTTTGAACGATCTGGCCTCTTGGACGACGCGCTTTAGGTTTTCCTGTGCCTCGGACAGTCGTCCAGACTTGACGTCGGATATAATGTTAAATACTTCACTCTGAATGGGTTCCATACGATGGAGTACAGATTTATCGAAGGCGTTTTCATTGCGTCTAACATAAATCGAGTTCTGGACAACGGCGCTTGTTCCGAGGGTAAGAGCTCTTATACCGTGTATTGAACCGCCAAGTGAATTACTTACAACCTGTCTTGTTGCGTCGATCATACTGATAAACGTCACTGACAAAGCTTGTCGAACCTCATTGGCCCAGACGTGTGCGGTATTGCAGGGGATTGCAATTGCACCACATCCAGCGTTTTCCAACCAATGCGCGCGTTCCAAAATCTGGCGTAAAGGCGCGTCGCTGCCGATTGAGATTGCTTGGGAGCGATCGGAGATATCGGGGAGTGATAAAGCAATAAACGGGATATGATCCTGGTCTCTTTCAACTCGACTTTTTCGCGCCAAAACGTCCAAAAACTTCGCTGTTGCCAAGCTTCCCATGCCTCCCACCACTCCAAGCGGTTTTCGTTGCCCAAGTAGCTCGAAAGAGTGCGAATTAAATCGTGTCACGTCTGTCATCGAAGAGTCCCATCCCATGAAGGTTTACGACTGAAACAGATGCCGACCGTCAGATGAGAGCAGTGCTAACGCTGGAAGGCGAACACTGGCTCTTGTGAGACACCATCGCCGGAGAGGGCTGGCGAATTCGAACACCTCCTTTAGAAGACCGAACCGACGCCGCCCTAGAATTTGTCCGGCGGCACCCGGCGTCCTTTTAAATGTGCTTTTCAATATTCGCATGTTGTTCTCTGTGTCGCATTAGCTGACGCCGAAAAAGCCGCTTATCTTCTGCAGTCGTCGGCAGACCCGGCATCGTGAACCAATAGAGACCCCGATTTCAGCATGGATTTGCAGAGCCCGCCGACGTACATGAACTCTTCAACTATCATGCCAACTCTGCAAAAGTATCCTTGGATAAAGCGTTTGATATTAGTATCAACTATTTAATCCAGCTTGTGTGCAAGATTCACTGCACGACACCTATGTCGTAGACGCGACAACCCGACAGGGAATTGTCGCAACACCAACGCGGTCGAAAATGCCATCGGACTTGGCGGCCAAGGGCCCAAAAGTGGGCGCTGCTCTCATCCGTGGTGGTCACTTGCAAGCTCAACGACTTCAACTGTGTCGCTTACCTTCCCCTTTCTCGACGGCATCATGACGGAGCCATTCGAAGAGCCAGATGAAGAGGGCACCCGGGCGTTGCCAAGCTCGCGAGCAAAACTGGCGGGAGGAGGTCGGGGTGGACGTGCTGGTGCATTCGCAGCCGCTCCGGCGTTACCCTACCGCTGCACGCCTGTGAGCATTTCTACATCGTCAGCGAAGCGATCGACGGTCTCACCCGTCTTCCGGTGCGCTGCTGGTCGGTTAGGCTGTGGGTGCTGCATTCGCCGCCCTCACCGCCTCAAGATGGCGCACCGCCAAGCTATCCCAGCTGACGTCGGCGCGGATTAGCGAAGCATCGACATGAATGACTTCGCCCTTGGCGATTTTGGCGTGGATACAGGCTTGTACAGTGCGCTCAAACATCCGCTGGAACCGTTCTTCACCCCATCGCCTGGCGGATTCTCGTCAACGAAAAATGATCGGGCAATGCCTCATGGAGGCCGTAGCCGACAAACCATCGGATCGCGATGTTGACGTGCGCCTCCCGCATCAGCCGTCGATCAAGCACAATTCCAAGCAGGAAATCCGCGAGCATCAGGCGGACAGCCACCTCGCGATCGATGCCGGGGCGGCCATTGTCGGTGCAGTAGAGGTTCGCCACCTCGTCGCGCAGCCAGGACAGGTCCAGCACACGATCGACCCGCGCGAGAATATGATCATCAGGGATAAGCTGTCGCAGCGAGCCAGCCATGAATAGCTCAAGCTGATCGCGCTCCTTCCGCGCCAGCATCGCGAATCCCTCCAGAGAATCAACGATTTTCTCAATGAATCAGCAGAAGGAGAGTTCTTCAGCAGCCCTACGTGCCTTCCTCAGAAACGCACTCGATTACGTGCCGCGCAAGGTCGACGACGATTGCCTGGTGGAGCTCCGATGGTTCTACGACCGGCGCGACCTTGCCGAGGTCAAGCGCGACCTGGCGCAGTGGATCGCCAAATGGCAGGCCAAATACCCGAAGCTGGTCAACTGGGTGGAGGACGATATCGAGGAGACGCTGAGCTTCTATCGGCTGCCTCTGCCGCATCACAAGCACATGAAGTCGACGAACATGCTGGAGCGGCTGAACCAGGAGATCAAGCGGCGCACCCTGGTCGTTCGCATCTTCCCCAACCCGCGGAGCTGTCTGCGGCTGGTTCGGGCATTGGCGGTGGAGATCCACGAGAACTGGCTCGAGGCGACCCGCTACCTCAACATGGATCAGCTACGCGAGCACAAGAAGGAGGGCCTGAGGGCCTTGGCCGCCTGAGCACCGCGGTGTGTCCGCCGCTCCGCTAAACACGGGTGCTGCGCGGCGGGCACGCCGACGTCACAGCTCCTGCCACGCCATTTTGCTGATGGGGTTGTCTAATCGCGGTGGGGACGTCAAGTATCTTCGCGCTTGGAGATGCGTTGGCCGGGTACACGGTTGTCTTCGCGGTCAACATCGGTCGCCGCATGATGGAGCTTCGCGGGACGAGCCTTCAATGTGGACGACGCACTTTGCTGAGTCAGCGGTGCAACCCCATCAGCGGAATGGCTCGGCTCACGTCCCGGCAGGGACGCCTCAGGCGTTCAGATACTGTTTGAAGCCGATCCTCTCCCGGAGCTGGAGACCCCATGTCCGCAGGGCGCTCTCGGTTGAGCTACGCGTCAGAATAACCGACGCCGCTTCGTAGAGAAGCCCTCGCAAATGGCGGTCGCCGCGTCGGGATATATGGCCGTCATAATCGACTTCTCCGGATTGGTAGCGGCGCGTCGTTAGGCCTATCCAGGCGCCAACAGATCGGGACGTCTTGAAGTTGCCCGGATCTTCAATGGCAGTGGCGAATGAGGTTGCGGTGATGACGCCGATGCCAGGAATCGACATGAGCATGCGGCATGCCTGGCTCTGACGTGCATCTGCGCGAGCTGGCGCCCAAGCTCGGCGGCACGGATGCGAATGCCGCGCCAGGCCTCCAACATCGGCAGCACGATGAGAGCAAGTTCCTCGTGATCGATAAGAAGGCGCCGAACGTTCTTCTCGAACGTTGTTCCCTTACCTGCAGGAACGAGCAGCCCGAACGTTTTCATGATTCCACGAATCTGGTTCAAAAGTTCGGTGGTGATCCGGACCAGCCGGGTTGTGCCGCCACAAGCGTGCGGGTCAGCATGCTGTCAAATCCTTTCACCCGCACCTCGCGGAAGAATCCCACCTCTGCAAGATGCGCCAAACCGTCGGCGTCGTTCGCGTCGGTCTTATTCGCCGCCATATCGAGCGCAGCTTTGGCATGGCGAGCATCGATGCATATCGCTTGGCACCCTTTCCGCGCGTAGCGCGTGATAGAACCATGCGGAAAGGGGTCCAGTCTCGAACACCACGCGTTTGGCGGCTGGCGCCCGCTTGCGGATAAGCTCGGCAATGATCTTTGGATCAGAGGCGCACTTCCCGCGCCAGACGCGCTTGCCTTCACGTCGGATCGACACCGCTGTCTCTTTCATCGACACGTCGAGACCGATATATTCTTCCATGGCTGTTCTCCATCAGATGCTTGGGCCCGGCGTCAGGTCGTGAGCCCGTATTTCCATTTGATCGGGGAACAGCCACCTTCCAAGGATATGATTGGTTTCAGGGCGACTCGCTCCCGCGATTACCCCCTCTGGATGCCAGCCTTCTCCGACGGCATCGCAATGTGCCGAGTTTGTGGCGTTAGCGCCACGCAAAGGAGAGGCAGGCATCATGTAAAGGGTTACCATCATCGGGGTCGACCTTGCAAAGAACGTCTTTCAGTTGCACGGAGCGGGAGAAGACGGCTCTCCCGTGTTCCGCAGAAAGCTGTCGCGCCGGCAGTTTTGCAAGTTCATGGCGAGTCAACCCGCATGTGTCGTAGCGATGGAAGCGTGCGGCAGCTTCCACCACTGGGCCCGTCAGATGGCTCGGCTTGGCCATGAGGCAAGACTGATTGCCCCGCCTATGTCAAACCGTTCATCAAACGGCAGAAGATGGGATGGTTGCCGCCCTCCCCAATACGGCATGGCAATGTGCCAAGGTCGTGGTGTTCAACGCCACGAAAAGGAGAGGACGGCAAATGGAAGATACAATGATCGGGGTGGACCTGGCAAAGAACGCTTTCCAGCTTCACGGCGCGACAATGACGGGGCATTTGAAATTCCGTAAGAAGCTGACGCGGTCACGGTTCCGGCAGTTCATGGCATGCCAGCCGTCTGCGGTGGTTGTGATGGAAGCATGCGGTAGCGCGAGCTACTGGGCGCGAAATGGTCAAGCTTGGCCATGAGGTGAGACTGATCGCGCCGCAATATGTGCGGCCCTTTGTGAAAAGGCAGAAAAAACGATGCTGCCGATGCTGAGGCAATCGTTGTTGCGGCACAGCGCCCCGAGATGCGTTTTGTCCCAGCCGAAGTCGGAAGCTCAGCAAGCCTGCGCTGTGCTGTTCCGAACGCGGGAGCGCCTTCTCCATCAGCGCACCGAGCTTGTGAATGCCCCTACGTTCGGTGCTGTATGAGTATGGCCATATCGTTCCGATAGGAATCGCTCACATTAAGCGGATTGAGAGCATCCTGGAGGCACCCAACAGTGACCTGCCCGAGTTGGTACGCGATGAATGCGGCGACCTGATTGAGCAGATTGCCGAGAAGACAGCTCGGATCGAAGCCAAGACGAGGAAGCCAGAACCCTGTCCATGGCGACTGATACAGCGCGGCGACTGCAGACAATGCCGGGCGTCGAGCCACAGACCGCGCTGGCGATCAGCGGCTTTGCTCCCCCGATGGAGAGCTTCAAACGCGGACGATTTGCGGCCTGGCTTGGCCTCGTGCCACGCCAATACACCTCCGGTGGCAAGGAGCGACTTGGACGTGTGTCGAAGGCCGGACAGATTGATATCCGATCTTTGTTGATCATTGGCGCCATGTCACGCCTGACAGTGCTGGCTCGCAAATCGATCGTCGAGGGATCATGGCTGGGACGGATGCTGCGTCGCAAGCCACTCATGCTGGTCGCGATCGCGCTTGCGAACAAAATGGCGCGGGCGATCTGGGGGATGATGACGACCATGATATGCAACAACGCACCTGAGACCGGGGCGTCGGAATGTGAGGAAGGCATGAACTGCATGGGCAAATGATCGATCAGATCGGGATCAGGAAAACCAGAGTCAAGTTGAGAGCCCACGCAAGCTCGCTTTGCTGATTTGGACCTGATCCGCGCATCACCATACCGGCCCGCGGCATATGGAACGGCCGCAAATCAAGGCCTGACACATGACCGCACTCGATCACATGCCCAATGCATCAGGTTCTTCCTTGCAAAACGGCTGGCATCCCCACAAGAACTTGACGCACACAACTTGCTCGCGCCGTCAAGGCCGCTGCCGCGCTGCTTTCGGCGGTGGCCTGCGGCCAGCCTTCACCGCGCTTTGCGCGACGCTCGCCGCAATGCCGTGAGGTCGGAGCAAGGGGATGATCGTCGGGTCAAACAAGGGATGCCGCTTCCCCGATGACGCTTTCGCAGAACTTGACGCACACAACTATGGCGCCAACTGACATTCCGTCAGAGCTTTGTCGGGTCCGCGACACAGGCCTGTTTAGCCAATCTCTTATTTTGCCTCAGCCCAAATAGCTGAAACAG
>NZ_JAMYTP010000052.1:0-9606 GCF_040322515.1 Mesorhizobium sp. M0136
CTTCTTGCCGTGACCGTCGTCCGCCGCTTCCGCCGCTTCCGCCGTTTCGGCAACACCGGCCGGCGCTTCACGTTCCGCTTCGGCGGCTTGGACGCCGTCGGCTACCAAGGCATCGTCTGTCGGCGCCGAAACGGAAGCACCTTCCACAGCAGCGCCATGTTCGCGGTCCCGGTGGTCACGATCCCCGTGTTCACGATCCCCGTGTTCACGATCCTTGCCGCCGCGCCGTCTGCGGCGCTTGCGGCGCTTGCGATCGCGGCCTTCGCCGTCCTCGCCGGACCTTGGCTGCTGCGGCTGCTGGACAGGGCGTGGCTGCTCGGCCTGCACCGGTGCCTCGTCTTCCTCCTCGAGGACGATCTCGTCCTCGGGTTCTTCCGGCTCGACATAGGCCGGGAAGGTGCGCGCCTCGACGAAGCCTTCCGGCTTTTCGGCCAGCGCACCGCGGAAGATGGCATAGTGTTGTGCACCGACCGTATCATCGGCTTCGATGGTGATGGTCACACCGAAGCGGTGCTCGAATTCCACCAGCGTGCCGCGCTTGTGATTGAGCACATAGAGCGCGGTCGCTGCCGGCGTCCGCACGGTGATGTGGCTGCGCGAATCCTTGAGCAGGAATTCCTCGATTGCCCGTACCACCATCAGCGCGACCGACGAATCGGAGCGCACATGGCCGGTGCCGCCGCAATGCGGGCAAGGCTTCATCGTCGATTCCAGCACGCTGGCACGGATGCGCTGGCGCGACATCTCCATCAGGCCGAAATGCGAGATGCGGCCGACCTGGATGCGGGCACGATCGTTCTTGAGGTGATCCTTCAGCCGCTTCTCGACGGAGCGGTTGTTGCGGTTCTCCTCCATGTCGATGAAGTCGATGACGATGAGGCCGGCGAGATCGCGCAGCCTCAATTGCCGGGCGACTTCCTCGGCAGCTTCCAGATTGGTGTGAAGTGCGGTGTCCTCGATCGAGTGCTCCTTGGTGGAACGGCCCGAATTGACGTCGATGGCGACCAGCGCTTCCGTCTGGTTGATGATGATGTAGCCGCCGCTCTTCAGCGTCACCTGCGGCTGCAGCATGCGGTCGAGCTGCGCTTCGATGCCGTTGCGCACAAAGATCGGCGTCGTGTCGCGGAACGGCTGAACCACCTTGGCGTGGCTCGGCATCAGCATGCGCATGAAGTCCTTGGCCTCGCGGTAGCCTTCTTCGCCGGAAACCAGGATCTCGTCGATATCCTTGTTGTAAAGGTCGCGCACCGAGCGCTTGATCAGGCTGCCTTCCTCGTAAACCAGGGCAGGGGCCGTGGATTGCAGCGTCAGATTGCGGACGTTTTCCCAAAGCCGCATCAAATATTCGTAGTCGCGCTTGATCTCTGCCTTGGTGCGGCTTTCGCCGGCCGTACGCAGGATGACACCCATGCCCTGCGGCACTTCGAGATCGGCGACCACTTCCTTCAGCCGCTTGCGGTCCTGCGCATTGGTGATCTTGCGCGAAATGCCGCCGCCGCGCGCCGTGTTCGGCATCAGCACCGAATAGCGGCCGGCCAGCGACAGATAGGTGGTTAGCGCTGCACCCTTGTTGCCGCGCTCTTCCTTGACGACCTGCACCAGCAGGATCTGCCGGCGCTTGATCACTTCCTGGATCTTGTACTGGCGGCGCACCGGCTTGCGGCGGTTGCGCACTTCTTCCAGCGCGTCTTCGGCGCCGACCGATTCGACCTCGTGATCGTCCGAATGCGAGGATTGCACCTCTTCCAGCATGCCGCGATCATTGTCTTCGGAGGTTGCCTCGCCGCTGGTCTCGGCCCCGCCCGTCTCGGCTTCGCTTGTCTCGACTTGCGGGACGGCTTCTGAGATTACGTCGGCATCGACGCTGGCAGCGATGGAACTGGAACCGCCTTCGGACGGCTCGGTCTCGCCGCGATCAGCGACTTCATCGCTCTGTCCGGCTGCACCCTCGCTCTGTCCAGCAACGTCGGACATGGTTTCGTTGTCGGTAGCGGCATCCAGCTTTTCTGCGACGGCACCTTCGCCGTTCTCGCCACTCTCACCGTCGGACGCGCCTGCCTCGTGCCTGTGCTCGCCGCGGTCACGGCTCTTGCCGCCGCGCCGGCGTCCGCGCTTGCCACGGTCGCGGCTCTGGCGGTCCTCGCCTTCGGCGGCTTCCTCGTCCTCTTCGTCCTGGGCTTCCTGTGCTTCCGCACGCAGCAGCGCCTGACGGTCGGCGACCGGAATCTGGTAGTAGTCGGGATGTATTTCACTAAAGGCGAGGAAACCGTGACGGTTGCCGCCATATTCGACAAAGGCTGCCTGGAGGGAAGGTTCGACGCGCGTTACGCGGGCGAGATAGATATTTCCTTTGAGCTGCTTCTTGTCCTGGGATTCAAAGTCGAATTCTTCAATTCGGTTACCGCGAACGACGACAACGCGTGTTTCCTCCGGGTGGGAGGCGTCTATCAGCATTTTGTTGGGCATTATTTCGTTTCCTCCCGGCAGCCGTCGGCCGCAGCTTGCGGGGCAATGCCCGCTGCCGTGGACCTGGAACATGAGTGCCGGACAATTGAACGTCCGCCGGCCGCTGCCTGAGCGCCATGGCGGTGCCGCCCGCAGCCGTAGTGGCGCGGTTTGTTGCGGACCTTTCCATGATTGCGCTTGAAGCCATCGTCACCAGCAGAACCTTTTGAACCAAAGCCCGGGAAAAACCGGACCAGCTTGTTTGCTCATACAGAGCCGGCACGGGACAATCCCGGCCGTTTTGCTCACGCAGGCGATTCCCCCGCCACGGGAGCACGCCTGCGAAAATCGTCGCGATCACCGATGCCTTCTTCGCCTGAAGCGAAAGGAGCCGTCTTGCGTCTGACCTGTAGCAGGAAGCTGCGGAGGAGGACGGTTCCAGGATTGCAGTGATCCACCATCGCTTTTATGATTTGGCGGGTTGGAAGGCAACCCCGATTCCCGATGCCGGCAAAAAGCCGTTCCGCAGCGGAAGCACAGGTCCCAAGCCTTCCATGAAAAGGCTTGGTTAACCTTCTCTGCATACCAATCGTTAATCGAGTTCGCGGCCTGCCGGCACTTTGACAAGTAACAGGGCACTTCGACAAGCGGTCGGGCATGACGCCAAAACGGGAGCGACTGGTAGAAAGATGGGACTGGCAGGCTTCGCAGACAAGGGCCGTCATCATGGAGGCTGGTTCTTCCGCACCGTCTGCCTGCCGTCGCTGATCCTGGCTTGCCTGGTCTTTTCGCCGCTTTCGCGTGCTGCCGACGCACCGCTTGGTGCCACGAGCTACAAGATGGCCGGCGATGCTACCAAGATGCGCATCGTCATCAATTTCGACCGCGAGCCCGACATCAAATGGTTCCTGCTGCGCGGCCCCGATCGCCTGGTCATCGATCTGCCGGCCACGAGATTCGCCCTCAACGCCAAGGATGTAAAGCCACGCGGGCTTGTCCGCGCAGTGCGTTACGGCGAACTCGGCGAGGGGAAATCGCGGCTGATTCTGACCGGTAAGGGACCGTTCGCCGTCGACAATCTCGACGTGCTCAAGAACCGTGACGGCAACGGTTACCGCATCGCTATCGACATGTCGGCGGCCTCGCAGCGAGAATTCGACGCTGCGCTCGCCAATCAGGCGCTGACGACCGGCTCGACGGTCTCCGCCGACAAGGCCGGCAGGGTCGGTACCGGGCCGGTCTCCAATCCGGGCCATCGTTTCACCGTCGTCGTCGATCCCGGCCATGGCGGCATCGACGGCGGTGCCGAGGGCCTGAACGGTACGGTCGAAAAGAACGTGACGCTCGCCTTTGCCATGGAACTGCGCGACAAGCTCGCCGCCAGCGGCAAATACGACGTGTTCCTGACGCGCGAAACGGACGAGTTCCTGCGGCTCGACGACCGCGTGCGCATTGCCCGCCAGCATGAGGCCGACCTGCTCATCTCGATCCATGCGGACACGATCAGCCTCAAGGGCATTCGCGGTGCAACCGTCTACACCGTGTCCGACAAGGCTTCCGATCCCGAGGCGCAGGCGCTTGCCGACCGTGAAAATCTTTCCGACCAGTTCGCCGGCATGGAGATCAAGGACGACAGCAAGGAAGTGACCGATATCCTGATCGACCTGATCCGCCGCGAGACGCATAATTTTTCGATGAGCTTCGCCCATACTCTCGTCGGCCAGCTTTCCACCAGCGTCGGTCTGATCAACAACCCGCAGCGTTCTGCCGGCTTCAAGGTGCTGAAGGCGCCGGACGTTCCATCCGTGCTGGTCGAACTCGGCTATCTGTCGAACGCCAAGGACGAAGCGCAGTTGCTCAGCACGGATTGGCGCAACAAGGCGACCCAGAGCATAACCAATGCAGTTGCCCTGTTTGCTTCGGCCAGAAGCGGAACGGGGGCCGGAGGCTGAAATGCCCACCGGCGCCCACAACCTGAAGCAGCGTTGCACGACGACAACACCCAGTGCTTTTATTTCCGGCATTCGAAACCGAAATCCCGCGCTGCCGTATTTTGCCCACATGGTCGCGACATGGATTTTGCGATTACGGTTTGGGATCGTCCCGAAAGCTTGCGTGAAGGGCGGCTTCGTTTAGGAAATTCCCGAACCAAGGACTGGAGCGGGTATGATTCGTCTCATTGGCTATTTCTTCGGCATCGGCACGACGCTGGCCCTTTTGGTCGCGGCGGGCGTGGCGATCTATATCGGCCATTTGTCGAAGGACCTGCCCGATTACGAGGTGCTGGCCAAATACGAGCCTCCGGTGACCACCCGCATCCACGCGTCGGATGGCGCGCTGATGGCCGAATATGCGCGTGAGCGGCGGCTTTATCTGCCGATTCAGGCGATCCCGGATCGTGTCAAGGCGGCCTTCCTGTCGGCCGAGGACAAGAATTTTTACAATCACCCCGGCATCGACGTGACCGGCCTTGGCCGCGCCATTGTCGTCAACCTGCAGAATGTTGGCTCGGGAAAGCGGCAGGTCGGCGCCTCGACGATTACCCAGCAGGTGGCGAAAAACTTCCTGTTGTCTTCAGATCAGACCTACGAGCGTAAGATCAAGGAGATGATCCTCGCCTTCCGCATCGAGCAGGCCTATTCGAAGGATCGCATTCTCGAGCTCTATCTCAACGAGATTTTCTTCGGCTTCGGCGCCTATGGCGTCGCCGGTGCTGCACTCACCTATTTCGACAAATCGGTGAACGAGCTCACCGTGGCCGAAGCCGCCTATCTCGCCTCCCTGCCAAAGGGGCCGAACAACTACCATCCCTTCAAGCATGCCGATCGCGCCTTGGAGCGCCGCAACTGGGTCATCGACCAGATGGTCGAGAACGGCTACGTCACGCATGAAGAAGGCGAGAAGGCCAAGGCCGAGCCGCTTGGCGTCACGCCGCGCCGCACCGGCAACTATCTCTTCGCCGGGGAGTATTTCACCGAGGAAGTGCGTCGCCAGATCATCGCGCGCTATGGCGAGAATGCGCTCTACGAAGGCGGTCTTTCCGTCCGCACGACGCTCGATCCGAAGATGCAGCTGATTGCCCGCAAGGCCATGCAGAACGGTCTCATGAAGTTCGACACGCTGCGCGGCTACCGCGGGCCGGTCACGAGCATCGACATTTCCGGCGACTGGGGCGTGCCGCTGGGCAACGTCAAGCGATTGGAAGACGTGCCGGAATGGTCGCTCGCCGTCGTGCTCGACAGCTCTGCCACCGGCCTGTCCATCGGCCTGCAGCCGACGCGCCAGATCTCCGGTGAAATCGTCAAGGACCGCGTCGAAGGCACGGTCAGCAAGGAAGACATGAGCTTCGCCATGCGCCACGTCGTCGATGGCAGGACCGTCAAGGCGAAGTCGCCGGCCGACGTGCTGAAGCCGGGCGACGTGATTTTCGTGCAGAAGAACGAGGGCTCGGACAACAGCTACAGCTTGCGCCAGGTTCCGGAAGTGGAAGGCGGCCTGATCGCCATGGATCCGCATACCGGACGCGTCCTGGCCATGGTCGGCGGTTTCTCCTACGCGCAGTCGGAGTTCAACCGGGCGACGCAGGCCATGCGCCAGCCCGGATCGTCGTTCAAGCCGATCGTCTATTCGGCCGCCCTCGACAATGGCTATACGCCCGCCTCCGTGATCATGGACGGGCCGATCACCATCCAGAGCGGCAACACGACCTGGACGCCCAAGAATTACGACGGAACGGTTGCCGGCCCGGCGACGTTGCGCTCCGGTATCGAGAAATCGCGCAATCTGATGACGGTGCGGCTTGCCAACGACATGGGCATGAAGCTGGTCGTGGAGTATGCCGAGCGTTTCGGCGTCTACGACCATCTGGCGCCGTATCTGCCGATGGCGCTTGGATCAGGCGAGACGACGGTGATGCGCATGGTGTCGGCCTATTCGATCATGGCCAATGGCGGCAAGTCGATCAAGCCGTCGCTGATCGACCGCATCCAGGACCGCTACGGCAAGACCGTCTTTAGGCAGGACGAACGCGGCTGCTCGAACTGCAACGCCGCCGAGTGGCAGAACCAGCCAGAGCCGGAGCTGGTCGACAATTCCGAGCAGGTGCTCGATCCGATGACCGCCTACCAGATCACATCGATGATGGAGGGCGTCGTGCAACGCGGCACCGGCGCCACCATCAACGAGCTCGGCCGTCACATCGCCGGCAAGACCGGAACGACCAACGACGAAAAGGATGCCTGGTTCATCGGCTATACGCCGAACCTCGTTGTCGGCCTTTATATGGGCTACGATCAGCCGAAAGGCCTTGGCAAGGGCGCGACCGGCGGCGGCCTTGCCGCGCCGATCTTCAAGGATTTCATGCGCGTGGCGCTGGACGGCACGCCCAATGTCGACTTCAAGGTTCCGGAAGGCATGAAGCTGATTGCGATCAATCGCAAGACCGGCATGCGAGCCAACGCGGGCGACGCCGGAACCATCATCGAAGCCTTCAAGCCGGGTACCGGTCCCGCCGACAGCTATTGGGTGATCGGCATGGGTGCGGACGGCTCCAACGCCACCGGCGGGGCGCTGTCGCCGCAGGCCAACCAGGCCATCCAGTCCGGCGGCGGCGGGCTCTACTGACAATCGCTGCATCGGGTCGGACCGGCTTGACGATGATGGTCGAGCCGGTCCATTCCGCTTTACAGGGGCCGGTACATTGCAGGGGCCGGCGCTTTACAGGAGACCGTGCCGTCCCTATGTATCGCGCCACCAAACCGCCATCCAGCAACAGGACAGAACAGCCAGCCATGCGCGCGGAAACGCAAAACATTGTCGACGAGATCAGGCAGGCAATCACCCTGCTGAGGAGGCATCTTTGACTGGGACCAAGCCATAAAGCGGCTTGAGTACCTGAACGTCCGTGCCGAGGATTCGAGCCTCTGGAATGAGCCGCTGGAAGCGCAAAAGCTGATGCGCGAGCGTCAGGGCCTCGAGGAAGGCATTGCCGCGGTCAAAGGCCTCACTCAGGCCCTGGAAGACAATATCGGCCTCATCGAGCTTGGCGAGGAAGAGGGCGACGAGGGCGTCATCGCGGAGGCCGAAGCGGCGATCCGCTCGATGCGCGGCGAGGCCAAGGCGCGCCAGATCGAAACGCTGCTGTCGGGCGAGGCTGACGCCAACGATAGCTATCTGGAAGTCCATGCCGGCGCCGGCGGCACCGAAAGCCAGGACTGGGCCTCGATGCTCCTGCGCATGTATACGCGCTGGGCCGAGCGCCGGCGCTTCAAGGTCGAGGTGCTTGAAGTGCATGACGGCGAAGAAGCGGGCATCAAGTCCGCCACGCTGCTGATCAAGGGCCACAACGCCTATGGCTGGCTGAAGACGGAATCGGGCGTACATCGTCTCGTGCGGATTTCGCCCTATGACAGCAATGCGCGCCGCCACACCTCCTTCGCCAGCGTCTGGGTCTATCCCGTCATCGACGATACGATCGACATCGACGTTTCCGAATCCGACGTCCGTATCGACACGTATCGGTCGTCGGGATCGGGCGGCCAGCACGTCAACACCACCGATTCGGCGGTGCGCATAACCCATCTCGCCACCGGCATCGCGGTTGCCTGCCAGGCCGAGCGCTCCCAGCACAAGAACAAGGCCAAGGCCTGGGAAATGCTGCGCTCGCGGCTTTACGAGGAAGAGCTGAAGAAGCGCGAAGCGGTGGCGAACGCCACCGAAGCGTCGAAGAGCGATATTGGCTGGGGCCACCAGATACGATCCTACGTGCTGCAGCCCTATCAGCTGGTGAAAGATCTGCGCACCGGCGTCGAGAGCACCAGCCCGTCGAGCGTGCTCGACGGCGACCTCGACGATTTCATGGAAGCCTCGCTGTCGCAGCGGATCGAAGGTGGCGCCGGCGAAACGGTGGCCGATATCGACTGAGGCGCCGGGCACCAATCCGGCAGGAACGTGGGTTCATCACGCGAGCGTTACGGCCACCGCGCGAGAGTGACGAGCTCTCAATTCGCACTTACCTGTCGTTCTACAACTTTGTTTTTCATCGGATTCTTCAAAATCGATTTCCGCTTTTGACGCGGATGTCTCGGGCCGCCGGTGCCAAGCCTGGAACCAGCGCGAGCCAAATCCCGTTATTGGCGATCCCGTTGCCGGGCTTGACCAGGTTTCGTCAATCAGGGCGGCAGGTTGGTTCCGATTGCAGAGGTCGGCGTTCGGTTGCGACAGCAATTGCTTGCGCCAACCAAGGAATCAGCCCAGCATTCATGCGCTGGGGAGGAAAAAAGCATTTATGGCCGGACGCGGCGTATCTGCGACCTGACGATCCGGCCACTGGGAAGACACGTTCCGGGAACGGGCAAGCGAGATGCTTGACAACCGTTGATAGGAACTGCGCTCATGCTTGCTCTCACAACCAGACCGGCCTCAGTCGCCCGCACGGCGCGCCGACTCCTGAATTCACTTGTCGCGGCAGTGGTTTTGATTGCTGCCGCCATTCCATTTGCGGCGCCTGCTCTGGCGCATGATGCCAAACCGACCGCGGCCATGCCGCAAGGCTGGAGCTATCCGTTCTCCTGCTGCTCGGGCTATGATTGCCGCGAGGTCTCTCAGACATCGATCAGCGAACGTCCGGAGGGCTATGTCATCAAAGGAACCGGGGAGGTCGTGGCCTATAGCGACAAGCGGATCAAGAATTCGCCCGACGGCGAATATCATTGGTGCTCCGTTGCCGGTGCCAATGACGGAAAGACCATCTGCCTGTTCGTGCCGCCATCGTCCTATTAGCGCATGACGCCCAAAGCTTGCCGACGGGGTGACCCGAGGGTGTGCGGCGGCTTTGGATCGATGAGCCTTCGATCGGCACTCCAGCACTGTTAACCTGCGCATCGCAGGCTCACAGGCCTGCTGACCGGCAGTTGTCAGGAGCGTTTCTTTATGCTGCCTTTGCCGTACGGGGCGGCGGAATTGTGAGGGACCAATTCATGACCATCAAGGCAAGCTGCCACTGCAAGGCGACGACCTTCGAGGTTTCGCAAGCGCCGCAGACAGTGACGCGATGCACCTGTTCCTTCTGTTCGAAAGTACGCATCCGGTGAAGACCGCAGACGTGCATATCCGATGCCATGAGGACCTGAGCACCGCGGTGCTGGGGTCAAGCTTTCGATG
>NZ_JAMYTP010000053.1:0-8480 GCF_040322515.1 Mesorhizobium sp. M0136
GAAAGCTTGACCCCAGCACCGCGGTGCTCAGGTCCTCATGGCATCGGATATGCACGTCTGCGGTCTTCACCGGATGCGTACGATCATCCGCGGGTTGGAGGCGGCGGTGCTGGCGGGTGCGCCTACCATCCAGCGAAAGGTTTGGTGTGACCCGAAGTCGACCTTCGCAGCCTGAATGGCTGCTTTGCGCCGCATCACAGCCGTTGGGTAGAGAAGATGGTCATCCCAAAAAGCCGAAAGTTCCGTTTGTTCGAATGATGACAACTAAGGAAATAGGAAACAGCCTTTGCGCGCAATTCCGTGCTTTGGCGTTGCCGAGGGTGCTTCACTAGCATTGATCTTTTTGGTGCGGCATCCACGGCGCCGCGGCGTGCAGTAAGTGGAGAATACAATAGCGGTGAGGGCTGCGATCGGTGAGGTTCAGTGATGAATCATGTGCAGAGTACCAGGTCAAAATGTCTCCGCTCTGACTTCACCTTTATTAAACGACGGCCCTTGATTTTACCTCACCAGATAAGCGGCAGGAGGTGTAACGGCGCGCCGTCCCTCATTCCGTTATGCCTCGTTCTGCTGTTGGCATCTCCGGCAAATGGTCAGTTGGCCCCCGAAGCGCCAGCGGTTGCCATAGCTAACGACAGCTCGTCGGTCGTGGTTTCCAAACATACCAAGGTCGACAAAGAACCGGGCAAGCCACAACCGGGCGCGCTCGGATCCCATATATCCAGAGAGCTGGTGCTCAGCGAAACACAGGCACTCAAGGAGGGCGCGCAACCGCCGCTCGGCGAGCATGAGGAGGCTTTACGCCGCGAATTGGCCGCAGCACGAGCGGAGCTAAACGTCATGCAGCGCAGCATACGTGAGCTAAGCGCCCAGGCACACGTGCTGGCAGACACGGTGGCTCAGCAAGCACAAGCCCTAAAAGAGCAGCAGCGAACAGACGAAGCGCTCGCGCTCGATCTGGAGACGGCGCAGCGCGTTATCGAAAGCTACAGGGCTGAAGCCAGTCTCTGGAACAGCGAGCAGGCCGCCGCGCTTGGCGCGCACCCCTCTATGGAAGCCTCCCAGCTTGCTGCTAAGCGAGCGCTTGATGACGAGCGGCACAAGGTTGAGCTCCTGGAACAAGAACTTGCCACGGCTCGCCAAACTATCGATGCTCTTAAGACAGGCGCAAATCTGGCAGCCGTCGAGCAGGCCAACGCCATAAGGGACCGACAGGTGGCCGAGGCCGCTCTAAAGCAGGTTCGAGAAAGGCTCGAACGGGGACGCGAACGAGCAGATTCAGCTGTACGTGACCTCGATATTGTTCGCCAGGAGCGCGATGCTTTAAAGCAGAATTCGGTAGCATTGAGTGCGGCGCTCGACCAAGAGCGTGAAAGGGCTATCGGTCTAGCCCGCAGCCTCAGTGCGGCGCGTGAGGCAATTGATACTGTCAAGGGTAAGCGTCGGACTGCGGCTGTGGAGCGCGCGCCGAAAACACGTACCCCCGCGAGTGCACTTGCAAGCAGGTTATCGCGTTCGGGCGCCCAACCAGCCCGTAAACCGGGCTTGCCGGAAAAACAGAGAGTGAAGATCCAAAAGTCGCCGCAAACTGCTCTGCTGGCAACCATACCTCTTCCCGCAGCATTGCTTCCAACACGGCCATCAAAAAGCTCGAGCCGCGCGAGTGAAGACCAGTGAGCAAAACGGTAGCCGCAGGGGAGACGACTATGAACAAGTATGTCGCAGCCGCGTTGGTGATCGGGACTACAATTGGGCCTGCCTCGGCACTTGAAGCAGGCGTGGGCGGTAGGGCCGGCGGTGTCGGGGTCGGTGCTGGAGTGAGCGCCGGTTCGCAAGGCGTATCTGTCGGGGCGGGCACGAGCGTCGACGGCGTAGGCGGAGCAAACGTTGGAGCTTCGGTCGGTGCAGATGACGGATCAGTCGACGCAGGCGTTGGTGCCAGCGGCAACGTTGGTGACACAAGCACAAGTGCCAGCGTGGGCGACGATCCGTCCGCCGAAAACGAGGCGGCTACCGCACCCGACAATTCGACTGCAGCGACGGCCCCTGCCTCTGCCAAGACCGCCAGGCAATTCATCGTGCTGCCACCCGTCCTCAGGCCTTCCAAAGCCGGTGAGGGTGACTTCACCAAGGGGTATCCGTTTGGATCTCTGGGGCCACTGACACCGAAACCCGGTACGCCGATTGCGGTCGTGCGAGCCTGCCGCGCGGCGATCATGGCCGCTGCGACGCCGCTAGGCGCCGTCCGTGTCCACGCGGCAAGCGCAGGCGCCTTGCATCAACGTCGGGGCGCACTCACGGCGCCGATCGAGGTGCGAATAGACTACGCAAGAGAAGGCGGCATCGAAGTCCGCCAGGCGCAAGTCAGTTGTCGCCTCGATGCGTCGGGCAGGGTCACTGCAATAATATAGCACCAAGCCTGATTGACAGCGCTGCACGCCGACAGCGGTACGATCCGCTTCGCCATCTACAAGGCGGCGTTCTAGCCCATCTGCGCCTCCCACCCCCTCACGGCACAAATATCAAAAACACCCAGGTAAAAAACACCACCAAATGCACCAGCCCGGTCAGGAACGTCGTTCTCTCGGTGCTAAAGCTTACATTGCAGATGAAAAGCGCCAGGACCAAAAGCACCGTGTCGGTCGCCGGCAGCCCCAGGGTCAGCCCTCTTCCGGTGAGCAGGCTGGCGGCGGCTATGCCTGGTATTGTCAAACCGATTGTCGCGCAGGCCGAACCCATGGCGACGTTCAGGCCGCGCTGCAGCTCGTTGTTGAGTGCGGCACGGACCGCTGAAATCGCCTCCGGCATCAAGACGAGCCCGGCGATCATCGCGCCGACAATGGCGTCGGCCTGCGGCACCTCATAGGCAATGAGCGCATCTTCGACACTTGCCGCGACCTGTTCGGCCAGCATGACAATGCCGATCAGCCCGATCAGCAGGAGAATAGCGCCGGCGGCGACGCTTTCGTGAGCGTCGGTTCGCGTCGAGGCGCCGTGTGCTTGTGCGTCGATGAAATCGTCGCGGTGGCGGACAGTCTGCGCGAACAGAAAACCGGCATACAGCAGCACCGAAAGCACGCTGACGAAGCCAAGCTGAGCCGCCGAGAACGTGCCGGGATCGGTGGTTCGCGTGTAGGTCGGCAGAATGAGCGTCATGACGCTCAGCGCGACCAGAACCGCCAGATAGGCGCTTGTGCCTTGGCGCACGATTGCCTGCTTGCGATGGCGCCAGCCGCCAAACGTCAGGCACATGCCGACAACACCGGTGGAGGTGATCATCACCGTCGAGAACACGGATTCACGTGCAAGCGTCGGGTTGTTCGCGCCGTGCAGCATGATCGAAACGATGATCGACACTTCGATTGCCGTCACCGCGATGGTCAGCACCAACGTGCCGTACGGCTCGCCTACCCGCCGGGCCACCGCCTCGGCGTGGTCGAGCACCACGAAAATGGTGATGAACATGATCGCGCTCGACAGCGCGCCGATAAATATCCTGGTGCCCAGCGACCCTTCGTCCACCGACACCCCGCTGGCCCTGACCGCGACAGCCATCGCCAGCGCGCCCAACGGCATGCCGTAGGAAATCGCCGATCTTGCGAAACCACTCATTGTCACCGTTTTGCCTTCCCGCGAATCCCGTGGAAGGGCGATTTGCAACCACTGTTGCGCACCGCGACCATCCAGAGGAATTCGCATATGACAGGTCATGACGAGCCCAATCGCAGCGTACCTACCCCTTCAAGGGGAAGGCAATCGCATTTGGAGTCTTGCGAAAATGGACCCCCCCTAACCCTCCCCACTAGGGGGAGGGAACGCTGCCGCGCGCCCTTGCTTTCCTTTTGGGGACGAAATGCAGGCAATTTTGCAAAGGTCGGCACCACCGAAAGTCCCCCTCCCCCTTGTGGGGAGGGTCAGGGGTGGGGGTCCTCTTCGCAAGAATCCTCCTAGCCCCCGCACACCTCGCCTGACCCTTGTCCGAAACATCATGTCACCCGCAGGGAAGCTCACACGCTAGCCGGGCGTGTTGGCCTTGACGACCTTCCTGCATTCGGGCGTCAGCTCGCTCATGTGACCGGCCAGGCATTTGACGACGCGGCCACCGCCCGGCAGCACGCCTTTGCACAATCTCTGGTAATCTGCCTGGCAGGCCTCACGCTCGGCCGCCGTCTGCGCCAGCGCCGCGGTGGCTGCCAGCTGTGTTGCCAGGAAAAGCACGCCTAACCCAATCCGCATGGAACACCCCCCTCAATATGTTGCCCAAACAACGCCTCCGTCACGCGTAGACGCAAGCCTTCTCAAGCCGTCTTCTGCGTCACCAATCCCAGTTCATCGATCATCGCCTGGCGCATCAGGAATTTCTGCGGCTTGCCGGTCACCGTCATCGGCAATTCGGTGCGGAAGCGGATATAGCGCGGGATCTTGAAATGGGCGATCTGGCCGGCGCAGAACGCCTTGATGTCCTGCTCCGTGGTGATCTGGCCGGGCTTCAGCACGATCCAGGCGCACAGCTCCTCGCCGTATTTCGGGTCGGGAATGCCGAACACCTGCACCTCCTTGATCTTGGGGTGGCGATAGAGGAATTCCTCGACCTCGCGCGGATAGACGTTCTCGCCGCCGCGGATGACCATGTCCTTGACCCGGCCGACGATGTTGCAATAGCCGTCTGCGTCGATGGTGGCGAGGTCGCCGGTGTGCATCCAGCCCTCCGCGTCGATGGCCTCGCGGGTCTTTGCCTCGTCGTCCCAATAGCCCTTCATCACCGAATAGCCGCGCGTGCAGAGCTCGCCCGGCGTGCCGACCGCGACGGTGGCGCCTTCGGCGTCTATCGCCTTGACCTCGACATGAGGATGGACGCGGCCGACGGTGGAGACGCGCTTTTCCAGGGGATCGTCGACGCTGCTCTGGAACGACACGGGGCTGGTCTCGGTCATGCCGTAGGCGATGGTCACCTCGGCCATATGCATCAGCGACACCACCTTCTTCATCACCTCGATCGGGCATGGCGAGCCGGCCATGATGCCGGTGCGCAGGCTGGTGAGATCGAAGGACTGAAAGTCCGGATGATCGAGCAGGCCGACGAACATGGTCGGCACGCCGTAAAGCGCGGTGCAGCGTTCCGTCGCCACCGCCTTCAGCGTGGCGCCGGCATCGAACCCCTCGCTCGGGAAAACCATGGTCGCGCCCTTGGTGACGCAGCCCATCGTGCCCATCGACATGCCGAAGCAGTGGTAGAGCGGCACCGGGATGCACAGCAGGTCGTCGACGGTAAGCCGGATCGCCGCGGTGACGAAATTGCCGTTGTTGACGATGTTGTTGTGGGTCAGCGTCGCGCCTTTCGGAGCGCCGGTCGTGCCGCTGGTGAACTGGATGTTGATGGCGTCGTCCGGTTTCAGCCCGTCGGAAATGCGGTCGAGCCGGTCATGCTCGTCGCGCCCGGCCATCGCCAGCACATCGGCGAAATTGAACATGCCCGGCGAACTCTCCTCGTCCATGCGGATGACGGTCTTCAGCGCCGGCAGTCTGTTTGCGTCGAGCTTGCCGGGGGTGGCCTTGGCGATCTCCGGCGCCAGCGTTTCGATCATGCCGAGATAGTCGGAGCTCTTGAACTTGGCGGCGGTGACGAGCGCTCGGCAAGCGACCTTGTTCAAGGCATATTCCAGTTCGACCAGGCGGTAGGCCGGGTTGATGTTGACCAGGATCAGGCCGATGCGGGCGGTGGCGAATTGCGTCACCAGCCATTCCCAGCGGTTCGGCGACCAGATGCCGACGCGATCGCCTTTCTCGAGGCCGAGCGCCAGGAAGCCGGCGGCCAGCGCATCGACGGTCTCCGAGAGTTCCTCCCAGGTAAAGCGCTTGTCCTGCTCGACGAAGACGGCGGCATCGAGCGTGCCGTATTTGCTGACCGTATCGGCAAATAGCGCCGGGATCGTCAGGTTGAGCAGCGGCACGCTGCGCTCGCCCGAGACATGCGCCGTGCCGTCGACCGGCGCAATGAACGAGCCGCCATCGCGCTTGCCGCGCAGGCTGGTGGCATTCTTCAACTCGTCGAGATTGATCGGCATCGCCGTGTCCTCCGCAGACCAGCCGAGCCTATCAGCCCCGCGGGGTGGTGGAAATCCCGTCGATGGTGGGGCTTGCGCTGGAACTCGCCTGTCGGGGCCAAAAACAAAAAACCCGCCTTGGCGGGCGGGTCTTCAGGGCCAATTGGCACCATAGCGAGATTAGTAGCATAGCTGCCGGCACAAAGCAAGAACAAAGTTCCTGTATGTCAGGAAATTGCTTCGGGTCGGCGTAGCTGCTTATCTCCCCCCTCGAGGGGGAGATGGCCGGCAGGCCAGAAGGGGTCGCCCCGCGTGGAGCTCCAGCCTGTTCTGTCGGTCAGGAGAGTCGCGTCAAGACGTACCGACCCCCTCTGTCGCCTTCGGCGACATCTCCCCCTCAAGGGAGGAAATCGGCGCCGTCAGCCTGCGGTCACCGACGCCATCCTGCCCGCAATATCGCGCAACACGGCCTCGTCCGCCGCCGCCCGCGCTTTCCGCGACGCGACGAGGCAAGCCTGCGAGCGCAGGATGAGCCCGTCGGCCAGCACCTTGAGATGATTGGCGCGCAGCGTCGAGCCTGACGTGGTGATGTCGACGACGATATCGGCCAATCCGGCCGCCGGCGCGCCTTCGGTGGCGCCCAGGCTTTCGACGATGCGATAGACCTGGATGCCGTGCTTTTGCGAAAAGAACTGCTGGGTCAGGCGCCAATATTTGGTGGCGATCCTGAGCCGGCGGCCGTGGCGCTGGCGGAAGTCGGCGGCGACGTCGTCGAGGTCGGCCATGGTGTCGACATCGAGCCAGATGTCGGGCACGGCGACGACGACATCGGCATTGCCGAAACCGAGGCGGGCGATGATTTCGGCGCGCGCCTCGCAATCGGCAAGGTTTTCGCGCAGCAGATCTTCGCCGGTGATGCCGAGATCGACCGAGCCCTGGCCGATTTCGCCCGCGATCTCGGAGGCCGACAGGAACGCTATCTCGACGCCGTCCATGCCATCGATACGGGCGCGGTATTTGCGCTCGTCGCCCGGCAGGCTGACGGCAAGCCCGGCCTTGGCCAGCACCTCCAGCGCCTGCTCCTTGAGCCGGCCCTTCGACGGCAGCGCCAGCGTGATCATGGCGCCTTCTCCCGCAACGCCTCGATGCGGTCGAGCCAGACGGAAAAACCGACGCCTGGGATCGGCGTTTTTGCGCCGAGCAGCGTCAGCAGCCGGTCGTAGCGGCCACCACCGGCGAGCGGCCGGTCGCCGCCTTGCGCCGCGATCTCGAAGACCAGGCCGGTGTAGTAATCGAGCGGGCGGCCGAAGGCAGCGTCGTAGCGGATTTCAGACATCGGCAGGCCGAGGCTTGCGATGGCCGCGGCGCGGGCGGCAAAATTGTCCAGCGCGGCGCCCAGCGAAAGGCCGGCATCGGCGGCAAAGCTTTCGAGCGCCCCGGCGGCGCTGTCGAGCGGCACGTCGATCGCCAGAAACCCCTTCAGCGCCGCAAATGCCTCGTTCGACAGCCGCACGCTGCGCAATTCGGCCTTCTCGACCAGGCGCCGCGCGATTTCGGAGGGCGAACGCCCGGCCGTTGCCGACAGGCCGGCCTCTTCCATGCCGCCGGCGATATGCGCCGAAAGAGCGTCCAGATCGCCATCAAGGACAAGGGCGGCGACCGCGCCGGCGAGCTGGCTGTTGCGCGGCGGATTGGCGAGGTCGGCAAGGGCTGCCTCCAGCATCGCCGCCGAGCCGAAGGCGCGCGCCAGCCGCATGCGCCAGCCGCGCGGCAGGCCAAGCGCTGCCAGCACCGCCTCGAAAATGGTCTGGTCGCCGAGCGTGACCACCAACTCGCGGCCGGGCAGCACCAGCGAGAGCAGCGCATGCGCATCGGCCAGCGAGCGGGCGTCGGCGGCGGCGGTGTCGCGGTCGCCGAGGTCCTCGATACCGGCCTGGAAGAATTCGTTGCCGCCCTCGCGGCGCTGGCGAAACACCTCGCCGAGATAGGAATAGCGGCGCGGCGTGCCCGCCTGGCTGGCAATGTGGTCGAGGCAAACCGGAATGGTGAATTCCGGCCGCAGGCAAAGCGTCTGCCCGGTCTCGCTCTCGGTGAGAAAGATGCGACGGCGCAAATCCTCGCCGGCCATGTCGAGGAACGGGTCGGCCGGCTGCAGCACGGCGACTTCGACCGCATGGGTGTTGCGCGCGGCGAAGAGCGTCGCGATGTCGGATGCGATGGCGGGGTAGCGGGAGGTCATTGATCGGTTGGGCGCGAGGCACCCCCCTCTGTCCTGCCGGACATCTCCCCCGCAAGGGGGGAGATCGGCAGCTTGGGCCCCGGCACCTTTTCTCCAACGCCGGAGATTGGCGAAAGCAGGCGCGACATCCAAAATCCCCCCGTGGGGGGGGGCATGGGTGTGTGTGTGTTATAAACAAATACCCGCCCCCCACCCGG
>NZ_JAMYTP010000054.1:0-5933 GCF_040322515.1 Mesorhizobium sp. M0136
GCCTGCCTGCCAACCATCGATCAAACTCCTGCTCTTGTGACAGAAGTTAAACAAAATGAAGCTTACTTTGGTTCCAGGTGACTAGGACGTAGACTCATTACCGCGTAGCCAGATGCGGATTGCGACGAGTTTGAGAGCAGCGAGGTAGTTTTCTGCCAGCTTGTCGTATCGGGTTGCGATGCGACGGAACTGCTTGGCCTTGTTGAAGAAGCGCTCGACGAGGTTGCGCGCCTTGTAGAGGCAGGGGCTGAAGCAGATCGGGTCCTTGCGATTGGCCTTGGGCGGGATGTTGGCCCATGCCTTTCGCTCGGTGACGGCATCGCGCAAGGCGTTGGCATCATAGCCCTTATCGGCGAGCAGCATGGCACCCTCCGGCAATTCCGTGATCAAGTCCGCTGCGTCGAGGTCGACGACGACGATAGCCTGCCGACTTTGACAAAGGCAGCCTTGAGACCGCTCGTGGCGCACAAACGAAAGAGCGATTGCCAAGCTCGACGCCGAGATCAAGGCCTGGCATACGCAGAACTGAGCCGGCGACTGGCGACGATTCTCGGGGTAGGCGTGCTGACCGCATCCGCGATTGCGGCGACGGTTCCCGACCCTGCTTCTACCGGTCTGGTGACGAGTTCGCGGCATGGCTGGGCCTCGTCCCTCGGCAGAACTCGAGTGGCGGCAAAGAGCGGCTGGGCCGGATATCAAAGCAGGGCAACCGCTACATCCGGCGCATGCTGGTGATTGGCGGGACTGGCATGCTTCGCTACGCGCGAGCAAAAAGCGCGCCTGGCGCACAATGGGTCAATGGTCTGCTTGAGCGTCGCCCGCCGCGTCTGGTTACGGTCGCTATGGCCAACAAGATGGCTCGGATCGCATGGGCGGTCATGACGAGGCAGGAAACCTTCAGGGTACCCGCGACAGCGGCGTAGGGGATCACGGATTATTGAGAGGGGAGAGCGACAGGCCTACCAGAGATCGTAAGGGTAAATAGGCTTGATGCCAACCGGTCGAACCGGGGATCGGGAAACTCGCCGGTAGCCATGCATCAATACCGCGTAATAGTGATTAGACCCGATCTGCGACGTCCATCAGGGCCCAGCGGTTATCAATGCCGAATCAACACGCCGGACACATGACCGCACCCGATCGGGAGGTGGAAAAGTCAGATTCTCTCTTGCGCGGCAGGAGCCATCCACACATGGCTATCGCCGCGGAGCAGGATTCGAATGTTCGGCCAGTTGATCCAGATCGCCCGCACCCGACGGCGCAGGTAGGGGCGGATCTCAGCCCCACTCGGCCGCTTGGCCGGTCGCAGGATCGCGCTGACGAACCGTCCCGCACCGATCGGCTGGAAGCCGTGCTCGTCATGGTGGGCATTGAACAGGCGAAGCTGTTGGCCTACGTGCACAGCGTCGAAGTTGTTGTCAATGTCGAGTACGATCCGCTTCGGCACCTGCCGGAACGAGGCGCAATAGAGTTCGACCATCGCCCGCCCCATCGCGACCAGCTCCCGGACGCCGGGCAGGTTCTCCAGCCGGCACAGCGCCGATTGCGACGCCAGATCCCGACCCGACGGCAGCGGATCCTGGGCCATCTTGAAGACCGATCGCAGCGCAGCTGGTTGGCGTCGTTGCCGCCCTCGTAGCTGGCGGCTGACGGCGATAGCGAATTCGTCGCGCGCAGCGGTGGCACGACCGAATTTTGGGTTTGATATGGCGACCTTCGCGAGCAGCTTGCCGGACGATCGGCGGCGATTTTTGCGCTCAATGCACACTGTCGGTCTTTCGGTAGCGGGGCCGCGCGCCGGCGCGGCGCTTGGTTTTTGCGGGCATATCGGAGGGGTGCGGATTGTCGGAGTTCATGAAGTATCGCGCCTGAAAGAAGATGGCCGGAGCGGCCGAAACAGGCGCGACGGTGATTCCTGTCCTGCGCATGGGCCGTCGGCAGTCGGGGCATTCGTGGGATTGCCCGTGCTGGGGTTTGCCAGGCTCGGGTTCCCCACCTGCTGGTGATGGCTGGTCGAGAATCTGCCTGCAGAGACCGATCCGATCCCGTCGGTGGCTATTGGCGAGCACGCGCGAGATGGCGGGTGAACGCCTCGTCGTCGTTTAGATGGGTGAGTTCGTTGGAGAAGCGGAGTTCACCGTGAGCAAAGGCGTCGGCAAGGGCCGTCAGAAACAGCCGCCGAAACAGTCGTGACAGCACGCGCACGAGCAGAAAGAAGCCCGACCGGCAAGCGACCCATCTTGACCTCTCGGGCGAGAGATCGCCGCCGGGCACGACGCAATGGACATGGGGATGATGAGTCATGGCCTGGCCCCAGGTGTGAAACACGGCGACGATGCCGATCTCGGCGCCCAGCCGCTTGGGGTCGCGGCAACGGCCTGCAGCGTCTGGGCTGCGATCCGCATCAGCAATGCATAGACAACCACCTTGTTGTGAAAGGCGATCTCGGCGATGCCAGGTGGTAGCGTGAAGACCACATGAAAGTACGGGACCGGCAACAGATCGGCGACGCGTGCACCGACCCACTCCTTGCGGGCCGCGCCTTGACAGTTCGGGCAATGGCGATCGACAGGAAATAGGGGATGCGGGTACTGCCGCAATCGTCGCACGCATCGAGGTGACCGCCGAGCCCGTGTGTCCGGCAAGCTTCGTTCGCGCCCATGACGCGTCGCTCGCCGCGGCCCAGATGACCGGCGTTCTCACGCCTGTAGGAACTCCCATGCCGTCGAAAGATGTCGGCGACTTCGAAGGTGGGGCGCAACCGATTACGATTCCGGGCGTCACCTCCAGTCGTAATCGATCGAGCGGACTGGCCGTCGACCGGATCGTGTCGGTGAAGACCTGCGTATAGCGCGCTGTCGTCGAGAGGTAGGCGTGGCCGAGTAGGACCTGGATGATGCTCCGTTCTCGAGCAGGTGAGTGGCAAAGGAATGCCGCAGCGTATGGACGGTGACGCGCTTGGAAAGACCCGCCGCGGCAACCGCCGAACGACAGGCGGAATGCAGCACCCACGGCTCGATCGGCTTGTCAGGATCGCGCCCAGGAAACAGAATGTCCTTGGGCCGCGCCAAGCGCCAATAGCTGCGTAGGAATCCGAGCAGTTCCAGCGACAGCAAGACGTAGCGGGCTTTCCCGCCTTTGCCGCGAGTGATGTGGATCACCATCCTTGAGCTGTCGATACCGTTGGCGCGAAGACCACAGGCCTCCGAGACTCTGAGACCGGCGGCATAAGCGTTGTCAGAGCCACTCGCGCCTTCGGGCTGGAGACAGCTTGCAGAAAATTCGACGACCTCATCGCTGGAAAGAACAACCGGCAACTGGCGAGGCTCGCGCGCATACGGAATATGCTCCGGGATTGTATCCTGGCCGAGCGTTACGCCATAGAGGAGCCGGAGTGCGCAGACGATCTGGTTCAATCCCGACCAGGAGATGCCCGTCGACACGAGGTAAACCTGGAAGGCATGGATATCGTCAAGGCCCAGCCGATCCGGCGATCGGCCAAAAATAGCGGCTCAACTTTGCGACTGCATAAAGGTAGGATTGCTGTGTGGCCGGAGATAGATTGCGGACTGTCATGTCCTCGATCCGGCGACGCAGAGGGCTCATCTCGGCCATCTGGATCTCCTGTCTGAAGGATGGGTTTGCGACACTCAAATCCTCTCAGACAGGAGGCGTCTCTCAAAGCGGTCACCAATTGCCGCGACTAGCGGCTTAGTTCAATCCGCACATTCGGCGAATGGCACCACTGTTGGCGGATCTTGATCAACATTCGGTCGCTGTCCGTTTTCTCATTTTCCGGAACAAAGAGCGCAAATATACGATACACGGTATAGACATCATGTTGCCTATTTGGCATCTTTTTCTAAACCGCGCTGCAGCTGCGAGTTGGGCAAAAAGGTAGTAAAGCGATGATTAACCTGCCCCTATCTCCCACACACCGGCAAATCACGGAGTGGGTCGTGGAGACTCCGCTTTTCGATACCCATGAACATTTGATTGAAGAAAGCCAGCGTCTCTCATGAAATCTGCGAATGAAATCTGCGAACGGTATTCGGCTGGTGTTCTGGTTGAGGATATTGGTAGTCAGAAAACGATGACATTGTCAGATCCGTCTCCCCGGAATAAGACGAATTTGTCAGTGCAGCTTCGTTGGAACATCGAGCAGAAGATTATCAATCACCGCAACATGCAGGCGATATTTCCTAGTCGCACGATTGCGGCAGGCGGAAAGCCATATCCGCTGCCCCGCCACGAGAACATTGCCTTCACTTATCGTGTAGGAGACGTCACATACGACGCCGATGATTTTTTTGAACGTTCGATGACATCTGGCCTGTTGGTGATCAAGAATGGTGGTATCGTTTTTGAACGGTATGGAAACGGCTATTCAGACCGTAGTGTCGGTGAGTCTCGATCCATGGCCAAATCCATGACTTCGGTAATGTTGGGCCTCGCGTTAAAGGATGGCTACATAAAAGCCCTGGACGACTTCGTAGAGACTTATGTTCCCGAATTGAAGGATACCCGTTGGGGGAAGATATCTCTTCGCCACCTGGCGCAGGGCCTGAGTGGCGTCCCTTTTGGAGAACTCTATGATGATCCAACTTCTGACATTTACCAGCTGCTCGAATGCGTCAGTGAGGATCGGCCAGGGACTTTGGTTCCGTTCTTGAAATATGTGGGTTCGCGCCCAGCTGAAGAAATTCAACCCGGCTCGCGCTTCAGGTATTCTTCGGCCGATTCGACCCTTATGGCGATTGTTGTGGAGCGGGCATCTGAGAAGCAATTCTCCTCGTACCTATCTGATCGAGTCTGGAAGCCCTTCGGTATGGAGTGCGACGGTTATTGGATTGTCGAGAATGCGGACGGTTTCACCTATGGCGAGTCAGGGTTTGGCGCGACCTTGCGTGACTATGCTCGGATGGGACTTTACCTGCTGCGCGACGGTGTGCTTGCTGATGGCACCAAAACTCTTCCCGACGGCTACATGAGCGAAGCGACGACGGCCAGTCGGCCGTCGATTTGCGCCAAGCGTCCGTACGGGTACTACTGGTGGCTGCATCATTGGCAGGCGGATACGGCCGCCGAGCACATGCATGGAGCGGACGGTACCTATTACGCGCGCGGCAACAGTGGGCAATTAGTGATGATTAATCCGTCTGAGGACCTGGTGGTAGTTAAGTGGGGGGTAAAAGATGATTCATCAGAGACTAACACGGTATTTAGGTCGATCGTTGAGCATCTTCACTAGCAGTGCTCACAGTGCCTATTGCTCGTCAAAACTATCCCGATTGGACGACGCGTGAGCTGATGAAATATCGGCGCGGCTGGGGCGCATGATGCCCTATGGGCGGGCAGCGGGCGTGCTTACTGCAGTTCTCCCAGTCGGGTCGACCGGCACGTAAGCGTCCGGGAACACTTTCGATGCCCACATCGTCGGCGGGCCTATTGCCCCGTATGATTCTGCCGTGATTCTGTCCGTGACGCCGAATCACGGAGGCGTCGCGGATGCGAGACAAGACCAGCAGCAGCGAAGGCGCTTGGCAGGAGGAGCTTTGCGCGGCGGCCTTCCTGACAAGCGCCCGGTCCGCCGGCTGCAGCGGTTGCTGGATCAGCTGTCAGCAGGTAAGCGGGTAGCTGATGCCGTTTAGCGCTGGTAGTTCCAAGGCATAAGCGCCTCGATATCGCTGTTTGGCCAGCCATTGGCGATACGCTCGAGGGTCTGGGTGAGCCAGGCGTGCGGATCGACCTGGTTCATCTTGGCGGTGGTCGGCAGCGTGGCGATGGTGGCCCATGTCCGTCCGCCGCCGTCGCTGCCAGCGAAGAGGCTGTTCTTTCGGGTAATTGTCATCTCGGGGTCATTCTGCCCATGTTGGGCAGGAGGTCGAGGTCCATTACCGTTGGCACCCGTATTTCGGACGTCGGCTTCGCTG
>NZ_JAMYTP010000055.1:0-5678 GCF_040322515.1 Mesorhizobium sp. M0136
GCGCCCGTCGCTTCACCCGCCCAACAGGGCACAACCCACGCCGGAAACGAACTCAAAACTGGATAGAAACTGGGGGCAAGGTCAGACTCGCCAAGGATTTCGAGGCGACTATCGCCAGCGCCGAGGCATGGATATTCATCGCTTCCATCCGCCTCATGCTCCGCCGCCGCCCAACTCCACCTCGCAGTTAACCAAGTTTCGAGTCAGGCTCTAAGATCGTATCCATCTGCTGGTGTAGGTGGGTTAATAGGCATCGGTGTTTTCCGGTAGGGTCGGGCGCTCGGCGGTGCGTGACATTTTCTCGAATATCGGAATAAATGTCCCGGTAAAGTAATAATAAATTGGACAGGCTTGCGTCTGCGTGGGACCATTCCTTTGATTCAGATGCCGGACGCCATCAACGCGCCCGGCGTCGTTTGGGAGAGCAGTTTGGGTGGAAAGATATGTCAAACCGAGAAAGGGCAACGGTCATGGATCGTAATCCTTCTAATTTGCCCGTCGACGAAGCTCCAATGAGCGAGGAATGGAATTGGCATCCCAATTTGCCGATTCCGAACTCGCCGTTGTTTGAATGGCCCCTGCGGCCTGTCGCAATATTCAGGTCGCTTGCGAAGTCCTGGTTTGAACTGTCGATGACTCTGATAACCCTGGGCACCGCCATTCTCACCGCCAACTACCTTCAACCCGCTCTCGAGCGATGCGCCACTTTCGAGTTCGGATGGATCGCCCAGATCTATCTGCGCAACTTTGCGCTGATCACGATCATCGCCGGCGGACTGCACCTATATCTTCACACCTACAAGCTGCAGGGCAAGAAGCGCAAATTCATCGCGCAGGAATTTGCCAAGAACAAAAAGATGTTCACGTTTAGCAACCAGGTCTGGGACAATATGTTCTGGTCGCTTGCGAGCGGTGTTACCACCTGGACCGCCTACGAGGTTCTGTATTTCTGGGCGCTCAGCAACGGCTACATCCCGCAGCTGAATTTTTCCCTAAACCCGATTTTGGGTGTAGTCCTTTTCCTGCTGACCCCGTTCTGGCTTTCATTTCACTTCTATTGGGCCCATCGCTTTCTGCATTGGGGACCGCTCTATAAGCCTGTCCATTCGCTCCATCACCGCAATATCGCGACCGGGCCGTGGTCGGGGTTCTCCATGCATCCCATAGAGCATGTCCTTTACCTGTCCTCATGTCTCATTCACGTTGTTGTACCGTCCAACCCAATTCTGATGCTGTTCCACATGCATTTACAGGTATTGAATCCGCTCGCCTCGCATTCGGGCTTCGCCGAGCTCCTCGCTCACGACAAGAAGCAGCTGGCGCTAGGAGATTTTTACCATCAGCTCCATCATCGCTTTTTCGAATGCAATTACGGCACAGCGGACCAGCCGTGGGACAAGTGGTTTGGTTCGTTCCATGACGGTACCGCCGAGGCCACCGAGCAAATGCGCAAACGGCTCAGTGGCAAGTGAGCTATTAAGATATGAGTATTTGGTCGCGCGCGTTCGGCGGCGCTCGAAAACCCGCCCCCCTTCCCACCAGACTTAAGGTTCGCGTCGCTGCAGTGCGCGAGGAGGCACTCAATGTTCGCTCGTTCGTGCTCAGCCCGGCCAGTGGATCGACATTGCCCCCCTTCGCTCCGGGTTCTCATGTCGAAATTCACATGAAACCTGGTCTGTCGCGGACGTATTCCATATTCGGCGATCCCCACGACGCTTCCAATTACCGCATTGCGGTGAAGCTCGAGGGGGCCTCTCGCGGTGGATCTCGATTCATGCATAAAGCGTTGTCAGCAGGCGACCGGCTGGAAATAAGCCAGCCGCGCAACAACTTCCCTCTGAACGAAGCGGCGGCGCATACCCTTCTTATAGCAGGAGGAATCGGAATCACACCGATCTTGTCGATGGCGGACCGCCTCGCACAGATAGGGAGAAGTTTTGAACTCCATTACTTTGCCCGGTCGTCCGAACAGGCGCCGTTTCGCCACGAACTGTCCAAAGCACCCTATTCCCGTCAGGCACATTTCCATTTTGGGCTGGAGCGGACCGCTATAAAGGACCGCTTCGTCCAGCTGCTCGCGGTCCCGCCCGCCGATGGCCATCTCTATCTATGCGGACCGGAAGGGTTTATGGACTTGGCCCAGGCGACAGCACAGGCGAGCTGGCAGGAGGCGGCCGTCCATATAGAGCGTTTCTCCGTCGATTCGGCGGCATCGGTCGGCCCACAATCGAGCTTCGAGGTTCGCTTGGCCCGCTCGGGGGGAAGGTTCTTTATACCCGCCGACTTGAGTATTCTCGAAGTGCTCGAGAAGCAGGGCATCAAAATACCCTCTTCATGCCGTCAGGGTGTTTGCGGTTCCTGCGCGACCAGTGTTCTGCAGGGCGAGCCGGATCATCGCGACGTTTTTCTCTCAGCTCGGGAAAAGGCAACCAATGACCAGATCTGCCCCTGCGTCTCTCGGTCCAAGACTAGCGTTCTGGTTCTTGATGCCTAACTCTTCTCATTTAACAACAATACTCACAAGTCGAGTATGGCATAGTTGCCGGAAATCCCACAGCATACGCGAAGGGCCTACATAGAGTCATGTCAGTCGTTCTATTGGTTTCGTCGAGGCGGGCGCGAAATATTTAAGGTCGTCCTCGGCAGGCGGCCAACTGCTACTGCAAGCTCTTCCACGCGACGCGGGATATAATCCCATGTGCAGCAATGTCGGTGGAATGCTGGGCGTAAGAGGGTAGGTCACCAAAAACCGAACAAGGGTTCCGGCAGAGGGGCAGGATCGGCGGATGATGTCGATGACGAGTCGAGATAGGTGGCCTTTTCCATGAGCTTGAGCCAATCGTAGGCACCGTCTGCGAACTGATGCTTCCCACAAGGCCACCGCTTTGCAGATATGCCGTCGAGAGCGGCCCGCGCGCCGGCGCTGTCGAAGATGTCGGCTGGCGTCAGATTGACCATCAAGAGCCGCCTGTGGTATCGACTGCAATGTGGCGCTTCCGGCCGACGATCTTCTTGCCAGCGTATAGCGTCTTTGCGCGACAGGGGCCGAAGTCTTCACCGACTGGCTTCTCTATCTGCGCTTTGAAGTCAAGCGCCTTCTAGCTCTGTCCGCTTCGCCGGCATTGGGACGTCTTTCGCGGGGCCTTGCTTCTCTCCGGGATCGGCGCTCGGGCCTTGCCCTCTATGGCCCCTCTATGGGGAATTCAGAAGAATGGGGTGGAACAATCCGTCGAGCGCCTTGATTGCCGATGATGGGCCAATCGAGCCAAGCCAGTCGACGAACTCACCTCATCCTCGTCCCGCGAAGGACAGCTTTCGACCGGCAGGTGGAACTGATGTCGTCGGGGGGCGATGTTTATCAATTTTTCGACGGTCGGGCTGCGATCAGCCGGCGACCGGCATGATTTCCGTCCTGGTCCAGCGGAACTGATGGCCCTCGCTCCAGACGCGATGCATGATCACCGCCAGCCGGCGGGCAAGCGCAACGATGGCTTTCTACTGGCCGCGTCGCTTGGCGACGTCCATCGCCCAAGCCTTCAGATCCCACCCACCCGGCGGCTTTCGCCCGATTCATGAAGCGCCGGCGTCAGGCCCAAAATCGGACCGACCGCCTTGGAGTTGCGGAAGCGGGCGGGGATTATCGATCGTCGCGGTGTAGGCCAACGCCGACACGACGGGGCGACGCCGGGGATCGACATCAGCCGGCGGCAAACCTCATCATCCCGGACGATCGCCAGAATCTTGCGGTGCAGGGCGGCATAATTCTGGCGCAGCTTGCGACGCGCGTCGAGCAACGGTTCGACGATCTCGGCCAGATCGGGCATGCCTTCGGTGAGCTCGCCAATCCGCTCCTCAAACTTGACCGCACCGACCTTGCCAAACTTGAGACCGGCCCCTTCACCTCCCGGCACACCGTGCCTGTTTCGTCGATGATGCCAATTGCAGTCTCTTTCACCGGGACGCCCAATCCTGCATAATGTTTCACGCCGCGCTTCTCCTTCCTGAGGGCTTGTGCTGTTCAAGGGAACTGACCATGTTTTATCATCAGCTCGAAGCGCAGAACCTTGATGGCATCACCGCCAAAAGATGAGGCTCAAGCCGAATACCCCATCTGTCGATCACGGCAGACGTGGGACCGGCCTCGCGCCCCGCTCGCGATCCAGCATCAGCTCCACGTGGATGTTTGGAACAGAAGCGCACGCGCCAACTGCCGGAGCCGGCCTTAGACCGTCTGCCACGGCCCGAAGTGGCTCGGTGGGGTGGTCTCCGGGAAATGGTTCGGATCGTCTTAAGCAACGTAACCGCTGTTCTCAGGCCACGGCCTTGAGCGGCATAGGTCTGTAGGCCCAAGGCAGCAGATCGTCGATCTGGCTTTGTGGATGGCCGGCGACGATCCGGGCGATCACGTCAGCGAGGTAGGTGTGAGGCTCGACGCCGTTGAGCTTGCATGTCTCGATCAGCGAAGCGATCGTTGCCCAATGCTCGGCGCCGCCGTATTGCGGCAATCCCGAACATCACGCATACGAGCTCTATCTGGCGTCGAGGATGTGGATCATTCCCGCACCAAGACCAAGAACCCGCAGACCAATGGCATCGTTGAGCGGTTCCACAAGACGGTGCTGGACGAGTTCTACCGGGTCGCCTTCAGGAAGAAGATCTACGGCTCGATCGAGGAGCTGCAGGCCGATCTGGATGAATGGGTCAGAAGTTACAATGAGGAGCGCCCACATCAGGGCCGCTGGTGCTTCGGCAAGACGCCGATGCAGACCTTCCTTGACACGGCCCCGCTGGCGAAGGAGAAAATGATCGCCGCCTGATCCCATCAGACAGGCAAAACGGACCATTCTCAGACGCCAACTGTCCGATCAAGTGCAAACTTCTACAGCTTACGAGCCCTGGCATCACGCTTTGAGGGGTCCGCGGCTTCCGCGCTGGCGAAGCCCTCCGCCTCTACCTGCTCGGCTTCCTCCAGGCCCAGAAGAAGCTGGTCCTCGGGCAGGCTCTCCGCCCTTCGCCCGAAGCGATGGCGCTGCAACTCCTTGATGATTTGGCGGAGCCTCTCATTCTCCGCACGCGCGGCCAGAAGCATCGCCTGAAGCGCATGAGGATCGTCGGGTAGGGCAGCGGCCGCGTCAGTCACGAAGCGGATTCAAGCATGGATTCCAGTGATTTGGCAATAATCCGATGGTCAGCTCGCCGTCGTTGGAACACGCATCTCGCGCGTTTCGTGCACCCGCCGCCAGTCGAGGCCTTCCAGGAGTGCCTGCAACTGTGCCGCCGTCAGTCGCACGACACCATCGGTAATGCCCGGCCAGCAGAACTTGCCATCCTCCAGCCGCTTGGCGAACAAGCATACGCCCGTGCCGTCGAAGTAGACGAGCTTGATCCGGTCGGCCGCTTGGCCCGGAACACGTAGACCGCGCCCGAGAATGGATCCGCGCCCATCGCCTCGCGCACGAGCGCTGCCAGACCTTCCGCTCCCTTGCGGAAGTCGACCGGCTTCGTCGCCACCATGACCTTGACCGCTCCCGTTGGCCCGATCACGACGTTGCCCTCAGCGCACGGATCACCGCTGCAACCGTCTTCGAATCCGCCCCACGACCCACCCGCATTGCGATGCCGTCGATCTCGAGCTCGATCACACCAGCGTCTCGAGCCGGCTCCCGCTTTCTTGGCTG
>NZ_JAMYTP010000056.1:0-5165 GCF_040322515.1 Mesorhizobium sp. M0136
GGCTGGTTCGGGCACTGGCGGTGGAGATCCACGAGAACTGGCTCGAGGCGACCCGCTACCTCAATATGGATCATCTGCGCGAGCACAAGAAGGAGAGTCTGAGGGCATTGGCCGCCTGAGACGCGGCCGCCATGTCCGCCGCTCCGCTAAACACGGGGCTGCGCGGCGGACACGCCAACGTCACCGCTGAATGCCACGCCATTTTTTGCAGAACTTGACGCACACAACTTCTTCGAGCGCAAGCGACCGTCAAGGAAGCTATATCCCGAGCATCGTGCGGGTGAGCTGAGGGCGGTTTTGGGTGCCGGACCGCGGGCATGAGGCTATGCGCGATCTCGTGCGGGCCTGTGAAGCAGCACAGGAGGCTCAAAAGCGGGCGCGTCAGCAGCTTCAGTCGTTCCTCCTTCGACATGGCCGCATCTATTCGGGCCGCTCACCCTGGTCGCTGGCGCATATGCGGTGGATATCGACTCTGAAGTTCGAGCATCCGGCGCACTTCATCGTGCTCAAGGATTACTGCCAGGCGATCGAGGATGCCGAGGTGCGCTTAAAGCGTCTGACCGATCTGATCTCGGAGACTGTCAAATCCTGGACGATGGCTCCTGTTGTCGAAGCCTATCAGGCGTCGCGAGGCTTATCGTTGATTGCCGCCGTCGTTTTTGTTGCGAAATTGGCGACATCCGCCGCTTTGAAAACCCCCGCCAGCTAATGGCCTTACTTGGCCTCTTTCCGTCAGAGAGCTCGACAGGTGAACATGTCAAACGCGGCGGGATCACTAAGGCCGGGAACTGTCGGGGCCGTCGCATGCTGGTCGAAGGCGCATGGGCTTACCGCTTCCCTGCGCGGGTAAGTCGAACCAAGCAAGCGCAGTTGGAAGGCTTACCGAGAACCGTTCGCGAAATAGCGTGGAAAGGTCAGCTCCGCCTCTGCTCTCGCTACCGAAAAATGATCCTCGGGGGAAGCACAAGGCCATCGCGATCACCGCGATCGCTAGAGAAAAGGGGCCCTCCTGCGGGCTATTGGTCAGGAAGTGAAACCAGCTCATCAAGCTTAACTTAGCGCCGCTCGCATTGGCGACCAATTAGATAGAGGAAACAAGATCGATCATCTGCTGATGCTCAATGTTGGAGGCAGGGTCCCGGTCGGGGAATCTTCGATGGAACTGAGTGGCCGACGACGTCGATGTCCGTGCTAAGATAGAAGCAGCCCCAGGCGTACACACGGAAATGCGGTATCCAACCCGCGTATAAGAGTTTTGCAAACCGTCGTCTTGAGACCCTGTCTCCTACATTGCGCATTAGCTACACCATGCAGGACCAGCCACTATTGGCGGGACGAACAGGCGTGGCCACGCCGCTTGCAAATGAACATAAGAGTTCCAAAGAAACGAAGATCGCCAGATCGGTGCGGAAGCGGCAGGCGCCGCAGATCGATCGGCTACAACACGCATGATTGGCCTCCACAGAGTTGTTTGTCAGCAACCCCACTCTGCCAGAGCGCAGGTCGCTATCCACCACCGGTCATGGGTTCTTTGATGGCGCATCATTGCCGTCCGAATCGAAGGAAGCGCCATGGGACGGGTTCTACACACCCCTGGATCCAAGAGGGCAAGCTCATCAGGATTACCGAACTCTGAGCTGGACGCCCCGGGGATACTATCTCACGCGGAATACACGGAGCCTGTCGCCAATGTTCGGAACAAAGTGCCAGCCCAAGGCAACGCCCAATAAGCTTGGGCGGCTTGCAAAGCCGCGAAGGGAATCCCGGTGCGGCGCAGGATCTCGCCCCGGCCGGGCAGTCGGGTTCGAACATTCGAGGTCAACGAGTGACAATTGGGGCGTGGCGGTCGCATCGCGCGCTCCTGAGCGAAGCCGGAACCGCCGGGTACGTCGCCAAAAACAGTTCCGCTGTCTCGTCAGGCCTGAGCCGCAGCCATAGCGGATGCGCAGCTCGATTTCAGCGCGCGAACTGACCGTGAATCACCATGCTGCGACCAAAAGCGCGGCATGCGGCATCAGCCACATCGACGTTAACGAATCGGTGGAGGCAATCGTGGCATTCCGGGACGACCGCCGCGTCTGATGGTCTTGAAGGCATCGGACGCCTTGGAAAAACTGCTTGCCAGCACGCTGTAGAGGTCTTTGCCAGCGCTGGTAAGCATCACGCCGGTTCCTGGCGTTACAAACAGCGGAACGCCAAGCTCCTCCTCAATGGCTTTAATCTGCCGACTGACCTCTCCCGATATCAGGTTCAGCTCCGAAGCTGCAAGCTCGAACGAAAGATGACGTGCCGAGGCCTCGAATACCTCGAGGGCAGTGAGGGACGGGAGGTCATAATGGCGATGGTCCATCGAACAATCCAGTCAGATTGGTAGCAGCGTGCCAAACAACAGCAGATCCACGGTCCTCTGCCTAAGGACCGCCGCCAGTTAAAAGGGTCAGAGTTGACAAAGTCGACCATCACCAGCGCCCTCCGTGACGTCCCCGTGACCGACGCAAGGTGCGTGCCGAATTGGCGAACCGCTTTAATTACGCCACTCACCCATACCGACGGCCCGGCCCTGGCGACCGTTTCGTCGGATTTCCGACGTTCTGTGCAGCTTCGGACACAACGCTTGTGGAAAGAGATGCGCCGGATCGTCATATTGACGGATGGATCCGGCGATCCGGCCACCATTGAAGAGGGTGTAGAGCCCCGTCACTCGGGTTTATCCGCTGCCGTTTCCTGCCGATGTGGCCCGCGCGGGAGGTCAGCCACGAAACGGTTCGCCATTGCGCAGTAGTTCTGACATAGGTCTAGCTGCGACTGGCGTCGGTCTTGCCGCTCCGCCAGGCGCGGCAAAGCCGCGCGGCGTGGCAGGGAGGGCGCAGGCTGTGGCTTGATGGTCTCGCATTGCTTGTCCAGTGGGCGCCAACAAGGCAGTCTGGTCGGCGACGCCCGCGCTGCAGAGGGCGCGCAGGCGTCGTGACCGATGGTCGGAGGATGACCGGCGGCTCTATCGGCGCCATCAATGGCGCTCGGAAGGGTTCCACGTGACGACCTGACAGGGGCTTGCTCGCTGTGCGGCCCGGCCTCGCCTGCCTACTTCGCTCCCGCGCCGGTGACCTCCAGCGGCTGGCAGGAGCATCTTTGGTCCAATTCCTTCGACTGCTGCTCCGGATCGAGCCGTCAGCGACGGCAAGAGCGGCCTGACGGTCACGCCAACCCATCACGGGTAGCGGCTCGTCAAAGCACCCCCCGAAGCGGACTTCTTCAACAACCCCGCGTCCCTTCATGAGGAACGTGCTGGCACATGCCGACAAGAGCGGCCGCCGCGTCGTGGTCCGGGCGCCTTCGCCGGCGCCCCAGCGGCCTTGACCAGCATGGCGGGCATGGGAAGGCCCGTGCTTGCTGATCCGGCTGTACTGAGCGATGCCAAGTCCCGACTGGCACACACGCGGATTGAGGCCGAAGTAGCTCACCAGCTTCTGCGGCTCGCCGAAGCGGTGCGCCGCAATGATCCCGGTGGCCACAACGGCGTTGACGCCGGTGATTGTCAAACCGAAGTCCCTGCGGATCGTCAACCGCATCCCTAGCGATATCATCATCAAGCTCTGCCAGGTCCTCGGCCAGGCGATCGATCTCGCGGATGTGGCGGGCGATCGCGGCCCGTTCGTCGTCGGGAAGCACCTGCCGCTCGAGCCAGGCACGGCCGCGATTGTTGAACAGATCGGCAGGCCGGCACTTCGGCACGAGATGAGCCTGCAAGATGCCGTGTACCTCGTTCTTCACCCGTGTGTGATGCCGCAAAACCTGGATTGCGCCGGGCAACGAGACGGCGCAGCCGCTCCGTCCTCTCGTCCGGATCTCACACCTCCGGCAGAAAGTCGCTGGCATGAAGCTGCGCCAGAACGCCGGCATCGATCTTGTCGGTCTTGATACTGGCATGGGCGATCGCCTTCACCTCATCGAGTTGGCGACAATCACCCGGCCGACATAGGGCGACAGAACCCGCACCAGCGACATTGCGTTGCCGGTCGCCTCGACGACAATCTCGTCCGTCTTGCTCAAGCTGCGGCCGAACGCTTCCAGTCCCGAGCGGGTCATGTCGACCCCGGCCGTGATGCGCAGCCGGCCGTCTTCCCAAAACACCACCTCCGCAAAGGTTCGGTGGATCTCCACTCCAATCACACGTCTCATCGGCTTGCTCTCCTCAAATTCGGGAGCCGGCGGGCGACGCGACACCTACGGATCCGCGCTCAGAGAGCAACCGGGCAGGTCAGGGGCGGCCAGCTACTAACGCGAGCTCGCAGCTCATCGAATACATCGGGCTGCCCGCACTTGGCGTGCTCCCGGTGCCCCTGTCCCGGATGGTCGCACCATACGCCGAAAATCGCTCATCTCCAGCGGACATCGGATGGCACCGGCATGATCATACCGGTTACAAATCCGATCGAGCGGCTCAACGGCGAGATTAGGCGGCGCACCGAGGTCGTTGGCATCTTCCCCAATGACGGCGCCATCGTCCGCCTGGTTGGCACGATCCTGCTCGAACAGAACGATGTGGATGGACCACCCCCGCCTTAAAAGGGGGTTTCGGGCAGTGATGACGGATCCGGCGCTTGCAGTCTTGTATCCGGCCTAGATGTGGAGCCTCAATAGGTTGTCCTCGGTTAGAGCGAGGCGACTGATGGGCGTTTTTGACTTTAGGCTGCCGTGTGGGCGATGCCAATTGTATCTGTGCAGCCGATCTTGGCCGACGCGCCGTAGACGCGCGCCGCATGGGCTTGGGAAAGACGCCCCTCAATGACCGACAGCGCCATCTCCTGTCGACGCAGTGGCGTGAGACGGGCATTCTTGTGGATGTTGATTCGGACCCTCCGATGAGTGCTGAAGCCTGGTAACTCCAGTCTCCTCGGTCCGGTCCGAATGGACAACCCTCTGAAAGCTCACACCTAGAGATGCAGCCGGACGGCTGATGGCCCTGATGGTGTTCGCGGATCGGCGGCCAGACAAATGGACGAGCTCTGTGGCTCGCATCGTTGGAGAGACCTTTGCCGA
This sequence comes from Mesorhizobium sp. M0136, assembly GCF_040322515.1. NCBI lineage: Bacteria > Pseudomonadati > Pseudomonadota > Alphaproteobacteria > Hyphomicrobiales > Phyllobacteriaceae > Mesorhizobium > Mesorhizobium sp. M0136. The sequence continues at coordinate 5,041 of NZ_JAMYTP010000056.1, forward strand.
ACCCGGTCCGACCGGTTCGCCATCACGTTCGCTTTTCCGCCATTCCGTCAGAGCTTTGTCGGGTCCGCGACACAGGCCTGTTTAGCCAATCTCTTATTTTGCCTCAGCCCAAATAGCTGAAACAG
>NZ_JAMYTP010000057.1:0-4945 GCF_040322515.1 Mesorhizobium sp. M0136
GTCAAATCCGCCGACCAGATCCTCGCATCGGTCAAGCGTTTCTGCCAGAAGACAATGAACCGAACTTCAGATTCAGGTGACTAGGACACCGTCTGTCAGATAAAGTTTAAACTTTTACAATTTAAACGCGGCCGAGCTTGACGATCTCGCCATCAAGCAACGACACGACCTCGGCGGCTACGCGGTGTATGTCCATGCCGATAATACGCACGGTTCCCTCCATCGTTGGTCACGAACAGGGAGCGAGCGGGCAACTCGACAAATACGGATCCACGCTCGCAGCGCATCCGGGCGAGTCGTAGGGCGGCCAGATAATGTCCTCGAACACGCAGTTCATCTGCATACGACGGCCTGCCCGCACTTGCGTGCTCCCGGTGCCCCGTGGCCCGGATGCGCCAAGCTTAACGAACCTGACGACCGAACAAACGATGGCACCAAGAACATCATGCCGGATAATGGCTTCATCGAGAGCTTCAACGGCCGACCGCGCGATGAACTGCTCAACGAGACGCTGTTTACTTCGCTGGCTCAGGCACGCGTCGCCATCGCCCTGTGGCGCGCCGACTACAACACCGCGCGGCCGCATTCCCAAATCGCCTGGCAGACACCGGCCGAGTTCGCCACCACCTTCAATCTGCGACGGTCGCTCGCGCTGCGCTATGCCAAAGGCTCCGCGCCAGCGCCCGTCGCTTCACCCGCCCAACAGGGCACAACCCACGCCGGAAACGAACTCAAAACTGGATAGAAACTGGGGGCAAGGTTACAAATCCAACCGCTGACACTTACGACTTTCGAAGCCATGCATTGGGAGCACAAGTAAAATTGGTTCCGAACGCGTCGGTGTAATAAGTATCGATTAAAAAACCAAACTGCTCGATCGTCTGTAAGCCTTCAATAATCTCTTTATTCGCTTGCAACGGATTATCTTCTATAACATAGTAATCTCCAGTTACAAGGAATTTTTGCAAGTAACTAAATACAGAAAATATTTCTATGTGCGCGTCATCGACCACCAGCCATGGATGAGGTAGCCTCATGAGTAGGTGATCGTCGAAATTGGAAGTGTTTGAAAGATCAATTTGATGATACGTAATCATTGGATGTCTTGCATTTACATGGATGCATTCCGTATTAACATCGAAAGAATGAACTTCACCTTGTTCATCGCAGAGCACGGACATTTGATCAGCGAACCACATTCCGCTTCCACCCTGAAGAGAACCGAGTTCCAGAATTGTCCTCGGCTGAAGTTCCCAAATAAGCCGTGTATACAAATATAGATCAAACGGGGTCTTGAGATTGATTAACCCCTTGTACGTTTGCGCCAAGACTCCAAGTTTTGTGTATTGGTTAGGAAACAGCTTTGCGTGAAAAGACGAGTTCCACCCTCGTGCCGATGGCTTTGCAAAGCGGTCGGAACATTCAGCATTCACAACGCTGCTTAGTGCGATTGCCCAATCAAAATATCCACCTGGCTTTATTTGATCTGGGTAGTTCTTGAGGGCGGCTTCGCAAAAAGCGTTAAATCCGGAAACGAGTTTCATAGGTATATCTCCTTACCGCGTCTGTCATTGTCCTTAGGGGTGAGCTCTATTGGTCCCTACAACCAAATAAACCACAACCTTCCTCCCTTGGGGAGCCACCAAATCAGGTAGGGTTTATTTAAGAGGCCTCTCTGATTGGGGTCGTTGAGGTCAAGCCACTCCTGCACTTTTTCCTGGCCGTCCCGCAAGGTTACTCGCTTCTCTTCGCGGTCGGCGCTCTGACCGCCGCATGATTGGATCAGGAGAGCTAGCAGGCCGTTGAAAAAAGGAACTCGCCACAGGTCTGCAACGATGATTCATTGTCTGCGAAGGGGTTCGGAGACCGATGCATGCGAGGCGGGGACGAACTGACGGGCGAACTGTTCAGCTAGTGGACCTCGAGGCTCGGGTGCGGCGCGATCATCCGTTGCGCCGCATTTTGGGCGATTGTGAACGACGCGCTGGCAGCGCTGGAGCGGGAGTTTGCGGCGTGGTACTCGCCGATTGGGCGGCCGTCGATTCCGCCGGAGAAGCTGCTGCGGGCGATGCTTTTGCAGGCGTTCTATTCGATCCGCTCGGAGCGGCTGTTGATGGAGCGGCTGGAATAGGACCTTCTGTTCCGCTGGTTCGTCGGGATTGGCGTCAACGATGCGGCCTGGGATCATTCTGTGTTCTCCAAGAACCGCGACCGGTTGCTGAAGTGACATCGCCGCAAAGTTCCTGAGCGCGGTCGGGACGCTTATCGAGGCCTGGACGTCGATGAAGAGCGTCAAGCCGAAGGATGGCTCTGGCGAGCCGCCGGCTGAGGCGGTGGGCGCAACGCCGAAGCGGACTTCCATGGCCAGAAACGATCCAACGATACACATGCCTCGACCACCGGCCTGCTGGTCGAAGCCTTCCTGACACTGGCCGACGGACATACCGAGCGGATGGCGGCACTGCACATGGTCGAGCCTCGCGCCGACCTACCGCGGGCGATCACGCTCGGTGCCGACAAGGCCTACGATGCGGAGGACTTCGTCAACGAACTGCGCTCGATGAGGGTGACGCCGCATGTAGCGCAGAACACGAGCGGGCGGAGTTCGGCGATTGACGGGCGCACGACCCGGCACGGTGGCTATGCCATCAGCCAGTGTATCCGCAAGCGCATTGAGGAGGCGGTCGGCTGGATCAAGACAATCGCCGGGCAGGAGAAAACCAAGTTGCGCGGCCGCGACCGGGTCGGATGGGCCTTCACCTTCGCTGCCGCCGCCTACAATCTGGTGCGGTTGCCGAAGCTCATGGCGGTGCCGACATGATCGCACCTGCCGGCTGTCAATTGATCGGCCGCTGGCGCATCATCGAAGCTGACCTGTGGGATCGCCGCTATCTCGACCTCGGCGGACCCGCCACGATCACCATTGGGGCCGACAACCACGGTGAGATCGCCTTCGGCGCCCTGCAAGCCGACCTCGATCTCAGCCACAGTACCTCGATGGTCTTCTTCGCATAGGGTGGCTGCGACGAGATGGATGAAATCACCGGCGACGGCTCCGCCGAACTGCTCGACGACGGCTCGATAGAGATCACATTCGCCTATCACCACGGCGATGAAGCCATCCTCAAAGCCAAACGTGACCCTTCTTCAACAGCCTGCTTCTGTAACGGGCCTCGATAGGTCAATCCCTTTTTGCATCGTCCAGTTGCCGGGGTCTTGCTTCTGTACGGGGTCGGTGCGCGACCGCCACCTGATGGAGTTTGAAGAGGATAAGGCCGACCAATCTAGTGACGCGTGATCGCGATGCCACGCAGGCTGTTGCGGTCTGACCTGATCCATCGTCCGGGCAACGGGACCTCGCTTCGGGAGGGCCTGGTGTCGTGACCCGCCCGAATACCGTTGTTCTCCCCTTTCTCAGGCGGCTGCCGTCATCGTCCTGGCCGCCGCGTTGAAGACAGTTCCATCGGGGAGCATGCGGTGCAGGATCACCGCAAGCTTGCGCGCCAGCGCCACCTTGGCCTTCTTCTCCCGGCCCGCCGGGCCATCCGCATCGCCCAGCTTTTCAGCTCCGTGCAGCCCTTGAGCGGCTTGACCAGCATGATGTGGGCGGCCTCATAGAGCGCCGTGCGCACTGCGGCATCCCCGATCTTGCTGATGCGGCCGCTATAGTCGGTCTCGCCGGATTGATACCTCTTCGGCGTCAGGCCGAAATGCGCGCCCGCCCGCTTCGACGAGCGAAAGCGCCCGGGGTCGTCGATCGCAGCGGCATAAGTGAGAGCCACGATCGGACCGACTCCCGGCGTCGACATCAACCGCCTGGCCCTGGCATCAAGGCGCACCAGCGCGCGAACCTTTTTCTCGAGAGCCTGGAACTCGCGCAGTAGCACGGCGTGCACAGAAAGCAGCACCGTGGCCACCGTCTTCAGGTTCGGATGGCCAGCCACCAGTTCACGGATGCGGCAAGCAAAGTCGCGCGGTGTTGTCTTGCCGACCTTGAGCCCGAAGCCGCGCAAAATGCCACGCACACTGTTCTCGACATCCCTCAGCTTCGATTGAATAAGCTTGCGCGCCGCCAGCACCGCCCGCACCTCTTGCGCGGCCAGCGACTTGCAATGCACCGGCCGGAACCAGCCAAGCCGCATCAGCTGCGCGATCCCGCGAGCGTCATTGCGGCCCGACTTCACCGGCATGGCCTTGAAGGCGTCGCGCACATGTCGCGTCTCCAGCAGCTCGACCGCCAGTCCCGCCTGCCGCATCGCCGCAAAGAGCCATTGCGACAGCGGCCCGGCTTCCAGCCCGATCCGCGCCAGAGGAAGGCCGAGCGAGGCAAACCAGGCAATCAATGCCTCCGGCTCGCTCGCCACCCTGGTTTCGCGAACGATCTTGCCGCTTGCATCGACAACGCACACGCTCGAGTATTCCAATGACACGTCGATCCCTGCATAATGCTCCATGGTCGTCTCTCCTTGACGCTTGGAGCGGGCCTGTCCCGACTCCGTTAACACCATCAGTGTGAGGGACGACCACCTCATCGCCAAGCAAGCCGCGAGCGGAGCGCGCCACTCAAGCGCCGTAGCGAAGTGAGAGGCCCGCTTGGCGGCCCGTTACCCCATCTAGGCGTCTCAATCTGTTTCACGACCTTGCCCGGCCGGCCAAGCCCGGGTCGGAATCATTCCCTCGAGGTCGATTTCCGGGAGGGTGATGAACGCGCTGCGCTACTTAGCCTGAAAAATCCATGGGGGTTGGTGGATGTGGCGCAAGCGTTGAAATTTGGTAGGATTTGGTTGCTTAGTAAGCGCTGTCCCGGCGGCACCTTTCGCGCGTGGATGTAAGGGACGATGTTCGAGGCCTTTGAGGGCAGCTTCGACATATGACGATTTCAGAGTTTACGCTTAAGTCCAGGGACGAGGAGCCGGTCCGTCGGCTGGAGATCTTCACTGGTTCG
>NZ_JAMYTP010000058.1:0-3403 GCF_040322515.1 Mesorhizobium sp. M0136
CGCTTGGCCGCGGGCGTCACCATTTCTTTCCCACAAGATCCTTCAACGCGGCATTGTCGAGCATGGCGTCGGCCAGAAGCCGCTTTAGCCGCGTGTTCTCGTCCTCCAGAGCCTTCAGTCGCCGAGCCTCGCAGACATCCATCCCGCCGAAGCGGGCCATCAGAGGGGCAACGTCAAGTCGGCGACAACGTCCGAGCCAGGCGAAAGTTCGCTCGACGACCCATCATCGCGGCAGGACCTCGAAGCCCTTGGCCGCGTCGGAGCGCTTGATGATTACGATAGTCCATGTACCCAGGTCTCCGAGAGCCTGCGTCAGTTTTCTCCGGCATAGCCGCCGTCGGCGAATAGATGGCGCAGCCACGGGTAAAGCTGTCGAATGGAGGCGGTGACGCCAACTGCCCCATCCCTGTCCTGGATCTCGGCCCCGTGCACCCTCAGCCCGACAAGGTGACCCTCGGTATCGGCAATGATTGATCGCTTCGGGTTCCCCGGCCTGTTCGCCGCCTACAATGCCGGACCCGAGCGCGATACGCGAAACATCCTAACGGACGGCCGACCCCTGCCGAAAGAGAACCGTTCTGTATCTCAAACAGCTCAAGGCAGCCGGCGTTTCGGCCGCAGATATGGATGAGTTCTGAGGCAAACCGCGTTCTCCGAAGGTGCCGAAAATCTCCTCTGGGCGCGAGTTGTTCTTTCTGAAGGATGGCGTTTCCGTCAAGTGGTTCGAGCGGCGGAAATTCTGGTGCCGCTTGAGTCGGACCGAGCTGGATCAGCGCGGACGAATGCGGGTGAGCAACGTGTTTGTTAGACTTGGAGTTGGGTTCCATTGACCTGATGTGGTGGACGGCCTCCGCTCCCGCATCGCAATGTGCCAAAGTGTGGCTGTCGAAAGTCATATGAGGGAGAACCGTCCATTGAGAAGGTTAGCACAATCGTTCTGGATGTCGCCAAGCACGTCTTTCAGGTGCACGGCGTGGACGCGGAGGGCGCCGTGGTTATGCGCCGGAAGTCGCGTCGTGACGATGTCGTCGCATTCTTTGCGTCTTTGCCGGCATGCCTGATCGGCATTGAAGCCTGCGCAACGAGCCATCACTGGGCCCGCGTTCTCATGGGGCTGGGTCATAAGATCCGGCTGATGTCAGCCTCCTATGTGAAGCCATATGTCAACGTCAGAAGATGGGATGGTTGCCGCCCTCCCCAATACGGCATGGCAATGTGCCAAGGTCGTGGTGTTCAACGCCACGAAAAGGAGAGGACGGCAAATGGAAGATACAATGATCGGGGTGGACCTGGCAAAGAACGCTTTCCAGCTTCACGGCGCGACAATGACGGGGCATTTGAAATTCCGTAAGAAGCTGACGCGGTCACGGTTCCGGCAGTTCACGGCATGCCAGCCGTCTGCGGTGGTTGTGATGGAAGCATGCGGTAGCGCGAGCTACTGGGCGCGAAATGGGTCAAGCTTGGCGAGATCGGGGCCTTGTGCCCGATCGCCCCACGCGGGCGTTCCTCGTTGTAGTATCTGCGCCAATCCTCCAACTTTTCGGCCGTATCGGCAAGCGTCAGGGACCAGTGGGCGTTCCGGCATTCCGCCCTGAAGCGGCCATTGAAGGCTTCGATGTCTGCGTTGTCGGTCGGCTTACCTGGCCTGCTGAAGTCGAGCGTCACGCCTTTGGTAGGCCCAGAGGTTCGAGGTCGCGCAAGACGAACTCGGAGCCCCGGTCGACGCGGATCGTCTTCGGATAGCTGACCTGCGGACACACCTTCACGATCGACAACAGTTTTTCATGCAGCACCGTGAACTGCTCTCGAAGCTTCAGTCGTGCGGCAAGCGACGCCTCCATGATGTCGCGCAATTCCGGAATGTCGCTGGAAAGGCCCCGGATGCGATCCGGGAATTTGCCAGCGCCTACAATGCCAACCTTGAGACCGAAGTTGCGCAACAAGCCACGGATGTAGTTCTCGATGGCGATGGCCTTTTCCTGAAGCAACTTGCGGGCCATCAGCAGCGCCCGGCTGTTCTGGCTCGTCAGCGTCTTGACATGCACGGGCCGGAACAGGTTAACCCGCATCATCTCGGCGATGCCGCGGGCAGGGTAGAGCCGAATACATGGCGTGATCGCGGAGCATCCAGAACTCAGCTAAACTGCTGATGTCATTCGCAAGCATGCACCCTCGGTGAAGATTGGCCTCGAAACAGGACCGTTGGGCACGTGGCATTGGAACGGACTCTGCGAAAACGGCCTTCCTGTCGTCTGTCTTAATGCCAGGCATGCTAAAGCGGCGTTGTAGGTTCAGCTGAACAAGACTGATGACAATGACGCCTACCGCCTTAGCTCAGATTATTCGGAGCGGCTGGTATAAGGAAGTGGCGGTCAAGAGCCTCGACAGCCATCGTGTGCGGACGTTGCTTTCCCGTGTGCAGCTGGCAACATGCGCCGCGATCTCGGAACAAAGATTGGGGGCTTTTGAAGACATTCGGCAGGTTGTGGGGAAAGTCAGTGGAAGGAAATACGAGGAGTCCGTTCGCGAGTTCTGCGCGAGGGTACCTGGGCTTGAAGAGGTTGTTTCAGCGTTGCTGACTGTCCGCGCACGCATTGAGCAAGAAATCAGAACGTTGGAGGAGCACCTTCTCGGGTTCGCCAAACACAGCGATCCTTGCCGCCGGTAGGTGACGGAGCCCGGCATTGGCGTCTTGACGGCCGTCAGCTTCGTCACGGCGGGGGATGATCCAGCGCGGTTTGTCCGCTCATCGGGTGTGGGTGCCTACTGCGGCTTGACGCCGAGACGGTATCAATCGGGAGAAGTCGATCGTGACGGGTCTGTGAGCCCTCACACGCAGCTATCTCTTCGAGGCTGCAGGCACTCTCTTGGCTCGTGTCGGCAGAAGGTCCGCGCTCAAAGCATGGCGCGCGCCTGGCTCGCCGGATAGGCAATGAGAAAGCCCGTGTGGCCGTCGCCCGCAAACTGGCAGTGATCATGCATCGGATCTGGATCGACGGCAGCGAATTTCGCTGGTCGGGGCGATCGGGTGATCACCAGCTAAGCCCATAGCAACATCCGCCCTTTTTGGCGGTGTTATGTCCCTGCCGGGACAATGGCGTTGGTGACCTCGTAGATGGGAGGCAGCCCTGATTTAAGGTACTGCGTCAATTACATTGTCCCGAACGCTAACATCGGCGACCTGGTGTTAACCGTGAAGAGAACCACAGAGCCGGCAGGAACATGGATACGCCGAAGGAGCTTGCAAGTAGGGCCTCGATCCGTCGCATCGACTTATGATGCCTCGGCGCAGAGACCGCTGCTGAGAGCAGCTGCGAAGGGACTGTCAGGAATTCTGTGCGCGAGGCCATGATGATGGAAAGGAGAGAATCATCACATGGCTATTGAGAAGGAACTTCTGGAC
>NZ_JAMYTP010000059.1:0-2689 GCF_040322515.1 Mesorhizobium sp. M0136
CTGTTGATCGTTCTGGCACTCGCCGCCCCGTTTTACGCGGGCGATCCGGTGAACATGGATCCATTCAAACGCCTCCAGCCACCTTCCGCCGAGATGTGGCTCGGGAGCGACAATCTGGGCCGTGATGTGTTTGCCCGAACGATCTTCGGTGCGCGGATATCCCTCATGGTCGGGCTGCTGTCGGCAGCGAGCGCGGCCGTGGTCGGGCTGGTGATCGGTGTCGTTGCCGGCTACAGCCGCAGCTTCGACAACATCGTCATGCGGGTCATGGACGGCCTGATGTCGATCCCGACGATTCTGCTGGCCATTGCGCTCATTTCTCTGACAGGACCGGGAATCGGCATCTTGATCGTTGCCATTGCGATCCCCGAGACGCCAGCCGTCGCGCGGCTGGTTCGTTCGGTGGTTCTGGGGGTTCGCGAGCGTCCCTACGTGGAGGCCGCGCTCTGCGGCGGTGCGCGCCTGCCCAAGGTGCTGTGGCGGCATATTCTGCCGAGCACCATTCCTGCGCTGATGGTCCAGGGCGCTACTGTCTGCGCCAGCGCGATCCTGACGGAGGCAGGGCTGAGCTTCCTCGGCGTGGGCGTGCCGCCCGAGATCCCCAGCTGGGGCAACATGATCGCCAGTTCGCGCCTGTATCTCGCCATCGCCCCATTGACGATCTTCGCCCCCGGTGTCTGCCTTGCCGTCACCGTCCTTGCCGTCAACCTGCTTGGGGATGGTTTGCGTGATATGTTCGATCCCCGCACCAAGCGGAGGCACTGACATGCAGATGCATCAAACCGCAGGGAACGACGTGCTTCTTGATGTCCGAGACCTTGAGACACACTTTTACGGCGAAGAAAGCATTACCCGCGCCCTGGGCGGCATCAGTTTCCAGGTCAAGAAAGGCGAAACGCTCGGCGTCGTTGGCGAATCCGGATGCGGAAAGAGTGTCACTGCCCTGTCCATCCTTCGCCTGCTGCCGAAGCTGTCCGCCAGGACGGTCGGCGGCGAGGTCCGTTTTCACGGACGCGACCTCCTTGAACTGTCCGATCGGGAGATGCGAAAGATCCGCGGCGACCAGATCGCCATGATCTTCCAGGAGCCGATGACCAGCCTGAACCCGGTCTATACGGTCGGCCATCAGATCGCAGAGGCGGTGCAAATCCACACGAAAGCATCCCGCTCGGTGGCAATGACAAAGGCCAAAGAGATGCTCTGTCTGGTTCGCATCGCGGACCCCGAGCGTCGCGTGAACAACTATCCCCACGAAATGTCGGGCGGCATGCGCCAGCGCGCCATGATCGCCATGGCTCTCGCCTGCTCGCCGGAATTATTGATCGCCGACGAGCCAACCACCGCGCTTGACGTCACCATCCAGGCACAAATCCTGCGGCTCATCGTCGACCTGAAAGAGCGCACGGGAACGGCCGTGATGTTCATCACGCATGACCTGGGCGTTGTGGCCGAGACATGCCAACGCGTGATCGTAATGTATGCTGGCCGGATCGTAGAACAAGCGAACGTGATAGATTTGTTTGCGCGTCCGGCGCATCCCTACACCCAGGGCCTCATGCGATCGGTGCCTGATCGGCGACGTGGCCGACAGCGCCGCCTTCCAGAAATTCCCGGCATCGTGCCAAGCCTGCGCGAGCCAATTGTCGGGTGCAGCTTTGCGCCCCGCTGCCCGTTCGCGATCTACATTTGCCGTGAGAAGACCCCCACCCTGCGTGATGTCGGCTCGGGCCACGCGGCAGCTTGCTGGCGCGCCGAAGAGGTGATGGGCGCATGAGTGGGCCTTTGTTGAAAGTCGAGAATCTGACCAAGCATTATCCGCTTGGCTCGGGAATCTTCAAGAAAAGCATTCCGGTGATCCGGGCGGTGGAGGATGTTTCCTTTTCCGTCGAAGCGGGCGAGACACTCTGCATCGTCGGCGAATCCGGTTGTGGCAAGTCCACCGTGGCGCGGCTCTTGATGCGGCTCGTGCAGCCGACTAGCGGGCGCGTGCTGATCGACGGGACCGACATTGCGGGCCTCAAGAAGGACGCGCTTCACGCCTGGCGCCGTCGGATGCAGATGGTCTTTCAGGATCCTTACTCGTCGCTGAACCCGCGCCTTACTGCCGGGCAAATTATTACGGAGCCTGTCGAGAACTTTGAGCGTCTCAGCCGGAAGCAGCGTCAGGCACTTGCTGCGGACCTTCTCCGAAAGGTCGGAATGTCGGCCGAGATGATGCACAGGCTCCCGTCCGAATTGTCGGGCGGTCAGCGCCAGCGGCTCGGCATCGCGCGCGCCCTGTCGCTCAACCCCTCTCTCATCATCGCCGATGAAGCGGTGTCAGCCCTTGACGTATCCGTGCAGGCACAGATCTTGAATCTGCTTCTCGATCTGCAGCAGCAGATGGGCATCGCTTTCGTCTTTATCTCACATGACCTCGGCGTCGTGGAGCATATCGGCCATCGCGTCGCGGTCATGTATCTGGGGCGGATCGTGGAGCTTGCGCCGTGCGACGCGCTCTTCGCCAAGCCAGTCCATCCTTATACCGAGGCGCTGATCGCGGCAGCTCCGGTTCCGGATCCGACGCGGATTCGGCTGGAGGCAGCGGTCGAGGGCGAAGTGCCAAGCCCCATCAATCCGCCGAGCGGGTGCGCGTTTCACCCGCGCTGCCCGCTCGCGGTCGAGCGTTGCCACATTGAGGTCCCTCCTT
>NZ_JAMYTP010000060.1:0-2587 GCF_040322515.1 Mesorhizobium sp. M0136
CATCTCGGGGTCATTCTGCCCATGTTGGGCAGGAGGTCGAGGTCCATTACCGTTGGCACCCGTATTTCGGACGTCGGCTTCGCTGCGAGAACAGCGAAGAGCGCGCCAACGGCCGGATCATTCATCTCGTCGTCGCGCCCGGGCATGTCATTACCGCTCCGGCCTGGATGATCGATCCCGTGGCTTGCGCGGCGATGGACCTGGGCCCCCCGCGCGTATCGCTTGCCGCGCTGCTTGAGCTGCACAAGCTCTTGATCGAACGCCGTTTCCGGCGAGGCTCTTCGGATGGTTTCACCATCGCGGAGGCGCAACATGAGAACCCTGCCACCCCCGACACGATCTCTCGTGGTCGTTCGCCAACTCAGCTTGCCGCTCGACTCGGAGAAGCTGAACGGGCTGAGTTCAGCGCAACGGACCATAGTGATCGCCCGGCTCGCCAACGTACTGATGGCCGCCGCCGGCGTGGCAACGGAGGAGGAGAGCTGCGATGACGAGCGGTAATCTGATTCCGACTGCCATCCTCAAGCGCAAGGCCGTCGTCTATGTGCGTCAGTCCACTCAGGCGCAGGTCCAGCTCAACCTTGAGAGCCAGCGTCGGCAATATGAGCTTGTCGAGGTCGCGCGGCGCTGGGGATTCCGCAAAGTAGAGGTGATCGACGAGGATCTGGGACGAACCGCAAGCGGGGCTGTGGAGCGTCCCGGTTTCGAGCGCCTGGTCGACGATCTGTGCACCGGCCATGTGGGCGCCGTGCTTTGCCTGGAGGCGTCCCGCCTGTCGCGCAACGGGCCGGACTGGCATCGGCTGCTCGAGTTGTGCGGCGAAGTCGATGCACGCGTGATCGATCTGGACGGAGTCTACGATCCGGGATTGCCGAACGACCGCCTGCTGCTCGGTATGAAGGGCAGCATCAGCGAGTTCGAGCTCGGCGTGCTGCGTGCCCGCATGTACGAGGCCGCCCGCGCCAAGGCACAGCGCGGAGAACTGCGCATCTCCGTGCCCTTCGGCTATGTCTGGCACCGCGATTACGGTCTCGGGTTCGATCCCGACATGCGCCTGCAGGAGACCATTCGCCTGATATTCACGCGCTTCCGCGAACTCGGCAGTGCGCGCCAGGTCCTGATCTCGATGATCGACGATGACGTGCATTTCCCCAGACCCTCCGATGGCAAGAAGATGGTCTCCTTCGACTGGGTTCCGATCCGCTACCGCAACGTGATCTCGATCCTGAAGAACCCATTCTACGCCGGCGCCTATGTCTATGGTAAGAGCGAGAAGCGCACTGAGATCGTCGATGGCCGCGTTCGCAAGAGCTATGGCCATTACAAGCCGGCTAGCGAGTGGGCGGTGGTGCTCAAGGACCATCACGAAGGCTACATCGGATGGAGCGAGTACGAACGGAACCAGGAACTGCTCGCGGCCAACGCTTATGGCAAAGCCGGCGGCGTCAAGTCGGGCCGCGGCGGTCGCGCGATGCTCCCGGGTCTCATCTCCTGTGGTCGATGCGGGCGAAGACTGGTTGTCATGTATGCCGGACGCGGCCAAGGTTATCCGGTATATCGCTGCGAGCGCGGCAACCTCATGATGGCCCAGGCGCGATGCATATCGTTCAACGGCTTTCGCACCGACGCGGCGGTGACCCGCGAAGCGCTGGAGGCGGTTGCGCCGATGGCGATCGAAGCGGCGTTGGAGGCTGAACGCATGCAGCTGGAGAGCGAAGCCAAGCGGCGGCAGATGATCGAGATGGACCTGCAGCAGGCGCGCTATGAGGCATCGCTCGCCGAGCGCCGCTATGCCGCTTGCGACCCGGAGAACCGGCTTATTGCGGCCCAGCTCGAGAGGAGTTGGGAAGCCACGCTCAGGCGCGTGGAGACCTGCGAGGCCCGGCTGAGCGAAGTCCAGCGTGTGGAGCCCGTCGACGCGGTTCCGGACTTCACCGGCCTCGCCCAGAATCTCGAGGCCACCTGGAATGCGCCGGGTGTCGACATGCGCTGTCGTCAGCAACTGCTGCGCGCGCTCATCAAGGACATCGTGGCGGATGTCGATGACGATGCGCGAGACGTGATCTTGACCATCCACTGGCATGGAGGCCAGCACTCGCAGGTACGGGTTCGCAAGCCCAAATCCGGAGAGCATGGCCAGCGTACGCCTGAGGAGGCTCTGGCGATCATGCGATCCATGGCAACCCGGTGGTCGGATGCCGAAATCGCTGCCACACTCAACCGCATGGGCATGCAGACCGGTCAGGGAAAGACCTGGACCGCGCGTCGCGTCCAATCGCTGCGCACGGTGCACAAGATCAGCGGCTATCGCTCTTCCGACAAGAATGGCGAGTGGCTCACCATGTCGGATGCGGCCGCGAAGCTCGGCGTGTCGCACGTCAAAATCCGCCGGTTCATCAGGGATGGCCTCTTGCCCGCCGAGCAGGTCATGCGCGGCGCGCCCTACCAGATCCGCGCCAGCGACCTCGAAGACGAACGGATCAAGGCCGATTTGGCGCGCAATACTCCGCGTCGCATCCACGACGACAACCAAGAATCGCTGTTTTCCGCCATTTGAAAAGGAGGTGCATAATGAATCGGTCTTCGC
>NZ_JAMYTP010000061.1:0-2586 GCF_040322515.1 Mesorhizobium sp. M0136
GCGATGCGTGAGTCATTATGCACTCCCTCGTCAAGTATCTGTAAACATTGGAAGCGTGTCCATGTCGGCAACGCGACACGGGCGACCTTTTCGGGCCACCGCCGTTTTGATCGAGCCCGACGCCAAGTCGTCGGCACGGATTTGATAGGGTGCGCCAGGAACAACCTGTGCAGCAGGAAGAACGCGGGTTTTGATAAGGCGCCGTATCGCGTGGTTTGTGACGCCTAAGGCCTTTGCTGCTTCGGTCATCGTGAGCCATTCACCGTCTTTTTCAGCGGATCGATAGGCATGGATTCCTCGCACGCGCCGAACGGAAGAGACGCGGTGCGCCGTCCACGTTTTTCCCTGTCCGGTGGGTAATCCCATTCGATTGAGCGAGGCGGCGATATGCTCGTCAGACCAGCGACCGGCCATGCTGCGCATCACCGCCAAAGCGTCTTCGGTCGTCGCGCAACCGTGCTCGCCAGCTTGAGGCTTGCGAACCCGCAGTTCTGAGTGCTGGCCGCCCCGCCAATGGATCATGAGCACGACGTCCCGTACCGCGTCGTCGACATCGACGATGATGTCGGCGATCAAGGTTCGTAGCAGCTGCTGGCGCGCACGCATCGTCACATCAGGTCCATTCCAGGCTGCTGACAGGTTTTCTGCCATATTGGCGAAGGCACTGGGATCGACCTCAATGGCCGGTGGCCTGCCAGTAGGCTGGCGGGTTTCAAGCTCCCGCAAGCGGCGCAGTGTGGTCTCCCAGCTTTTCTCCAGCTGCGCAGCTATCAGGCGATTGTCAGGATCACAGGCCGCGTAACGGCGCTCAGCGAGATTGGCCTCGTAACGGGCCTGCTGAAGTTCCAGATCGAGGATCTGGCGTTGATCATCTTGTCGTTCCCGGTGCATCCGCTCCGCCTCGAACGCGGCCTCGATCGCCAAGGGTTCTACCGCTCGCAACAGCTCACGCGCAACAGCCGCGTCAACCCGTGGGCCGCCGAAGGTCATGCACCTGGGCAAGCCCATCATCAGGTTGGGCTTGTCGCAGCGATAGACAGGTCGACTTTGCGGATTTCCGGTATAGGAAACGCTCAGTCGCCGCCCGCACCGTGCACACGTCATGATGCCTGACAGCAGCGCTTTCCCGCCGCGGCCCGATTTTACGCCGCCGGCGCGACCGTAGTTGTTGAGTGCCAGCTGCTTCTGGTTTCGCTCGTACTCATCCCAGCCGATATAACCCTCGTGATGACCCTTGATCATCACCTCCCAGGTTCCGACAGGCTTGCCATGCCCGTAGCTTCGCCGGGCTCGTCCGTCGACAATGGAGGTTCGCTTTTCGCTTTTGCCATAGACGTAAACACCTGCGTAAAATGGGTTTTTGAGAACGGCGATGACATTGCGATAACGGATCGGCAGCCAGACGAAGCTGGTCATGCGGCCCTCATCAGAAGGCCGCGGGAAGTGGATTTGATCTGCCGCTATCGACAACAACACCTGGCGCGCGCTGCCGAGTTCACGGAAGCGCGCGAAGATGAGCCGGATTACCTCCTGTAGCCGTATATCTGGGTCGAGCCCAAGCCCGGCTTCGCGATGCCAGATGTACCCGAACGGTACTGACAGGCGCAGCTCCCCCCGTCGCGCCTTCGACCTGGCGGCCTCGAGCATCCGTGCCTTCAGCACGCCCAGTTCGAACTCGCTGATGCTTCCCTTCATGCCCAAGAGCAGACGATCATTAGGCAGGCAGGGGTTGTAGACGCCATCGTGGTCGATGACGCGGGCTTCGACAAGTCCACACAACTCGAGCAGATGATGCCAGTCCCGCCCATTGCGTGCGAGCCTCGATGCGTCCAGGCACAATACGGCGCCGATCTTGCCCGCACACAACCATGCAACCAGCCGATCGAAGCCGGGGCGCGCCACTGTTCCGCTTGCTGATCGGCCGAGATCGTCGTCGATGACTTCGATATCGGCGAAGCCGCGCTGTCGCGCAATGTCGACCAGGTCATATTGCCGCCGCTGGCTCTCCAGGTTGGTCATGACCTGGGACTGCGTCGACTGGCGCACATAGACGACAGCCTTGCGCTTCAAGAGCGCAGTTGGGATCAGATCAGTGCTGGTCATCATCGAGCTCCTCGACGATCAGACCGGTGGCCTGCATGAGGATTTGGGCGAGCGTCAGCAAGGCCTTCGCCCGCTCCACTTTGCTCATCCCCTCCAGCCTGTGGGGCTCGAATATCAGGCTCATCTGCCTGTCCGAGGTCGGTGCAGGCACGTTGTGCTGTTTCATCGACTTTCTCCCGTGCGATTCCATTCTCGCTCAGGAAGTTTGTGGGAACAGCGACCGGCATGACCAGCCTCTTCAGATCAGACAAAGCCGTGAGATCAACCTGTGGCGGACCAAATGTCATGCCCGCGCAAGCGACCGAATCCACCATCCAGCCTGGAATCGATACGACAATGCCTGATGGATATTGCACCCTGAGAAACTGGCCAGTCACCCGCTGCTCCACACGCCGCACGCTGACCTTTCGGCCAAAATATGGATGCCAGCGATAATGAACTTCCAGTTCGTCCCCGACATGGGCACAATGAACGGGTGATGGC
>NZ_JAMYTP010000062.1:0-2292 GCF_040322515.1 Mesorhizobium sp. M0136
GCGATGCCGCGCAGGGCTCGCTCGGCTGCATTGTTCGATAGGCAAATGCGCCCATCGTCGAGGAACCGGGTAAAGGATGACCAGCGGCGCAGCATGTAGTTGAAGGCCTTGGTCAGATCGTGTCCGCGCGAGAGCTTGTCGCGCGTCTCGATCATCCAGCGCTCGAGCTCGGTGACCAGCGGCACGCTCCGCTCCTGGCGCACGGCGTGGCGTTGGGCCGGCGACAGGCCGTTGATCCCGCGCTCGATATCGAACAGGGCATCGATGCGCTTCACGGCTTCAACCGCTAGCGGATAGACCAGGTTGGGCTTCTCGCCGCGCGCCTTCTTGCGCGCCGCCGCTTCGACATCGGCCAGCTCGAACACTTTGCGCCGGCTGTGGGCCCAGCAGCTGGCTTCCAGAACAGGCGCCGGCTGACGACCCGTTGCATAGAGATCGCCATAACCGCCAAAGGCATCGGCCTGCAGAATGCCGCTCCAGCCGGCGAGATGCGCCGCGGGATGTTCGCCTCGACGATCGCGGGAATAGTAGAACACTGCCGCCGGCGGATCGGCGCCGCCGAACGGTCGGTCATCGCGCACATAGGTCCATAATCGGCCGGTATCGGTCTTGCCCTTGGCCAGGACCGGCACCGTCGTGTCGTCGCCGTGCAGACGTGAAGCGGCCAGCACATGGACTTCGAGGCGCTTGAACAGCGGCATCAGCGCCGCGGCGCCGGCGCCGACCTGGTCGGCGAGCGTCGACAGGCTGAGCGGCACGCCTTCGCGGACATAGCGTTCAGCCTGGCGGTTGAGCGGCTGATGCTGTCCGAACTTCTCGAACAGGATCATCGCCAGCAGGCCGGGACCGGCCCAGCCGCGCGGGGTGGCGTGGAACGGCGCCGGAGCCTGGCTGATCGCCTCGCAGTCGCGGCAGGTGAACTTCTCCCGAACGTGCTGGATCACCTTCCATTGCCGCGGCACCACCTCCAGCGTCTCGGTGATATCCTCAGCCAGCTTGCGCAGCCGATGACCGCCGCAGCAGTGGCAAGCGGTCGGCGCCGGCTCGACCACGCGTTCGCGCGGCAGATGCTCGGGAAATGGTTGGCGCGCCGGTCGTTTGCGCACATAAGGTGCCACCTCAGTGGTCCGGGCCGCTGCCTGCTCGGCGGCGATCTCGTCTTCCGTGGCCGTGCTCTCGAGTTCCTCGAAGGTGAGCTCCATCTGGTCGTGCAGGCGGGCTGAGCGTTCAGAACTCTGACCATGCAGCGCCCGCTGCAGCTTCCGGATCGTCAGATCCTGATGTGCGATCAGCGCCGCATCATCCGATGCCTTGGCCCTGGCGACCGCCAGTTCGGCCTCGACCAGCGCAGCGCGCGCGGCCTCGTCTTCGGCTCTGGCCAGCGCCGCGGTCAGCGCCGCTCTCAGCGCGCCGATATCGTCCGGAACAGCATCCTGGGCGGTGGCAACCATGCCCTGGAGTGAATCATAAAACGCGTCCGCTGACTCGCGGAAAATGGCGCAAACTCAAAGAAAAACTCAGCCCGCGCGCTGGGGGCGGAACGTGTGGCGCGGGTTGCGCCAATCGATCCCGTCGAGCATGTAGGCGAGCTGCGCCGGTGATATGGAAACCGTACCGGCCGCCGGCGATGGCCATAGAAACCGGCCCTTCTCGAGCCGTTTTGCATACAGCGACATGCCGAGCCCATCATGCCAGATAATCTTGATCAGATTGCCGCTACGGCCGCGGAAGACATAAAGATCGCCGGCATGCGGATCCCGGCCCAACGTCTCCTGAACCTGCAGAGCGAGGCCTTGCATTCCGCGACGCATATCGGTCCGGCCGACCGCCAACCAGATCCGCACCTGGCTCGGAACCGGGATCATGAAACGCCCAGCGCCTTCACCATCGCCGCCGCCAGTGTCGGCGGCGTGGTCAGCGGAATCCGCAGCCGCACCTTGCCGGCGATCTCCAGCTCGATCATCGCTGGCGCCGCCGGCACCTCATCGGGAACCACGACAACTTCGGCAAAGCCCGTCTCGCGGGCTCTCACCGTGCGGCGCCACTTATAGATCAGGCTGGTCGCGACATCGTACTGACGCGCCACCGCCGTCACCGTGGCCCCGGGCGCGAATGCCGCGGCCAGTATCCGGCACTGATCCTCTTCACTCCAACGACGACGACGCTCCGGCCCGGTCAATAACGTCACATGGCTCATGCTGTGCTGCTAACTACGCTCGTAAGGACGACCTTAAGAGCGCAGCCTCGCTACCATGCCATGCTCCCGCAAGGCGGCCTTCGCCGGAGGCGTAC
>NZ_JAMYTP010000063.1:0-2203 GCF_040322515.1 Mesorhizobium sp. M0136
CGACCTTGCGCGGCACGTAGTCGAGCGCGTTTCTGAGGAAGTGCACGTAGCAGCGCTGCCAGACCGCTTCGGGCAGCACTTCGCGCATTGCCGCCCTGAGCCCCGGATGGTCGTCGGAGACGACGAACTCGACGCCGGCGAGCCCGCGATTCTTGAGCCCCGTCACAAACTCGCACCAGCTCGAATGGCTCTCCCGGTTGGCCAGCTCGACGCCGAGCACCTGGCGCCGGCCTCCCAGTCGACCCCGATTGCCACCAACCGCCTGGCTGGCGATCACGCCGGCCTCGCGCGCCCGCTCGTAGCGCGCGTCCAAAATGAGATAGGGATAAGGTTCGGCAAGCCGCCGCTCATAGAATGCCTTCAGCGCCTCATCCAGCCGCGCCGTTGCCTGGCTCACCATCGAGGCCGAGAAGGAATGGCCGCACAGCTCTCCTCGGTGATCGCCTTGACCTTCCGGGTCGACACACCTTGCACGTACATCTCGACCAGCGCCGACACCAATGCCTTCTCCGAACGCTGGTAGCGCTCAAACAACTCCGTCGAGAACCGGCCAGCCCGATCCTGCGGAACGCGAAGCTCAAGCACCCCGACCCGCGTCACCAGCTTGCGCTCGTAATAGCCGGACCGGTAACTCGTCCGCTCCGCCGTCCGCTCCCCTTTCTCGGCCCAGATCGCCTCCGTCATCTTGGCTTCCAAACCTCCTGCACCACAGTCTGCAATACCTTGCGAAAGCCGTCCTCATCCGACAACAGCAACGCTTTCAACTCGCCTCTGCTCAGTCTAACTTCATCCGCAGGCGACTTCGGAAGCCCGCCTGTTTGCGGATCGTCTCGCCTCCGGAATGAAGCGCCGCAGGCAGTGTTGTGGGTAAACGCCAGCCCGCCCTGATCAAGCATTGGCCAAGTGAGCGTAACTTGCTGCGAAACGCCCGAATTTGTGCTCGCCGCAAGTCACCGGCTTGTAGCGAAGCGGGTTACTGTCCGTAACACATGAGGGCAATGGTTCGATGATCGCATTGAAATCAGCGTCGATAAAGAAGGGGACCGAGTATCGCTCGCAGCCCGAGCTATTCACCACGCGGTGCATGTTCGCCAGGTATAGATCGTTCGTGAGCCGCTGAATCAGATCGCCAATGTTGATTACGAATGTGCCGTGGATCGGAATGCCCTCGATCCAATCGCCATGGCGGTTCATGACCTGAAGACCACCCACGTCGTCCTGCGCCAGGATGGTCAGATTCCCGTAATCCGTGTGGGCGCCAATACCGATGATCTCTTCGCCAACATAGCCACTCTGCGGCGGATAGTGAAGCAGGCGCTGAATGCTGATGGGGTTGCGCGTGAGGTTCTCGAAATAGCTTTCCGACAGGTCCAGACTGAGCGCAATGCCCTGCAAGAGTCTTTTCGCGAGGTCTACCATCTTTTGATGGTATCCGTATGTCAGTTCCCGAAACCCGGGCAGACTTGAGGGCCACTGGTTGGGGCCAAAGAACGGACCTTCCAGCGTCGAACGTTCAGGTCCGAAGTCAAAGCACTCCTTCAGGTCTTTCGTTTTGCCCGGATCGGTGTTCTCCCCGAACGGCTCAATGTATCCGCGCAGGGCCACATCGGATTTGCTAACATGCAATTTCATCTTCTGCGACATGGGCAGATCAAAGAACCGACGGCTCACATCGAATACCGAATCGACAAAATCCTGAGCAATACCGTGGTTCTTCACATACATGAACCCAGTGTTCGACAAGGCCCAACGTATCTCCTTGGCCACCATCTGTTTGTTGCTGCCATCGAGAAGCGGCGCTATATCAATCAGGGGGATCTTGTCAAAGCTTTCGCGTTTCGCGCGCAGCTTGTCATCCAGTCTGACCACGAGATCCTTGGACATTTGTACTCCTTTGTTTGGCAATGGGAGTCGGCACAACGATTTCGGGCCATTTTCTTATTGACTGGCAGCGTTAGGAACCGTAGGGAAGCCTTAATAGGCTGTGCCGAGAATTCTTTTCGAGGGTGCCGTGCTCAATAAGGCAGAAGAATCCGTACTCCTGGCAGGTCATGCGTAGGCGCTCACGGTCTTCATGTCGCGTTGCATCGGCTGCCAATCTCGCCAGCGAGATTTTGTGGTATCGTGGTCATGGCCGCTCCTCCGTTTGTGCGTTGACTTTATGGGTCACCTGGAAAACCCAGTAGTGCGCGCCCTCCTCCGC
>NZ_JAMYTP010000064.1:0-1743 GCF_040322515.1 Mesorhizobium sp. M0136
ACCTGCTTCGGCCCGCCGAAGGGCGGCTTGGCGTAGACGACCCATTGACGGCGACGAGCCTCGGCGAGCAAGCAGACGAAGGCATCAGGCCTTGCCAGGTAGGCGAGATCGCCGAAGAAGCCCAGCCCGCCCTCATCATAGGCCGCTCGGAGTTCCTCCAGAAAGAGACGGCGGAACAGGCGCGACAGCACGCGCACGGGCAGGAAGAACCCCGGCCGGCAGGCGACCCATCGCCCTCCATCGAGGGAGATGCCGCCGCCCGGGACGATGCAATGGAGGTGGGGATGATAGGTGAGGTTCTGGCCCCAACTGTGCAGCACCGCGATGAGACCGATCCCGGCGCCGAGATGTCTGGGATCTGCGGCGATCGTGCGCAGCGTCTCGGCGGCCGCCTTGAACAGGATCGTGTACATCGCCGCCTTGTTCTGGAAGGCGATTGTGGCGATCTCGGCCGGCAGCGTGAACACCACGTGGAAGTAGGGAACCGGCAGAAGCTCGTTCTGCCGCGCGGCGAGCCATTCCCGGCAGGTCTTTCCCTGGCACTTGGGGCAATGCCGGTTGCGACAGGAATTGTAGGCCACGCGGATCGCCCCGCAGGACCGGCAGCCCTCGACATGGCCGCCCAGTTCGGCGGTCCGGCACAGTTCGATGGCGCTCATCGTGCGGCGCTCGACGCGTCCGAGATGACCGTCATGAGCCTGCCGATACGCCTCGCCATGGCGGCGGAAGATATCCGCCACCTCCAGTCTCGCCGACATGGGCGGAACCGATCAGCCCGACGGCACGACTTCGATGTTCAACCGGTCGAGCGGGCTTGTCGTGCGCCGGATGAGGCCGTTCGAGACCTTGGTGTAGCGCGCCGTCGAGGACAGATTGTTGTGGCCGAGCAGCACCTGGATAATGCGAATGTCGGTGCCGTTCTCCAGCAAATGCGTGGCGAAGCTGTGCCTGAGCGTGTGGACCGTCACACGCTTGTCGATGCCGGCGGCCGCACGCGCCGAGCGGCAGGCTGAATACAGCACCTGCACGTCGATGGGGCGATTTGCATCCCGGCCCGGAAACAGCCAGCCCTGCGGCTTCGCCAGTCGCCAGTAGACCCGCAGGATGCGCAGAAGCTGCGCCGACAGCATCACGGTGCGATCCTTGCCGCCCTTGCCGTGCTCGACCCGGATGACGCCGCGTTCGCTATCGATGTCGCCGACCTTCAGCCCGACGGTCTCCGAAGCGCGAAGGCCCGCGGCATAGGCCGTCGTCAAGGCGGTGCGCGTCTTCAGGCTCGGCACCGCCTCGAGAAAGCGGACAACCTCGTCGGCGCTGAGAACCACCGGCAGCGTGCGTGGAGCGCGGGCATAGGCGATCCGCTCAGGGATCTCGGCATGACCCAACGTCACGCCGTAAAAGAACCGCAGTGCGCACACCGTCTGGTTCAGCGCCGGCCACGAGATTCCGGTAGAGACCAGATGCACCTGGAAGGCGCGAACGTCCTCCAGGTCAAGCCGGTCCGGGGATCGGCCACAGTAGCGGGAGAACTTCGCTACCGCGTGCACGTAGGATCGTTGCGTGGCCGGCGACAGATTGCGGATCGTCATGTCCTCGATCATGCGCCGGCGAAGCGGGCTCAACTCGGCCATCTCATTGCTCCTGTTCTCAAGGTTGCGCTTCAACAGCAGCAATCCTTCAAAACAGAAGCGTCATCCGCAAACCGGTGCACCAAATGCCGCGTCAGCGGCTTCGTTCAATCCC
>NZ_JAMYTP010000065.1:0-1492 GCF_040322515.1 Mesorhizobium sp. M0136
GGGCCGTGCATGTGGACGCCGCAGCCGGTGCAGGCATGGCGCAGGATCAGCGCGCCCGGATCGACCACCTTCAGCTTGTCGCCGTTTTCGGTCACCGTCACGTCGTTTGTACCGGCAACCGCCACGACCGAGAACAATGCGCCTTCCGGCTTCCAGCATTTGGTGCAGCCGCAGGCATGGTTGTGGGCGATCTGGCCCTTGACCTTCACCTTGACCGGGTTGCTGGTGCAGGCGCAGACCAGCGTGCCGCCGGCAAAGTCGGGCTTTTCCCGTGGCAGTCCATTGTCGATTTTAGGATGCAGTTTTTCCGGCATTTTTGTCTCCTCCCGTGTTGAACATCTGCATTTTTCGGCCGCTGGCTGGTTAGCCGGCGGCTTTCTCCTCCTCAGTAAACCACCACGCTCCTGATCGACTTGCCTTCATGCATCAGGTCAAAGCCCTTGTTGATGTCCTCGAGCTTCAGCGTGTGGGTGATCATCGGATCGATCTCGATCTTGCCGGCCATGTACCAGTCGACGATCTTCGGCACGTCGGTGCGGCCGCGCGCGCCGCCGAAGGCGGTGCCCATCCAGGTGCGGCCGGTGACCAGCTGGAACGGCCGCGTCGAGATCTCCTGGCCGGCGCCGGCAACGCCGATGACGACCGACTTGCCCCAGCCGCGATGCGACGCTTCAAGCGCCTGGCGCATGACCTTGGTGTTGCCGGTGCAGTCGAAGGTGTAGTCGGCGCCGCCGATCTGGTCGGCGCCGCGCTTGGTCATGTTGACGAGATGAGCCACGATGTCGCCGTCGATCTCCTTCGGATTGACGAAATGCGTCATGCCGAACTTCTCGCCCCATTGCTTCTTGTCGTTGTTCACATCGACGCCGATGATCATGTCGGCGCCGGCAAGGCGCAGGCCCTGGATGACGTTGAGGCCGATGCCGCCGAGGCCGAACACAACCGCCGTCGCGCCTTGCTCGACCTTGGCCGTGTTGATCACAGCGCCGATGCCGGTGGTGACGCCGCAGCCGATGTAGCAGATCTTGTCGAAGGGCGCGTCGGCATTGACCTTGGCCACCGCGATCTCGGGCAGCACGGTGAAGTTGGAAAAGGTCGAGCAGCCCATATAGTGGAACAGCCTGTCCTTGCCGATCGAGAAGCGCGAGGTGCCGTCGGGCATCAGGCCCTGTCCCTGCGTGGCACGGATGGCGGTGCACAGGTTGGTCCTGCGCGACAGGCAGGACGGGCACTGCCGGCATTCCGGCGTATAGAGCGGGATGACATGGTCGCCCTTCCTGACCGAGGTGACGCCCTTGCCGATATCGACGACGATGCCGGCGCCCTCATGGCCGAGGATCGCCGGAAACAGGCCTTCGGGGTCGGCGCCCGACAGCGTGAACTCGTCGGTATGGCAGATGCCGGTTGCCTTGATCTCGACCAGCACCTCGCCATCGCGAGGGCCCTCGAGGTCGACCTCCATGATCTCCAGCGGCTTTCCGGCGGCGACGGC
>NZ_JAMYTP010000066.1:0-1314 GCF_040322515.1 Mesorhizobium sp. M0136
CACCTGGACGGCCAAGAGATCCGGCGCGTTGCCGGCCTAGTAGCCGCTCGACTATCATCGATCGAGCCGGGCGACGCCGCCCGGCTCTTTCACATTTGGAACAACGATGCCCGCACCTGCTATTCTCGTCGACGCCGACGCTTGCCCGGTGAAGGCCGAGGTCGAAAAAGTCGCCGAGCGGCACGGCATCGTCGTCACCTTCGTCTCCAATGGCGGCTTGCGACCGTCGCGCGATCCGATGATCCGCAATGTCGTCGTCCCCAAGGGCGCCGATGCCGCCGACGACTGGATCGTCGAAAATGCCCGGTCCAACGACATTGTGGTGACCGCCGATATCCCGCTTGCCGCGCGCGCGGTGGCGCTTGGCGCCCACGTACTTGGTCCGACCGGACGCCCGTTTACGCCCGAAACGATCGGCATGGCGGTGGCGATGCGCGACCTCAAGCAGCACCTGCGCGAAACCGGCGAGAGCAAGGGCTACAATTCGAGCTTCGCGCCGCAGGATCGCTCGCGGTTCCTAGGCGAACTTGACCGCATCCTACGGCGAGCGCTGAAATCCGCGTCAGCGGACTGAAGGCCATGGCGACTGGTACCCCGACCAAGATGCCCATGCGACGCCACACGCTGTTTGCGGTGTCGGCCTGCATCGGCGTGGCAGCCTTTGGGGCAGCGCTGATCTGGCGTGCGCCGCTCGCCTATTCGATCGGCGCCAACGTGTTCTTTGCCGCCTATCTCGTTCTTGTCATCGCCCACATGCCACGGCTTACCGGCAGCTATCTGCGCAAGAATGCAGGCGACACGGACCTGCCGGTACTGGCGATCTTCGCGGTCACTCTGGTTGTGGTCGCTATTGCCATCATTTCGTTGTTTCAATTGATCAACAGGGAGAAGAGCGCGGATCCCGTCGAGCTTACGGTCGCGCTATTGTCTATCCCGCTTGGCTGGTTGACCATCCATGCCATGGCGGCACTTCACTACGCGCATCTCTATTGGTTGGACGGCGATGCGATGGATGGCGACACCAAAAAGAGGATTCCGGTCGGCGGCCTCGACTTCCCCGGCGGCAAGCGGCCGGAGGGCTCGGATTTCCTCTATTTTTCGACAGTGATCGGCATGACGGCGCAAACTGCCGACACCAACATCACGACCTCGCAAATGCGCCGTGTCGTGCTTGTGCATTCGATCCTGTCGTTCTTCTTCAACACAGTCATCGTGGCAGCCGCGGTCAACCTAGAGTCTTTCACGTTTTGACGGAAGCGTACCCGGCGTTTGCGAAGTAGTTGTTGCATTCGGTTGCCTCGATCGTTTCAACGA
>NZ_JAMYTP010000067.1:0-1222 GCF_040322515.1 Mesorhizobium sp. M0136
TCGCCCGTGTCGCGTTGCCGACATGGACACGCTTCCAATGTTTACAGATACTTGACGAGGGAGTGCATAATGACTCACGCATCGCAATGGGACGGATGGCGCGCTCGACGACGTTGGAGTCGATCTCGATCGTACCGTTGTCGAGGAATCCTGTCAGACCTTGCCAGCGCGAGAGCGCGTAGCGGATGGCTTCCGCCAGCTTGGTCTTCTGGCTGATAAGGGTGAGTTGCTGCCTAAGCCACGGCTCAAGGGCATTGATTACGGGACGGCTTCTCTCCTGCCGGACGGCGCGGCGTTCGTCGGCGGAACGACCGCGGATATCGCTCTCAACGTGGTAGAGTTGGGCGATGCGGGCGAGCGCCTCCGTCGCGATCGGCGCGGGGCCGGACTGCGCGAGCTCATAGAAGCGGCGACGCACGTGCGACCAGCAAAAGGCCAAGCTCACGGCGTTGCGTTCGGCCAGCGCCTTGTAGCCCGCGTATCCGTCGACCTGCAGGGTTCCGACAAAGCCCTGAAGATGCCGGATCGGCTGTTCGGCCTTGCGGTCCGGAGCGTAGAGATAGGCGACGCCGGGTAGGTCCATTCCGCCCCAAGGTCGGTCGTCTCGGGCATAGGCGAACAACTGCCCCGTTTTGGTCCGCCCCCGGCCCGGATCAAGCACAGGCGCAGTGGTCTCGTCCGCGAAGAGCTTGTCTGAAGCCTTCAACCGCTCGAACAGCCGCTCATGCACAGGGCGAAGCAGGAAAGCTGCCTTGCCCACCCAGTCGGCGAGTGTCGAACGGTCGAGATTGACGCCCTGGCGGGCGTAGATCTGGGCCTGACGATATAGGGGAAGGTGGTCGGCATACTTCGACACCAGAACATGAGCCACCGTGGCCTCTGTAGGAATGCCGCCTTCGACGAGACGTGCCGGCGCTGGCGCCTGCACGACCACCTCTTCGCAGGCCCGACACGCATGTTTCGGTCGACGGGTGACAATCACCCGGAACTGGGCGGGCACGATGTCGAGACGCTCGGAGACGTCCTCGCCCATAACATGCAGCTGGCCTTGGCAGCACGGGCAGATCTTGTCGGCGATGTCGATTACCTGCTCGACGCGCGACAGATGGGCGGGCAACGAGCCGCGGTTGGCGCGACGCTTACGAGCCCTGGCATCACGCTTTGAGGGGTCCGCGGCTTCCGCGCTGGCGAAGCCCTCCGCCTCTACCTGCTCGGCTTCCTC
>NZ_JAMYTP010000068.1:0-1167 GCF_040322515.1 Mesorhizobium sp. M0136
CCTAGTCACCTGAATCTGAAGTTCGGTTCATTGTCTTCTGGCAGAAACGCTTGACCGATGCGAGGATCTGGTCGGCGGATTTGACCCACTTGTATGGGGTTGGGTTTTCGTTGTGGGTTTCGATGAATGCGTCGATGTCGGCCTCCAGTTCTGCGGTGGAACGGTGTACGCCGCGCTGCAACTGCTTTCGCGTCAGTTCGGCGAACCACCGCTCGACCTGATTGATCCAGGATGCCGACGTTGGCGTGAAGTGAACATGCCAGTGTGGGCGGCGCGCGAGCCAGGCCTTGATCCTCGGCGTCTTGTGGGTCGCATAGTTGTCCATCACCAGATGCACGTCCGGCCCATCGGGCATTTCGGCGTCGATCCGCTTCAGGAAATCGAGGAATTCGGTGGCCCGGTGACGCTTGTAGCACTGACCGATCACCGCCCCGGTGGCAACATCTAGCGCGGCAAACAGCGATGTCGTGCCGTTGCGGACATAGCTATGGGTGCGCCGTTCGGCGACGCCCGGGGCCATGGGCAGCACAGGCTGCTCGCGATCCAAGGCCTGGATTTGCGACTTCTCATCCACGCAAAGCACGACCGCCCGATCCGGAGGCGACATGTAAAGACCGACGATGTCCTGCACCTTGTCGACAAAGAGCGGATCAGAGGAAAGCTTGAATGTCTCGGCACGATGCGGCTGCAGGCCAAACGCGGTCCAGATCCGACGGATGGTGGTATGCGAAAGGCCGCTGTCGGCTGCCATCGAACGGATGGACCAGTGCGTGGCATCCTTAGGAGTGGTGTTCAACGTGCGCTCGACGACCTGGGCAACCTGGGTATCGGAGACAGTTCGCGGTCGACCCGCACGATATTCATCTGTCAGCCCTTCAATACCATCCTGTACGAACCGGCGGCGCCACTTGCCAACCGTGTGCTCGTGAACACCCAGGCGTTCGGCAACGTCCTTGCTTTGCAAACCCTGCGCGCACAAAAGGATCATCCGGCATCGATCCGACAAGGAGCGTGGCGCTTTATGCCGGCGCACCTGAGATTCGAGAAAACCTCTATCCGCGTCGCTCAGAACGACGACGTCCGCCTGCCTGCCAACCATCGATCAAACTCCTGCTCTTGTGACAGAAGTTAAACAAAATGAAGCTTACTTTGGTTCCAGGTGACTAG
>NZ_JAMYTP010000069.1:0-932 GCF_040322515.1 Mesorhizobium sp. M0136
CATTCCGTCAGAGCTTTGTCGGGTCCGCGACACAGGCCTGTTTAGCCAATCTCTTATTTTGCCTCAGCCCAAATAGCTGAAACAGCCACAAAAAATGTTTTCTTCGCCTCGTTCGGCCAATTGGCACGAGTTTTGAAGCCCTCGTTGCGAGACGGCAGCAGGTGCCGACCGGCGCGCCGACGATGAACATCTGCCCCTATACGGAGGAATTGGCATGAACACCCTCGATCAGCAGACCGCACTGGAGCAACCCGCACGGAAGCGCATCAAGGATTCCCATGCCCTCGACGGCGACGTCGGTCGCTTGGCCCACTTCTATCACGGATGGGCTAATTCCTATGAAGTGGATGTTGGCCGCGAGGGGTACTGCGGGCCGACGGTGGTTGCGGAACTCGCGAGCGCGGTGCAGACAGCGTATTTTGCCAATGGGCGAGCAGCCATCGCAATCCTGGACGCTGGCTGCGGAACAGGCCTCGTCGGAGTGGAACTGGAACGCCTCGGCTTCCGGTCGATCGACGGGTTCGACCTCTCCGAGGAGATGGCGGAAAGGGCTCGGCAAACCCGCGTCTACCGCCATGTCCGAGGCGATGTCGACCTTAACAGGCCGCTCTCTGACTACTCCAACGCGAGCTATGACATCACGGTCTGCTGCGGCGTCTTCACGCTCGGTCACATCCGACCGGACGCGTTGCGCGAACTCGCTCGCGTCACGCGCCCAAAAGGTTTCATCATCGCAAGCACCCGCAAGAGCTATGCCGAGACCACATCCTTTGAAGACGAGGTACGGCGTCTGCAAGATGCGGGCGTGCTTGTGACGGCACAATGTCTAAACGACGGCAGATACATTGCGGAGGAGGGCGCGCACTACTGGGTTTTCCAGGTGACCCATAAAGTCAACGCACAAACGGAGGAGCGGCCATGACCACGATACC
>NZ_JAMYTP010000070.1:0-724 GCF_040322515.1 Mesorhizobium sp. M0136
CGAGCCTCACACCTACCTCGCTGACGTGATCGCCCGGATCGTCGCCGGCCATCCACAAAGCCAGATCGACGATCTGCTGCCTTGGACCTACAGACCTATGCCGCTCAAGGCCGTGGCCTGAGAACAGCGGTTACGATGAGAACTACATTTACGGGGAAAGAACTGGCCTACAGCTCGTTCGCATGGCGATCGAACAAACCTGTCCAGCCGGCGTTCTGCCGAGCGAGGAGGCGGTCAACCTGCTCTATGACCGTTGCCGGTGCATGAGGGCGAGGCGCTGGCAAAGGCGATCATAGAGACGGTGAGAGGCTGACGCGCGAGTAGGCTGCTATGCCACCCTAGCGTTATGCACGCTCTAGAGCGTCGGACGTTCATGTGAGTCCATATCCTGCGGCAGAGAAGTAGTTTCTGCATTCTGTTGGAGAGAAGAGATTGCAGATATCGCCAATGGCCTGCCACAGGGCGTCGATGGTTCTGATGGCCTTTGCGCGCAGATGCGCTTTAAGCTTGGCGAAGGCCATTTCGATCGGGTTGAGATCGGGGCTGTAGGGCGGCAGGAAGAGAAGCCATGCGCCTCTGGCCCGGATCGCCGCCTCAGCGAGCGGGCTCTTGTGGGCTGCGAGATTGTCGAGAATGACGACATCGCCCTTTGCCAGCGTCGGAGCGAGCTGCGTTTCGACGTAGGTGTCGAAGATGCGACGGTTCATCGGCGTGTCGACGACGA
>NZ_JAMYTP010000071.1:0-682 GCF_040322515.1 Mesorhizobium sp. M0136
GAAGCGGGGAACGATGCTGGATGCCACGCTGATCAATGCGGTTTCATTGCCCCCGACGGACGAGCGGACTTCGAAGGATACGGATGCCCGGCTCACCGCGCGAAAGGGCAAGGGCGGCTTCACCTTTGGCTACAAAGCCCATGTCGGGGTGGATGAGGGCTCTGGCCTGATCCGCACGGTGATTACCACGCCAGCCAACGTCAACGACACGGTGATGGCCGATAACTTGATCTGCGGCGACGAGAAGACGGTGTGGGCGGACGCCGCCTACGACACCCATGCCCGCCGCGCCCGGCTCAAGGCCGAGGGCAAGAAGGTGCGCATCGCGCGCCGCCCCAACAAGCACCATGCGCTGCCGCCGCGGCTCAAACATTACAACCGCCTGATCGCCAGACGGCGAGCGGCGGTGGAGACCACTTTCGCCACGCTCAAGAACCGCATGAAGCTGACCAATATCCGCTATGTCGGACTGGCGAAGGCCACCGCCCAGGTGACATTGGCGGCGATCGCCTTCAACATGCGCCGATGGGCCGCCATCACGGGATAGGTGCGCCCGCAGCCCGGCCGCCCGGGCCGAAACCGCCGCCGAAACCCCAAACAAGGGGGCGGAGCTCACAAAGACGAGCGAAATCCCTGCGATCCCGCCCCATCCAAACATCCCCGGTTACTGCGCAACAGGCCC
>NZ_JAMYTP010000072.1:0-608 GCF_040322515.1 Mesorhizobium sp. M0136
TCGAACTCATTGATCTTACGGGCAGATTGGTCACCGCCGATGCGCTCCACTGCCACACCCGCATGGCTGCGGCCATTACCCAAAGAGGTGGCGATTACCTGCTTGCGCTGAAGGGCAACCGTCGTCATTGGCTGCGCCGTGCCAACCTGCAACTGGCCGACGCCACCCCTTCCATTGCCGAGCGGACCGAGACCAGCCACGGCCGCAACGAGTGGCGGCAAGCCGAGATCGTGGCGGCGGCCGAGCCGCTGATGCCCGGCCACCTGGCCTTCATCCGCATCACCAGCCGACGCGATCAGGCCAGGCCGTTGATGCGCCTGTTCATGGCCTCCACGCTCATGTCGCCGCAACGGGCGCTCGACCTCACTAGAGCTCATTGGCACATCGAGAACGGCCTGCATTGGATGCTTGATGTCCATCTCGATGAGGATCTCAGCCGTGCCCGCAAGGATAATGCTCCCGCCAACACAGCCCTTCTCAATCGCCTCGCCAGAAACATCCTTCAGACCGCCGATGCTGCCAAAGTCCCCATCAGCCATCGCATCAAGAAATGCGCCTGGAACGACGACTATCTCATCAATGCCATCACTCATATGCGATAGCCCTGC
>NZ_JAMYTP010000073.1:0-600 GCF_040322515.1 Mesorhizobium sp. M0136
GGAATCTGGAGGCTTCTGTGAGGTCCGCATGCTCGACGGAGTGGGCGGACTGGTTGTCGGACCTCATTGCAAGCCGGATTGAACGAAGCCGCGGGACGATCTGGCGCTATGGGGATTGTAGCCTGGAGGAGCGGTCGGGATCGTCTTCGCCATGCTGATGAAGGGCGTTCACGATGCGGCCACAGCGAAGGATGGCACGGTGGAAGGCGGAACCGTGATGGCGCGAGCCGTCGGATAGGCTGCAGTGCCTTCTATCGCCGGGCTGTCTGCTTGCGGCTTTGTGCGGCGGGACAAGGGTCGGGGTGCCGGCGCGCATGGCGACGGGTACCGTACCGGGTGATGTGGACGCACCCGGCGTGGTCATGAGGTGTCGTTCCAGAAGGGGCGCGGCGGCGCCTGGCCGCACCGCCAGATGGCGAGCGTGATCATTGGCTCTCCGCAGCATGGGCAGCGATGCGCCATAGCAAGGCGCTCGGCGGCGACGGCGGCGCTTTCGGCATCCGGTTTGAGCTCGTTCTGCTGCGATCCGGCCAGCAGCCTGTGGCACAGGTCGAGCTTGGCGGCGCGATTACCGTTGGCGAGGAAGCCGTAGTGGCGGAT
>NZ_JAMYTP010000074.1:0-557 GCF_040322515.1 Mesorhizobium sp. M0136
TCCGCGGCTGGCGTTTGGCCCGCCACTGCTGGCGCGCCTTGCTGATGTCGGGTCGATCTTGCTCGCTGGCCAGCAGCGTTTTTTTTGAAGCGGTAGCCGTTCCTGATGAGCCAACGTGAGATCGAAGCGGGAGCGACCTCGACGCCTGCAGCAGCGGCCAGTTCGGCGGCAAGCTCCGGCATGGTGATGTCGTCCTTCTCGACCACACGGCCAAGCAGAAACGCACGATGCGGGTCGAGCTTGGAATGGCGTCGGCCACCGCTCGGCTTGGGCACCAGGCTCTCGGTCTGTCGGTAGTTCCTCATCAGGATCACGACGAACGAAACCGATACACCAAAATGCGCCGCGGCCGCGCGTCGTGAATGGCCGGCTTCGACATAACCGACAACGCGTTCACGTAGATCGATTGAATAGGGCTTGGGCATCGCAAATCACCTCCTACCGGAAAGTGAATCACGAACGCGGTCTCACTGGAATCTGGAGGCTTCTGTGAGGTCCGCATGCTCGACGGAGTGGGCGGACTGGTTGTCGGACCTCATTGCAAGCCGGATTGAACG
>NZ_JAMYTP010000075.1:0-556 GCF_040322515.1 Mesorhizobium sp. M0136
GACTTTGAGCGCGGCCTCGACTTCGTTCTCACCAGCGCTCGGCGAGACTGCCGCCAGGCACAGCCGGGTCTCGGCGGCGAAGGCCGACACCGTCAACGGCGGACTGGCTGCCAAGCCCTTCTCGTAGGCCCGCCGCAAAGCCTTGCCGTCAAGCGACACCACCTCGGGCGTCTCTCGGCTGGCTCGGGCGAAAGCTGCGGCAAAGGCCGCAAAGGCGCGACCAAAGGCCTCCGGGTCGAGCAGACGCAGCAGCCGCGAGAAGGTGTCGTGGCTGGGAGCTGCGTCATAGTCGATCAGCCGCGACAGCGCCTGCTTGCGCTCCTGCGCGAACAGGGCGAACTCCGTCGCATTGCTGGCACCACACAGGCTTGCCGCGATCATCATCACGATCAGGTCGCCAAGCCGGTGCGTGGCGTTGGGCGCGCGTGGATCAGGCACCGCGCCAAAGTAGCTCTCAAGGCAGGAAATGGCAGTCGCTCCTTCGCTCAACTGCCTCTCCAAAGAATCCTTTCTCAGCCTAAACTCAACCCCAAAATCGCCATATGCGATTCCCCTG
>NZ_JAMYTP010000076.1:0-535 GCF_040322515.1 Mesorhizobium sp. M0136
GCTCTCGGCAGAAAGTCCTGGCTGTTCTGCGGTTCCGATCGCGGCGGACAGCGCGCTGCCGTTCTCTACAGCCTGATCGTCAGCGCCAAGATGAACGATATCGATCCGCAAGTCTGGCTCGCCCACGTCCTCGCTCGACTGCCCGCCTATCCAGCCCATCGGATCGATGATTTGCTGCCGTGGAATTGGAGACCCGCAAAACTGCGGACCCAACCAGCGGCGGCCTGATCATGCAGCGCAATAAGGTGCATCACATCTACACCGTCGAACGTGTCGCCAGGGACCTCGGCGTCAGCGAAGAGCTCATCCAGGACCTGACCCTCGGTCTCGAGCCCGAGGATGGCGTGATCTGGGTGTACGGGGCTAACGATGACGACGGGATCTTGGTCTTCACCGATGAAGGCATCGAAGAGGTCGAACTCCTCCTCGAAGAACATCATCGCGTCTCCCCATCGAAAGCTTGACCCCAGCACCGCGGTGCTCAGGTCCTCATGGCATCGGATATGCACGTCTGCGGTCTTCACCGGATGCGTAC
>NZ_JAMYTP010000077.1:0-517 GCF_040322515.1 Mesorhizobium sp. M0136
CGAACCAGAGCTTACGGCACATCCGGCTTGGTTCTAGCGGTTTGCACTGTGTTTGCTTGGCAGAACGCCGCTGCCGCTCAAAATTGCGACGCAGCCGCGACGCCTGGCGTCAATTGGCAAGAGTGTGACAAGAAGCTTCTCATCCTCGATGGACAGGACCTGAGCGGGGCGAACCTGTTCGGTGTTGATTTCACTTCGACCGACCTCAGGAACACCAATCTCGGTGCGGCAAATCTTGAGAAGGCAACTCTTGTGCGTGCTTCCTTGGCCGACTCGACCGCCAAAGGCGCCCGGTTCGACAGAATCGAGGGCTACAGGACCGACTTCAGCCGTATGGACGCGCAGGGCGCTGTGTTTGCGAGCGCGGAAATGCAGCGTTCGAATTTCCAGGACGCCAATCTGACCAATGTTGATTTCACAAAGGCAGAACTGGGGCGTGCGCAGTTCCATGACGCCGATATCAGCGGCAGCCGCTTCTCGTTTGCCAATCTCGCACGGGCGGACTTCCGAGGAGCGA
>NZ_JAMYTP010000078.1:0-514 GCF_040322515.1 Mesorhizobium sp. M0136
ATTACTCTTTGATGGTGACGACGATGCCGGCACCGACGGTGCGGCCGCCTTCACGGATGGCGAAGCGCAGCTTCTCTTCCATGGCGATCGGCACGATCAGCTCGACATCGACGGTGATGTTGTCGCCCGGCATCACCATCTCGGTGCCTTCCGGCAGCGACACGATGCCGGTCACGTCCGTCGTGCGGAAGTAGAACTGCGGACGGTAGTTGGTGAAGAACGGCGTGTGGCGGCCGCCTTCGTCCTTGGTCAGGATGTAGGCTTCGGCAACGAACTTCTTGTGCGGCTTGACGGTGCCGGGCTTGGCCAGGACCTGGCCGCGCTCGACGCCTTCACGGTCAACACCGCGCAACAGCGCGCCGATGTTGTCGCCGGCCTGGCCCTGGTCGAGCAGCTTGCGGAACATCTCGACGCCCGTGCAGGTCGTCTTGGTGGTCGGGCGGATGCCGACGATCTCCAGCTCCTCGCCGACCTTGACGACGCCGCGCTCGACGCGGCCGGTCACCACCGTGCC